>NZ_SMBV01000003.1:0-441670 GCF_004346515.1 Curtobacterium sp. PhB191
TACCCGTTCCAGGCCGGTGGGATCAGCCCCTACCTCGACCGCAGTGGTGCGTCCGAGCGCGTGTTCGGTGGGAGCTTCCACGACCCACTGATCGTCGGCCCGGTTTCCCGGTAGCCGGCGCGAGTCCCCCCCCCCCCCCCCCGCACAACCGAAGTCACCCCGAACCGCAGATCGCCGTGGTTCGGGGTGACTTCGGTTGTGCGGCACTGATGCGGGCCGCCGCCGCCAGCATCCCCGACGTCCGCCGCCTCCGACAGCGCCCGCCGTCAACCACCGACGCAGTCGTTGCTGCCGCTGAAGCACGGCGGGACCGACGGCCGTGGTGCCGGCGGCTCGGGCGGCTCGTTGTCGTACGACGTGAAGTACGCGGCGCTGTGCGTCACGACGAGCACGTAGTCCGCCCCGCTCGCCCGGACCGCGTCGTCGCGTCCGTCGACGCCGAGACCCGGTGCGGACTGCACGACGGACGACCCCTCCGACTGCCACAGTCCGAGTGACCCGTCCCAACCGCGGACCCGCACGACCGCGAACCGGTCCTGCCCGAGGTCGTTGCCGAGTGCGATCGACTGCCGCCCACCGATGTCGACCAAGTACGGTGTCGAGCCGTCCGGCTGGATCGCCTGTGCCACGAGGTCCTCGTCGGTCAGGCCGCCCGTGCGCAGCGCCGGTCCGGCGATGCGCACCGCGTCGACCGGTGTGGTTGCACCGTCGATCGTGTACACCGCTCCGGCGTCGATCCGACACGTCGTGCCCGAAGCGGGCTGGAAGAACCCGGAGTTGCTCGCGTGGCCGCACGAGTCCGTCCAGGTGGCATCAACCCGGTGGACTGCGGCGGTGCCCTCCCAGTCGACCACACGGTGCATCGTCTGTCTGGCGCCGACCCGGGCATCTGCACCGAGCTCCGGCGTGACCGTGCCGTCGTTCATCGCTGCGCACCCTGAGGACAGCGCCACCACCGCGAGACCGATCGCCACCGCCGTCGTCCTGAACCCCCGTCGCATGCGGCGATCCTGCCAGACGTCCCCGAGGGACATGCCCCTGTCGGCATGCGTGACCCTCCGCGACCCGCCTAGCGGTCGGCGGACTCCCGCGACCGCGCGGGCTTCGCCTGCGGCAACTTCGTCCCGACGACCTGGTCGATCACGTCGCGGGCGATCGCCTGCGCCGTCAGTCCGACGTCGGCGAGGATCTGCGACCGGGTCGCGTGGTCGATGAACTCGTCGGGCAGCCCCAGCTCGTTCACGCCCGTGTCGACCCCGGCGGCCCGCAGGTCCTGCCGGAGTCGGGTCCCGACGCCACCGACGCGCACGCCGTCCTCGATCGTGATGACGAGCCGGTGCGTCCGCGACAGCTCGATGAGCGAGCCCGGGATCGGGACCACCCAGCGCGGGTCGACGACGGTGACGCCGATGCCCTGCGCCTCGAGCAGCGCCGCGGCCTCGAGCGCCGTCGGCACCATGGAGCCGACGGCCACGAAGAGCACGTCCTCGACGCCGTCCGCAGCGGCGTGCAGCACTTCCACACCATCGTGGAGGCGACGGACGGCGGGGATGTCGGGCCCGACCTGGCCCTTCGACCACCGGAGGACGGTGGGGGCGTCGTCGACGGCGATCGCCTCGCGGAACTCCTCGCGCAGGGTTGCTGCGTCACGCGGTGCGGCGATCCGGATGCCGGGCACGACCTGCAGCAACGCGAGGTCCCACATCCCGTGGTGCGATGGTCCGTCCGGTCCGGTGATGCCGGCACGGTCGAGCACGAACGTCACGCCGGCCTTGTGCAGCGCGACGTCCATCAGCACCTGGTCGAAGGCGCGGTTGAGGAAGGTCGCGTAGAGCGCCACCACGGGGTGCAGGCCGCCGTAGGCGAGACCGGCGGCGGTCGTCACGGCGTGCTGCTCGGCGATGCCGACGTCGTACACGCGGTCGGGGTGCTGCTCCTGGAACAGGTGCAGTCCGGTCGGTCGGAGCATCGCTGCCGTGATCGCGACGACACGGGGGTCCGAATCGCCCACAGAAGCCAGGGTCGACGCGAACACCGAGGTCCACGACGGACCCGACGCGGCGTCGAGCGACTCCCCCGTCTCCGGGTCGATGTGCCCGACGGCGTGGAACTGGTCGGCCTGGTCGCGCAGGGCGGGTTCGAACCCGTGGCCCTTCTCGGTGATCGCGTGCACGATCGTCGGGGCGCCGTAGGCCTTCGCCTGCCGGAGCGCTGCCTCCATCGCACGCTGGTCGTGTCCGTTGACCGGCCCGATGTACTTGATGTCGAGGTTCGAGTACAGCGCTTCGTTGTTCGTGAAGCGCGACAGGAACCCGTGCAGCCCCCCGCGCATCCCGCGGTACACGGCCCGGCCGGGAGCACCGAAGCGATCGGCCACGGCCCGGGAGGTCTCGTACAGCGCCCGGTACTCACGCCGCGTGCGCATGGAGCTGAGGAACCGCGCCATGCCGCCGATCGTCGGAGCGTACGAGCGGCCGTTGTCGTTGACGACGATGACCAGGCGGCGGTCGTTGTCGTCCGAGATGTTGTTGAGCGCCTCCCACGTCATCCCACCGGTGAGGGCGCCGTCACCGACCACCGCGACGACGGTGCGGTCGGTCTGTCCGGTCTGCCCGAACGCGCGGGAGATCCCGTCGGCCCAGGACAGGGACGACGACGCGTGCGAGGACTCCACGATGTCGTGCTCGGACTCGCTCCGCTGCGGGTAGCCGGCGATGCCGCCCCGCTCGCGGAGCTTCGAGAAGTCTTGCCGCCCGGTGACGAGCTTGTGCACGTACGACTGGTGCCCGGTGTCGAACACGAAGGGGTCGTTCGGGGAGTCGAACACCCGGTGCATCGCGAGCGTCAGCTCGACCACGCCGAGGTTGGGCCCGAGGTGCCCACCGGTCTTCGCGACCTCGGCCACCAGGAACCTGCGGATCTCGGCGGCGAGTTCGGTCATCTGCACGTCGGAGAGACGCTTCAGGTCGCGCGGCGACGTGATGCTGCTGAGCAGGCTCACGGGCGCTCCTTTCGTGGGGGCTGTCGGCCCACTCTATTCTCGTGGACTCCCATTCAACCGACCTCGCAGGCTCGGTCGGCGCTGGCGCCGCGCGCCGCTGGCGCGTCGCATCATGCGGAGCGCGCGGGAGGCCCGTGGCGGGTTCGCCACGGGCCTCCAGTCCGTCCTGTGGTCGCGTCAGCGACCCGTGCTCGGCTCGCTCAGACGAGCGACCGGAGCACGTACTGCAGGATGCCACCGTTGCGGTAGTAGTCGGCCTCACCCGGGGTGTCGATGCGGACGACCGCGTCGAACTCGACCGGCTGCTTGCCGGCGGGCGAGTGCTCGCTCGGCGTCGCGGTGACGTGCACGGTCTTCGGGGTCCGGCCTTCGTTGAGCTCGGTCAGGCCCGAGATCGAGACGACCTCGGTGCCGTCGAGCCCGAGGGACTCGACCGTCTCGCCCGCCGGGAACTGCAGCGGGACGACGCCCATGCCGATGAGGTTCGAGCGGTGGATCCGCTCGAAGCTCTCGGTGATGACGGCGCGGACGCCGAGCAGGTTCGTGCCCTTGGCCGCCCAGTCGCGCGACGAACCCGAGCCGTACTCCTTGCCACCGAAGATGACGAGCGGGATGCCCTGCTCCTGGTAGTGCTGCGAGGCGTCGTAGATGAACGACTGCTCGCCGTCGGCGGTCGTGAAGTCACGGGTGTAACCGCCCTCCACGCCGTCGAGCAGCTGGTTGCGCAGGCGGATGTTCGCGAACGTGCCGCGGATCATCACCTCGTGGTTGCCGCGACGCGAGCCGTAGGAGTTGAAGTCCTTGCGGTCCACGTCGTGCTCGGCCAGGTACTTGCCGGCCGGGCTGTCCGCCTTGATCGAGCCGGCGGGCGAGATGTGGTCGGTCGTGACCGAGTCACCGAGCTTCGCCAGCACGCGGGCGCCGGAGATGTCGGACACCGCGTCGGGCTGCATGGTCATGCCCTCGAAGTACGGGGGCTTCCGCACGTAGGTCGACTCCTGGTCCCACTCGAAGGTGTCGCCCGTGGGGGTCGGCAGGTTCTTCCAGCGGTCGTCGCCCTCGAACACGGAGCCGTACTCGTGGGTGAACATCTCGGTGTCGATCGACTCGTCGATGACCTGCTGCACCTCGGCCGCGTCGGGCCAGATGTCCTGCAGGTAGACGTCGTTGCCGTCCTGGTCCTTGCCGAGGGCGTCCTTGTCGAAGTCGAAGTGCATCGACCCGGCGAGGGCGTACGCGATGACCAGGGGCGGGGACGCCAGGTAGTTCATCTTGACGTCGGGGTTGATGCGCCCCTCGAAGTTGCGGTTGCCCGACAGGACGGCGGTGACGGCCAGGTCGTTGTCCTGCACGGCCTGCGAGATCTCCTCGGGCAGCGGGCCCGAGTTGCCGATGCAGGTGGTGCAGCCGTAGCCGACCGTGTAGAAGCCGAGCTGCTCGAGGTAGGTCGTGAGACCGGCCTTCTCGTAGTAGTCGGTGACGACCTTGGAACCGGGGGCGAGCGTCGTCTTGACCCACGGCTTCGAGGTGAGGCCCTTGGCGGCGGCGTTCCGCGCGAGGATGCCGGCCGCCATCATGACGGACGGGTTCGACGTGTTCGTGCACGAGGTGATCGCGGCGATCGCGACGGCACCGTGGTCGATCGTGAACGGGTCGGCCCCGTCCATCGCGACCTTCGTCGGGGCCGAGGCCGTCGACGGGGCGCTCGACACGTAGACGTGCTCGTGCAGGTTGGTGTCCTCGTTGGTCGAGCCCGCGGCGATCGGGTCGGAGGCCGGGAAGGTCTCCTCCACCGCGTCGTCGAGGTCGGTCTGCTCGCTCGGGGTCGTGTAGTTGTTCAGGTCGACCTCGAACTGGTCCTTCGCCTTGGACAGTTCGATGCGGTCCTGCGGACGCTTCGGCCCCGAGATCGACGGCACGACCGTGGAGAGGTCGAGTTCCATGTACTCGGAGTACGCCGGCTCGACCGAGGCGTCGTGCCACAAGCCCTGGGCCTTGGAGTACGCCTCGACCAGGGCGATCTGCGCCTCGTCGCGACCGGTCAGGCGCAGGTAGTCGAGCGTGACGTCGTCGACCGGGAAGATCGCTGCGGTCGAGCCGAACTCGGGCGACATGTTGCCGATGGTGGCGCGGTTCGCGAGCGGGACGGCGCTGACGCCCTCGCCGTAGAACTCGACGAACTTGCCGACGACACCGTGCTTGCGGAGTTCCTGCGTGATGGTGAGCACCACGTCGGTCGCGGTCACGCCGGCCGGGATCTCACCGGAGAGCTTGAAGCCGACGACCTTCGGGATGAGCATCGACACCGGCTGGCCGAGCATCGCTGCCTCGGCCTCGATGCCGCCGACGCCCCAGCCGAGCACGCCGAGCCCGTTCACCATCGTGGTGTGCGAGTCGGTGCCCACGAGGGTGTCCGGGTAGGCGTAGGTCTCGCCGTCGAAGTCACGCGTGTAGGTGACCTTCGCCAGGTACTCGATGTTGACCTGGTGCACGATGCCGGTGCCCGGCGGGACGACCTTGAAGTCCTCGAACGCGGTCTGGCCCCAGCGGAGGAACTGGTAGCGCTCCCCGTTCCGCTCGTACTCGAGGTCGGTGTTGCGCTGGAGTGCGTCCGTGCTGCCGAAGAGGTCGGCGATGACCGAGTGGTCGATGACCATCTCGGCCGGGGACAGCGGGTTGATCTTGTTCGGGTCGCCGCCGATGTCCGCCATCGCCTCGCGCATGGTGGCGAGGTCGACGATGCACGGCACGCCCGTGAAGTCCTGCATGACGACGCGCGCCGGCGAGAACTGGATCTCGGTGTCCGGGTCGGCATCGGGGCGCCAGGAGCCGAGCGCGCGGATCTGCGCCTCGGTGACGTTCTTGCCGTCCTCGGTGCGGAGGAGGTTCTCGAGCAGCACCTTCAGGCTGTACGGGAGCTTCTCGTGCCCGGGCACCGTGTCGATCCGGTGGATCGCGTAGTCGACACCCCCAACCGACAGTGTGTCCTTCGAGCCGAAGCTATTGACTGCAGCCACCGTGCCGCCTCCCTACTGATCGGTTTGCCCTCATCATCGCGGGCCGTGGTCCGTCCCACCAGCAAGGCAAACCTAATCCCGCTGACGCCGGAGCGCCGGACGGGAAAGTCTCTTGATGTCGAGACAACTCTACACCGTGGCGGCGTCGTCCCTCCGCACGAACACGGTGCGGACCAGCAGCCAGGTGACCCAGAGCACGGCGGCGTAGAGCGGGACGCCGAGGATGAGCTTGAGGCCGGCGAGCAGCTCGACCTGCGCGGTGAGGTAGAGCGGCACCTCGACGGCCAGGCGGAGGGCGAAGAGCCCGACCCAGATCCAGGTGGCGACCGTCAGCACACGGCGCTTGACCGGGTCGGCGCGCCAGTCGACGTGCGAGCCGTCCTCGTTCGCCGGCAGCAGGAACCCGACGACGAGACCGATGAGCGGCCAGCGGACGGCCAGCGACACCAGGAGCCCGACCAACCACACCGAGTTGATGATGATCCCCGGGATGAAGTTGCTCTCGGCGCGTCCGGTGATGAGGGCGAGGCCGGCCGACACCGCGACGCCGAGGATCCCGGCGAAGGACATCGTCAGCGACTGTCGCTGCACCAGGCGGAGCACGACGAACACCAGGCCGACGACCACCGGGATCACGACGCTCGGCACGAGCTCCTTCGTGATCGCGTAGACGACGAGGAACGCGAACCCGGGCAGCACCGACTCGGCGAGCCCGCGGATCCCGCCGACGGCTCCGAGCAGCGCACGCCCGGAGGGCGCCTCGCCAGGAGCGACGCGGGCGATGCCCGCGTTCTGCACCGCGTCGCGGAACTGCGAGGAGAACGACGGCGCAGCCGACGCAGCGTCAGGGGTCCCAGCGGACGCGGGCAGGGCTTCGGACCCGGTCGTCTCGGGTCGGTGGGTGTCGTCGTGTTCCGGCACCGTGCCTCCAGGGCGGGTCAGGTCGTCAGATCGCGGTCTGCGTCGACTTCGGCATGTGCAGCGGGATGAGGTCGCGCGGCGGCATCGGCGTCGTGCCGCGCACGACGACGACGCTGCGGAACAGCTCCTCGATCTCGCTCGCGTCGTCGGGCTGCTCAGCGGCCTTGCCGGCGATCACGCCGCGCAGGAACCAGCGCGGGCCGTCGACGCCGACGAAGCGGGCCGGCCGGACGCCGGCGGTGCCGCCGTCACCGTCGACCGCGACCGGCACGGACGCGCGGAGCTCGGGGCCGAACGGGCCGTCGACCTCGGTCACGACACCGCCCTGGCGCTCGATCTGCTCGGCGATCTGTGCGCGGATCTCGTGCCACAGCCCCGTCGAGCGGGGTGCGGCGAACGGCTGGACCTGCAGCGTCGAGTCGTCGTAGTCGAGCCCGACCGCGACGACGCGCTGCGAGCCTTCCTCGACCTCGAGGCGCAGGTGCAGGCCTTCGCGCGGCAGGACCTTCACGCCACCCAGGTCGACGTACGGACGGACCAGGTTCGCCTCGGTCTCGTCGTGCGGGCCGTTCTCGGCACGGTCCTCGGGGGCGGACTTGTCCGTCGGGGCGACCCCGTCGACCTCGTCGAGGTCCGCGTCGGCGTCCGTCGCGATGTCGACCTCGGGGGTCGTGTCCGCGATCTCGACCTCGTCGGCGACGGCCTCGGCCACCTCGACCTCGGCCGCCTCGCCCTCGTCACGCTTGCGTCGACCGAACTTCATGCGCGCGTTCCTTCCTGAACATCATCGGCGGCGCCGGTCACGGCACCGCTCCGGTCACCGTAGCCGGACGAGCCGAAGCCACCCTGGCCCCGGACGCTGTCGGGGAGTTCCTCGACGTGCGTGTACGTCACCCGCGGCACGGGCATGACGATCAGCTGTGCGATCCGGTCACCCACGTGCACCTCGTACGGCTCGGACCGGTCGGTGTTGAGCAGCGAGACCTTGATCTCACCGCGGTACCCGGAGTCGACCGTGCCCGGGCTGTTGACGATGGTGATGCCGTGCTTGGCGGCGAGCCCGCTGCGCGGGACCACGAACGCGGCGTACCCCTCGGGGAGCGCGATCCGCAGCCCGGTCGCGGCCAGGTGGCGCTCGCCCGGCTGCAGCACGAAGGCCTCGGTCGAGACGAGGTCGGCACCGGCGTCGCCGGGGTGGGCGTGTCCGGGGCGGTTCTCCCCGGTCCAGAGGACGTCGACTGGTTCGGTCACGTGTCGAGGGTAGTGCAGAGACGTGACCCGACCGTGACCTGCCCCGAGTCGTGGTCGAATGGACCCGTGACCCTGTACCGCGAACGACTCTGGGCCCCGCCCGCCCTGTACCTGGCGACGGCGCTCGTCATCCCCGCCACCCTGCTCGTGTTCCTGCCCATCAGCGTGCTCGCCGGTGTGCTCGTGGCGATCGGCATGGAGCTCGGCGTCCTCGTGCTCCTGTGGGCACTCGCACCCACCATCGAGGTCACGGACAGCGAGTTCCGCGCCGGCAAGGCGCACCTCCCCCGCGCACTCGTCGGCAGCGTTGAGGCGTTCGAAGGCGCCGAGGCGACCACGCAGCGCGGCCCGAAGCTCGACGCACGAGCGTGGACGCTCTTCCGCGGCTACGTGCGCGGGGTCGTCAAGGTCGAGGTCCGCGACGACGCCGACCCGACGCCCTACTGGCTGGTCAGCGTCCGGCAGCCCACCAAGGTGGTCGAGGCCATGCAACATACGCGCTGACCTGGTATCTCACATGCCAGTCTGGGGTGATGGATCGTTCTCCACCACCCCGTACGAAACCACCCCGTACGAAACCACCCAGTACGAAGCGGATCGATGTCGAGGCCCTGCGCGGCGTCGCGGTCGCCCTGGTGATCGCCGAACACGCCCTCGGCACCCCTGCCGGCGGGTGGCTCGGAGTCGACGTGTTCTTCGTCCTCTCCGGGTTCGTGATCACGCGGAGCCTGCTCGCTGAGCACGTCCGCACCGGCCGCATCGACCTCGTCGGGTTCGCGGTCCGTCGGATCCGGCGTCTCCTCCCCGCCGCGCTCGTGGTCGTCGTCGTCACCGTGTCGGTCGCGGCGGCGCTCTGGTTCCGGCCCAGGTTCGTGTCCGTGCTCGGCGACGCCCTCGCGGCGCTCGTCGGCACGATGAACTGGCATCTCGTCCGGCAGGATGCCGACTACTTCACCGAGACCGCGGCCTCGCCGCTCCGGCACTTCTGGTCGCTGGCCGTCGAGGAGCAGTTCTACGCCGTGTGGCCGGTGCTCCTGCTCGCCGTCCTGGCGGTCTGCGGACGTCGGCGCGCTCGTTTGGTCCCTGTTGTGGTCGCCGCGCTCACGGCCGTCGGGACCGTCGTCGCCGTCGGCGCCGGTCCCGTCACGGACTCTGCCTACTTCCAGACCTGGGCCCGGGCATGGGAGCTCCTCCTCGGAGCGACCGTGGCGACGCTGCCGACCGTGGCGACGCGGTCGACCGTGACCGCGCACCCGACGCCGCGGGCACTGCCGACAGCCGTCACCGTCGGGCTCGGATCGGTCGGCGCGGGTGGCGTCATCATCGGGGTGCTCCTCGCCCCCGTGTCGCCGTTCCCGACGGTCCCGGTCGTCGTCGGGACCGCATTGGTGCTCGTGGCCGGCGACCTGCAGCTCCGGCTCACCGCGGTGCGGTGGATGGTCCGGCCCGTGGTCGCGCTCGGTCGGGTCTCCTACTCGGCGTACCTCTGGCACTGGCCGCTCTTGGTGTTCGCCGCCGTCGTCGCCCCCGGGGCGATGGGTACGGCGGCTGCGGTGACGGTCACACTCGTGCTCGCCACCCTCTCGACGCGGTACGTCGAGGAGCCGCTCCGGACCCGACGTCCCGTCGGGCACCGGCCACGACACCGACAGCGCCTCCGACGGCTCCGACGGCTCCCACTGGTGGTCCCGGCGATCGTGGTCACACTGTCGGTCACCACGATGACCGTCGGGGATCCGGCCTCCGCGGCGCGGCTGCTCGAGCGACCACCCACGAACGCCCCCGAGCGACTCCCGTTCGCGGACGCTCGCGCACTCCGCACCGCCGTGGCCGTCGACGGGCACCCGGACGCCACAGCACTCGCCGCCGGTGCCACCCGCGCCTCCCTGCCGCCCGCCATGCGGGACGGCGGCTGCCTCGTCGGCGTCGGCGAGCCCCTCCGGACGTGCGGCACGACGACCGGGGCCGATGTGCTCGTGGTCGGCGACTCCACCACCGTCGCGTGGTCGCCGACCGTCGTCGGAGCGCTACCGACGGGTACCGCCATCGGCGTGACAGGCGTGGCGAGCTGCAGCGCCGTCATCCCGACACGCGCGGTGCGGCACCGGTGGTCCGATGCCTGTCTGACGGCCAAACGGGCCCTCCACCGGGCGGTCACAGCGGCTGACCCCCGACTCGTGGTCATCAGCGCCGTCACGGGCGAGTACCGGGAGCACCTCGGCGACCTCCCAGCGGGCCGTGCAGCCGCGCTCTGGGAACGGTCGATGGCCGAGACGATCCGCGCGTTCCGCCGCGACCACCGCCGCGTGCTCGTGCTCAGCGCACCCCAGTACGGTCCGGACACATCCACGTGCCCCGACCGGATCCACGGGTTCGGACCGTGCGCCGCTTCGGTCACCCCGGACGCCCGAGCGAAACGCACCTCGGAGGCCGCCGCGGTCCGCTCGAGCGGGCCGGGCGCGGCGTACGTCGACATGGCCGCGTGGTCGTGCAGCAGCGACGGCTCGTCGTGCCCCGCGGTGATCGACGACACGCTCGTCCGGGTCGACCAGGTGCACACCACGAGAGCGTTCGCGGACCGCCTGGTCCCGGTGCTGCGTCGCGCAGTCGACTGGGACGCGTTGCTGCGACGCTGACACGCACAGCTGACGGGAGGCCCGGCGCGCGTCCGCACCGCACCGTACGACGAAGGCCCCGCATCCTGGAGGATGCGGGGCCTTCGGTCATCGGTGCGTCTAGAGCGCTGCGCATTCCGCGCAGACCGGCCCGAGCTTCGACTCGTGGTCGAGCTGGGAGCGGTGCTTCACGAGGAAGCACTCGACGCAGGTGAACTCATCGACCTGCGGGGGCAGCACCACGACGTCGAGGTCGACGTCGCTCAGGTCCTGCCCGGCGAGTTCGAAGCTGCCGGGGTTGTCCGAATCATCGTCGACGACCCCCGACATCTTGTCGGGAACGCGCTCCTTGAGGGCCTCGATCGACTCCGAATCGGAGTTGTCATCGGTCTTCCGGGGGGCGTCGTAATCGGTGGCCATGCCCATCCATTTCTCGTATCGAGAGGTCGTCGCCGGGTGATCGGCGGCGACAGTTTGCACTACGTCCCGCCAGAGTGCAAACCGAGATCTGCGGCGGGTCGTCACGGCGCTGCAACCCGTGACCGGATCGGGACATTCCCGACACCCGTCGCCACTGATGCGCAGACTCCGCGGCACGCCCGTGCGCCTCCGTGGAAACCGTCCGCGACCACTGCATACTCACGGGGTACGACGCACGACCGTACGCGACGCTGGGAAGGCTGGACCATGCAAGACGTGAGAGTCATCGGAGTCGAGGCAGGCGCACTCCTCCTGGCGACCGACGGCGGTACCGAGTTCCGGTTGCCCGTCACGTCCTCGCTGCCGGGGCAGGTGCGTCAGGCCAACCCGGACGCCGGTCCGCAGAAGCGGGTCTCCCCCAAGGACGTCCAGGCCCGCATCCGTGGTGGTGCCGACGCCGCCGACGTCGCGGCCGCGCTCGACGTCGACGTCGAGTACGTCCGACGCTTCGAGGGCCCGGTGCTCGCCGAGCGCGCGTTCGTCCTCGACGCCTCGCACCGCGTCCCGGTGACCCCGGTCGACGACGAGGCCCCCGACACGTTCGGCGCGGCGATCACCGCGAAGCTCGAAGCCGGCGAGGCCACCGCGATCAGCTGGGGCTCGTGGAAGCACCCGGAGAGCGGCTGGCAGGTCCGGGTCCGCTACACCGCGGCCGAGGTCGAGCACGACGCCCAGTGGCGCTTCGACCCGAAGACCTCGACGCTCGTGCCCGACAACGGCGACGCGCACCGGCTCTCGCACACCGACGACGAGGGCATCGCGCCCCGCCTGCGCGCCGTGGAGTACGAGCAGCAGGACGACGACGGCACCCGCTTCGACTCCGGCGCCTTCCGCGTCGAGGAAGAGGACGAGGCCGTCACGAACCCCGACGTCCCCGACCGCGCACCGCTCCGTGCACCGCTGCCCCGCATCGGCCAGGCGGCCGTCGAGGAGCGCGCACCCGGCAACGAGACCGCCGACCTGCTCGAGGCGCTCCGCCGCCGCCGTGGGGAGCGCGAGGCCGCCTCGTTCGGCGAACAGCGTGACGAGCCGGCCCGCGGCACCTCGATCAGCGTCGTCGACATCCCGCTGCAGGGGTTCGAGGACGAGCCCGAGGGCGACACCGTCCCGCCGTCGGCCGACGCCCGTCCGGCATCGGCGCCCGAAGCCGAGGGCCGTGCGGAGCGCAAGAAGCGCAACCGCCGGTCCATGCCGAGCTGGGACGAGATCGTCTTCGGCACCCGCCCGGAGGACCCGGCCTGATCAGCTCGGACTGACCCGCGGCCGGCTGCTACTGCGCGAACGCCCCGGCAAGCCGAAGCGGGACGAACGTCTCCTCGTCGGTCATCGCGCCGTGCTGACCGATCATGCGCTTCGGTACCTCGCCGTCCCGCAGCGCGCGGTCGTCGTTGAACGCCCACGACCCGCGTGCCACGACGATCACGTCGCCGATGCGCGGAACGACCTGTGGCGCGACCGCACCGAACCACCCGGCGGCGATCGCCTCGTCGCGGCTCGCGACGTACGCCTTCTTGCCGTAGCGCGCCCGGAACGCCCCGACCAGCCCGCGCACGTCGGTGCCCGGCGCCACCGTGAGCTGGCGGCACCGCGGATCGCCCGCCACCCCGACGACGTCCGTCAACAGGAGCGGGTCGATGGCGATGTTCGCGTGGTCGGGCACGTCGAGCACACCGTGGTCCGCGGTGACGAGGACGCCGACGTCCGACGCACCGCGGGCGTCGAGGCGGGCGAGCTCGCCGTCGAGCAGCTCGAGCGTCGCCGTCCACCGGTCGGACTGCCACCCGGACTTGTGGCCGATCGAGTCGAGCTCCGGCACGTACAGGTACACGAGCGACCGACCGGTGGCGGTCTCGGCCAGGGCAGCGTCGATGCGCTCCGGGATCGTGTCCGCCGACACGTACCGCGCGCCGCCGAGGACGTTCGCGGTCATGCCCGACGCCCGGTACCGATCGGGGCCAATGACGACGGGGTCGACGCTGAGCTCCGCGGCGCGGGTGAAGAGCGTCTCGGTGAGGAACCAGTCCGCGGGGACCTCGGTGTCCCACCCGCCCAGGAGGTTCATCACGGCGCCGGTGTCCGGGTTCCAGCCGCTGTAGCCGACGACGCCGTGCGTGCCGGGCGACCGTCCGGTGGTCAGGGTGCTCAGCGCCGCGGCTGTCGTGGTCGGGAACCCGCTGCGTAGCTTCTTCGCGGTGCCGGACCCCTTGGCGGCCGTGAGCCAGCGGGCGTGTCCGGCGCGAGCCGACAGCGCGACGCTCCCGAGGCCGTCGACCAGGACGACGATCGCGGAACGGGCGGGACGGAGGGCGATCCGGGCCTCCAGGCCGTGGTCACGCGACCACGCGCCGTCCGCAGCCCCGAGCGCCACGAGGCAACTCGGGAAGACGTCGGCGAGGTTCGCGGCGGCGTCGGGGGCCGTCGGTACGCTTGTTCCCATTCCAACGAGTCTTCCAGAAAGGTGCCATGGCACGCACGGACGCAGTCGGCCTGCCCGACGGTGAGCGCATCGAGGACGTCGACGTCTCCGAGGAGATGCAGGGCTCCTTCCTCGAGTACGCGTACTCCGTCATCTACTCGCGGGCGCTGCCCGATGCGCGCGACGGCCTGAAGCCCGTCCAGCGGCGCATCCTGTACCAGATGGCCGAGATGGGCCTGCGGCCCGACCGGGGGCACGTCAAGAGTGCCCGCGTCACCGGCGAGGTGATGGGCAAGCTGCACCCGCACGGCGACGGCGCGATCTACGACGCGCTGGTGCGGATGGCGCAGCCGTTCACGATGCGCGTGCCGCTGGTCGACGGCCACGGCAACTTCGGGTCGCTCGACGACGGTCCCGCTGCCGCCCGGTACACCGAGGCCCGCCTGGCCGAACCGTCGATGGCGATGACCGAGGGCCTCGGCGAGGACGTCGTCGACTTCGTCCCGAACTACGACAACCAGATCATGCAGCCCGGCGTCCTGCCCGCGGCGTTCCCGAACCTGCTCGTCAACGGTGCGTCGGGCATCGCGGTCGGCATGGCCACGAACATGGCGCCGCACAACCTGGGCGAGGTGGTCGAGGCCGCGAAGCACCTGCTGATGAACCCGCAGGCGACCCTCGAAGAGCTGATGGAGTTCGTCCCGGGGCCGGACCTGCCCTCCGGTGGCACCATCGTCGGGCTCTCCGGGGTCCGCGACGCCTACGCCACCGGGCGCGGCACGTTCCGGACCCGCTCGAAGGTGAGCGTCGAGAACCTCACCCCGCGCAAGGTCGGGCTCGTCGTCACCGAACTGCCGTACCTGGTCGGCCCCGAGCGCGTCATCGAGAAGATCAAGGACGGCGTCCAGTCCAAGAAGCTCGTCGGCATCTCGGACGTCAACGACCTGACCGACCGCAACCACGGGCTCCGGCTCGTGATCGGCATCAAGAGCGGCTTCAACCCCACCGCGGTGCTCGAGCAGCTGTACAAGCACACCCCGCTCGAGGACGGCTTCGGCATCAACAACGTCGCGCTCGTCGGCGGGTCCCCGCGCACGCTCGGGCTGCGCGAGCTGCTCGACGTCTACGTGCAGCACCGGCTGTCGGTCGTCACCCGGCGGTCGGAGTACCGACTCGCGCGTCGTCGCGAGCGGCTGCACCTGGTCGAGGGCCTGCTCATCGCGATCCTCGACATCGACGAGGTCATCCAGGTCATCCGCACCTCGGACGACTCCGAAGCCGCACGGAGCCGGCTCCGTGACGTGTTCGACCTGTCCGAGGTGCAGGCCGAGTACATCCTCGAACTGCGGCTCCGACGCCTGACGAAGTTCTCGCGCATGGAGCTCGAAACCGAGCGTGACCAGCTGCTCGCCGACATCGCTGCCCTCGAGGAACTCCTGGCGTCCGACGAACGGCTCCGTGCCCAGGTCGCGCTCGAGCTCACCGAGGTCTCCGACAAGTTCGCCACCCCGCGCCGCACGCTGCTCACCGAGGCCGACGCCCCCGTCAAGGGCGGTCGCAAGGCCGCGGTCGACCCGGAGTCGCTCCAGGTCGCCGACTCGCCGTGCCGCGTGCTGCTCTCGACCACCGGACGGCTCATCCGCGTCGACATCCCGACGTCGGAGCTCAGCATCGTCCGCGTGCCGAAGCGCTCCAAGCACGACGCCGTCCGGTCCGCCGTGGTGAGCACCGTCCGGGGCCAGGTCGGCGCGCTGACCTCGACCGGGCGGGTCCTGCGGCTCTCCCCCGTCGACGTCCCGGCGGTGCCGCCCGCCGCGGTCCGGCTCGACGCCGGCGTACGGGTCACCGACTTCCTGGTGCTCACCAAGGGCGAGACGGTCGTTGCACTCGTCGACCTGTCCGGCGCGTCGTCGGACTCCCTCGCCATCGGTACCGCGCAGGGCGTCGTGAAGCGCGTCGTCCCCGGAGCCTGGCCCGACAAGCCCGAGTTCGTCGCCATCGGCCTGAAGCCCGGCGACGCGGTGGTCGGCGCTGCCCAGGCACCCGAGTCCGACGACCTGGTGTTCATCAGCTCGAACGCCCAGCTCCTGCGCTTCCCCGCGTCCGGCGTCCGTGCCCAGGGCTTGCCGGCCGGCGGTGTCGCGGGAATGGCGCTGGCGTCCGGGTCCTCGGTGATCTGGTTCGGGTCCGTCGCCCGGTCCGAAGACGCCGTGGTCGCCACCGTGTCCACGACCTCCACGGCACTGCCCGGAACGGACTCCGGTCGCGCCAAGGTCTCCGCCCTGTCCGAGTTCCCCGCCAAGGGCCGGGCGACCCAGGGTGTCCGGGCGCACGCGTTCCTGAAGGGCGAGGACGGGCTCACCGTGGGCTGGGCGGGCATCGCTCCCCCGCACGCGGTCGGCGCGGATGGCGCCGCGCGGACCCTGCCCGACTGGCTGTCGAAGCGTGACGGGTCGGGGGCGCCGCTCGAGGCGGTCATCGGCTCGATCGGTGGCAGTGCTGCGGCGCTCGACGGCACCGCTGGCGACGCGTAGCGCGCGGCAGCCCCTCCCCGCGAAAGCGACAGTGTCCCGCGAACAGTTCGCGGGACACTGTCGCTTCGGCGGCACGGACCGCGCACGGTGGCGGCACCGTGTCGCGCTGGCGGCACCGAGACTCGGGCTGAGCGACCGAACTCGGGGCCCGCAGCCCGAGACGAGTCGCTGAGGCCGAGACTCGGCCCAGCGCCGGCGAGACTCGTGCCAGCGCCGCCGCGCGGCTACGCGTCGATGCGGTCGCGGTCCAGACCCTCGCCGGCCAGGATGAACTCCTTGCGCGGGGCGACGTCGTTGCCCATCAGCAGCTCGAACACCTTCGCCGCGCTCTCGGCGTGCGTGATGTTCACCCGCCGCAGGGTCCGGTGCGCGCGGTCCATGGTGGTCTCGGCGAGCTGGTCGGCATCCATCTCGCCCAGGCCCTTGTACCGCTGGATCGGCTCCTGGTACTTCTTGCCGGTCTTCTCGAGCTTCTTCAGCACGGTCTGCAGTTCCTGCTCGGAGTACGTGTAGAGCGTGTCGTTCGGCTTGCCGCGGTTCACCACGACCACCCGGTGCAGCGGCGGCACGGCGGCGAACACCCGGCCCTGCTCGATCATGGGTCGCATGTACCGGAAGAACAGGGTCAGCAGCAGCGTGCGGATGTGGGCGCCGTCGACGTCGGCGTCGGACATGATGATGACCTTGCCGTAGCGTGCTTGGTCGATCTCGAACGTCCGGCCGGAGCCGGCACCGATGACCTGGATGATCGACGCGCACTCGACGTTCGACAGCATGTCCGACACGGACGCCTTCTGCACGTTCAGGATCTTGCCGCGGATCGGCAGCAGCGCCTGGTACTCGCTGTTGCGGGCGAGCTTCGCAGTCCCCAGGGCCGAGTCGCCCTCGACGATGAAGAGCTCGGTGCCCTCGGTCTCCTGCGACCGGCAGTCCGCGAGCTTCGTCGGCAACGAGGAGTTCTCGAGCGCGTTCTTCCGGCGCTGCGTTTCCTTGTGGGCGCGGGCCGAGATGCGGGTCTTCATCTCGGCGACGACCTTCTCGAGCAGGGTCGCGACCTGGGCCTTCTCGGTGCGTTGCGTCGACGTCAGGATCTCGGTGATGCGCTTCGACACGACCTGGTCGACGATCTTGCGCACCGCCGGCGTGCCGAGGATCTCCTTCGTCTGCCCCTCGAACTGCGGCTCGGGCAGTCGGACGGTCAGCACGGCGGTCATGCCGGCGAGCACGTCGTCCTTGTCGAGCTTGTCCTGCCCGACCTTGAGCTTGCGGGCGTTCGCCTCGACCTGTGCTCGGACGGCCTTGACCAGACCGGACTCGAAGCCGGCCTGGTGTGTGCCGCCCTTCGGCGTGGCGATGATGTTGACGAAGCTGCGGAACACCGTCTCGTAGCCGTCGCCCCACCGCAGCGCGAGGTCCACCTCGCAGGAGCGCTCGACCGAGGTCGACACCATGTGGCCCTTGTCGTCGAGCATCGGGACGGTCTCGGTGAAGGTCCCGGTGCCCTGCACGCGCCAGACGTCGGTGACGGCGGTGTCGGCCGCGAGGTGCTCGACGAACTCGCCGATGCCGCCCTCGTAGCGGAAGCGCTCGACGACCGGGCCGGCCTCGACGGCGGTCCCCGTCGCCTCGGCACGCGCAGCTGCGGCCTCGATCGAGGACACGCGCTCGTCGGTGATCGTGATGCCGAGTCCGGGCACCAGGAACGCCGTCTGCCGTGCCCGGGTGACCAGGTCGTCGGTGCTGAACCGCGCATCGGCGGTGAAGATCTGCCGGTCCGCCCAGTACCGGATCCGGGAGCCCGTGACGCCCTTCTTCACCTTGCCGACCACCCGAAGCTCGCTGCCCGAGGTGAACGGGCTGAACGGGGCGTCCGGACCGATGCCCTCGGCGTCGTCGAACGTGCCGGGCTCGCCGCGGTGGAACGACATGGCGTAGGTCCTGCCGCCGCGGTCGACCTCGACGTCGAGGCGCTCGGACAGGGCGTTGACCACCGAGGCACCGACGCCGTGCAGTCCGCCGGACGCCGCGTACGACCCCGACCCGAACTTGCCACCGGCGTGCAGCTTGGTGAACACGACCTCGACGCCGGTCAGTCCGGTCTTCGGTTCGACGTCCACCGGGATGCCACGAGCGGTGTCGCGGACCTCGACCGAACCGTCGGCGTGCAGCACGACGCCGATCTCGTCGCCGTGCCCCGCCAGGGCTTCGTCGACGGAGTTGTCGATGATCTCCCACAGGCAGTGCATGAGCCCACGGGAGTCGGTCGAGCCGATATACATCCCCGGACGCTTCCGGACCGCCTCGAGCCCTTCGAGGACGGAGAGATGGCGTGCGGAGTAGTCGGAGCTCACCGTCCGATGCTACCGAGCGGCACCGACACCCTCGGCGCGGACACTCGCACTGGGGACAACCGATCCGCGCTCAGCGAAACAGCGCTGCACAATGCATCGTTCTCAGGCATCACGTGTTGAAATGGTGCAACCACCCGGCACCACCTGCGATCCGTGAGGAGCACAGCAATGACCCAGACCGTGCAGGACCCCTCCATCGACGAAGTCAGCAACCACCAGCTGACCGCCGCCGACCGTTGCGACAGCTGCGGAGCGCAGGCCTACATCCGAGCCACCATGTCGAGCGGCGAGCTCTTCTTCTGCGCGCACCACGGCGCCGAGTTCAAGGACAAGCTCGCGGCGACCGCCATCGAGTGGCACGACGAGAGCAGCCGACTCTACGAGTCGAAGTAGCGCGCGAAGGCGCGAGCACAGCAAGACGGGAGGCCCGGTGCCAGCTGGCACCGGGCCTCCCGTCTGTCTGTTGCCCGTCTCAGAACGCGCGGAGACGACGAAGGCCGGGTCCCGTCGGGACCCGGCCTTCGTGAGCGTCACGCGATGCGCTTGAACGCCTTGTCGACGTAACGATCGACCGTCGCGCGCGCCTCGCGTGCGTAGCGGTCGATGGTCGCCGTCTGCTCCGGGTCCGGCGAGTACTCGCGGCCCAGCCGTGCGGCGGCCGCGGCGAGGACACCATCGGTCAGCTGCGGGTTGAGCGGCAGGATCGGACCCTGCGTGTGCGTGCCGAACGACGTGCCGACGATCGCACCCTCGACCGGGGCGCCCGCCTGGTTGCCGCCGCCGGACACGACGTCGGCGAAGGGGGTGACCCCGGCCGCGAGCTCGATCGTGGTGGCGTGGTCCTCGAAGCCGGCGAGCCGCTTCGACGCACCGGGGAGCAGCGGGTACCGGGTCTCGAGGACGAAGTAGTTGACCCGACGTTCGGCACCACGGACGGCTCGTGCGTCGAACACGCCGAACCCGGCGAGCGGAGCACCCTCGGTGGGCACGACCTCGTTCGTCGCCAGGTCGAACCCGCCGCCGACGGCGATGACCGGCACGCCGTCACTCGCGAACGAACGGAGCGGAGCACCGATGCGGGCGACGTCGGCACCGAGTGAACGCATCGCGCTGAGCGGACCGTTGCCGATGACCACGACGTCGGCCGCGGCGGGCAGGTCGTCGCCGGGCGCGTACTCGAGCACCTCGGTGTCGAGGCCGGCTGCGGCGGCACGGCGGACGAGGGCCGCGACGTTGCCGCGGTCCCCCGAGACGCCCATCTGCCGGGGGTAGACGTGCAGGATGGTCAGCCGATCGGCCGTCATGCGGTCTTCTCCATGTCCGGGTGGCCGAGGGCCCTGCGGGCGATCATCATGATCTCGTAGTTGACGATGAAGTTCTTCGTCCCGCTGGTCGTCGACCCGAGCTGCTCCATGTGCTTGATCGCGGCCTCGACGTCGGGGTCGACCCGGCCGATGCGGACACCGGCGTGCTCGAGGGCGATCGCGATCTGCCAGGCCTTGTCACCGGAGACGACGTCCACGTGGTCGAGCTTCGAGAAGTCGATGTCGTAGATCCAGGAGATGTCCGGCGTGCCCTCGTCGATCGCCATGAGGACCTGCTCGGGGCGGTCCGGCAGCGCGTCGAGGTTGAGCTGGAGGCTCGCGGCGTTCTTGAACATCGTGAACTCGGCGGACTCGCCGGCGATCGGGAGTCGCTCCCCGCGGCCGTACGCCGGCTTCATCGTGCCGAAGGCCTTCGTGACGGCGTCGGCGCGGAACTGCGTGCCGAGTGCCGCGCTGGCCGTGGCGGTGGCAGCAGCAGCGTCGACCGCGTAGTGCAGGCCGCGTGCGGGCAGGCGCACCGCGATGTCGGCACCGTCGAACCGGATCGTCGCACCGTCACCGGTGTTCACGACGACCTCTGATTCGGCGACGTTCGGCTGGGCGTCCTGCCGGTCGAAGTCGTCGGCGTTCTGCAGGCCGTTCGGTGCGGCGGCGACGACCTCGGCGCTCGCACCGAAGCGCAGCACCCGCTGGCCGGCCCGCGCTGCGTAGGCATCGAGGAACTGGTCGTCGCGGTTCGTGATCACGTTCGCCGTGGACAGTGCCGCGGTGTCGAGCATCATGTCGGCGACGCGCTCGGTCTCGAAGAACCGGTACAGCTGGTCGACCTGCACGTTGAGCATCGTCACCGTGGACGGCGACAGGATGCCGGCGAGCTCGACCGCGAAGGCCTCGTCGACCTCGAGGATGCCGATGTCCGCCTTCAGGCGACCAGTCAGCGACACCTCGGACAGCAACGCCGACGCGATGCCCTGCGGCAGGTTCGCCCCGGACGGGTTCGTGAAGACACGGAGCCCGTGCGCCCGGACGATGTCCGAGATCATGTGCGTGGTCGTCGACTTGCCGTTCGAGCCGAGCACGAAGACGACGCCGTTCGGGAACTGCTTCGTCACGTGCTGCAGGAAGTCCGGCACGAGCTTGAGCACGATGAAGCCGGGGTACGCGGATCCCCCGCCCCGCGCTCTGGCGAGGGCACGGAGGATCCGCCCGATCAGGATCGGGATGAAGAACCGCATCGGCCTACTCGAGGTAGTCGCGCAGCGACTGCGACCGCGACGGGTGGCGGAGCTTCGCCATCGTCTTGGACTCGATCTGACGGATGCGCTCACGCGTCACGCCGAACGTGTCACCGATCTGGTCGAGGGTCTTCGGCTGGCCGTCACCGAGGCCGAAGCGCATGCGGATGACGCCCGCTTCGCGCTCGGACAGGGAGTCGAGCAGGCTCTCGAGCTGCTTCTGCAGCATGGTGAAGCCCACTGCGTCAGCCGGCACGACCGCCTCGGTGTCCTCGATGAGGTCACCGAACTCGGAGTCGCCGTCCTCGCCCAGGGGCGTGTGCAGGGAGATCGGCTCGCGGCCGTACTTCTGCACCTCGACGACCTTCTCCGGGGTCATGTCGAGCTCGCGGGCGAGCTCTTCCGGAGTGGGTTCGCGACCGAGGTCCTGCAGCATCTGGCGCTGGACACGAGCGAGCTTGTTGATGACCTCGACCATGTGCACCGGGATGCGGATGGTGCGGGCCTGGTCGGCCATGGCGCGGGTGATCGCCTGGCGGATCCACCACGTCGCGTAGGTCGAGAACTTGAAGCCCTTGGTGTAGTCGAACTTCTCGACCGCACGGATCAGGCCCAGGTTGCCCTCCTGGATGAGGTCCAGGAACTGCATGCCACGGCCGGTGTAGCGCTTGGCGAGCGACACCACGAGGCGGAGGTTCGCGCCGAGCAGGTGCGACTTGGCGCGCTGGCCGTCGCGGGCGACCCAGCGCAGCTCACGCTCGGCCGGCTTGGTCAGCCCGGTCGAGTGCTGCAGCTTGTCCTCGGCGAACAGGCCGGCCTCGATGCGCATCGCGAGCTCGACCTCCTGCTCGGCGTTGAGCAGGGCGACCTTGCCGATCTGCTTGAGGTAGTCCTTCACCGGGTCGGCGGTCGCACCCGTGATGGTCGTGGAGTAGACCGGGGCTTCGTCGTCGTCGGTCTGCGAGATGACGAGCGCGCCAGCGGCGACCGCAGCGGCGGCGTCGGGCTTGATCGCCTTGTCGTCGGTGTCCTCGACGTCCTCGGTCGGCTCGTCGGTGGCTTCGTTCGCCTCGTCGACGGGGTCGACCTTCTTCGCCTTCGGGGCGGCCTTCTTGGCCGGGGCCTTCTTGGCGGGGGCCTTGGTGGCGCGCTTCTTCGGCGCGGCGGTTCCCTCGGCGTCCGTGGCGTCCTCTGCCACAGCACCTTCGGGCTGAGTGTCCTTCGTGGGATCGATCGTCGTGCTCCGGGCAGCCATGCGATCACCTCTCTCGTCGTGCCACGTTCGTGGGGTCGTGGCCTCCCTCGCCGCCCAGGGCCCGAGCCGCAGTCCCCCGCGTCGTCGAGTCCTACCGTTCCGGGCAGCACTAAGACCCATGTCAAGTCCCCCGGGTTGATCGGCGCTCCGAAGTGCTCCGACAGGATGGGGGTCCTGAGTGGGTCCGTGATCATTATTGCACGTGCCGCTTCCGCAGGCGCGCAACGAGTGCAACCCAGAGCGGTCCGACGCGTATTCCCTCCTCCGCGTGGAGCACCCGGCGCGTGCGGTGCCGGGCGTGCAGGAGCATCGCGACACCGAACCCGACCACCAGGTACTGCACCGTGAGGGCCACGCGGAAGTTGTCCCAGGCGAACACGGTCTCACCGGTGACGCGGGACATCACGTCGAGCAGCAGCCCGATCAGGTACATCATCACGAAGGCCGCCAGGAACCCGCCGACGTTGACGACGCCGTTCGCGGACCCGAGGGAACCCACGGGGTTGAACGTCCGGGCGAAGTCGAACCCGATCAGCGAACCGGGGCCGCCGATGCCCATCGCCACGACGAGGAGCACGAGCAGCCAGGTCGGCGGGTGGCCGGGCCAGAGCAGGATCGCGGTCCACACCACGGCGAGCAGCACGACCACGCCGAGCACGAGGTTCGAGCGGCGCATCGGGAACCGCGCGCACAGCAGCCCGAGCACCGGCCCGGCCACGAAGCCCACGGCGACGATGATCGTCAGGAAGCCGGCGGCCTCGGCGGGGCCGTACCCGAGCCCGCGGAGCATCGGGACGCCCCACAGCAGCGAGAACACCGTGCCGGACGACTGCGTCACGTAGTGGGACCAGAACCCGAGCTGCGTGCCCGGCCGACGCAACGCGTGCCCGAACGTCCGGAACGCGGCGCCCCACGAGTGCGGCAGCGGGATCGTCCCGGTCCGCACGACCACGGGGCCGTTGCGGACGAAGACGAACGCCAGGACGAGCCCGACGGCACTCGCGGCGGCGGCGACCCCGAACGCGGGCGTCCACCCCGCGGCGTGCAGGAGCACGGCGAACGGGAACGCCGACAGGATCTGGCCGATCTGCCCGAGGTTGCCCGTCCACTGCGAGATCTGCGGCAGGATCCGGCCGCTGAACCACATCGGCACCAGGCGGATCACCGAGATGAACGTCATCGCGTCGCCGGCGCCCACGAGCACCCGGCCCGCGATCGCCGGGCCGATCGTCGGCGAGAAGGCCACGACGGCCTGGCCGACCACGAGCAGCGCGGCGCCGAGCAGGACGAGCTTGCGCGGCCCCACCCGGTCGAGCGCGACGCCCACCGGGATCTGGAGTCCGGCGTACACGGCGATCTGCACGACCGCGAGCGTGGACAACACCGCCGCCGAGACGGCGAACCGGTCCTGCGCGTCCACCCCGGACACCCCGAGCGAGGACCGCTGCACGACCGCCAGGACGTAGGCGAGCACCGCGATGCCCCAGATCAGGTAGGCGCGACGGGAGTTCACCCCGACAGGCTACCGATCCGGCGGAGCCGGATACGCGACGTGTGTCGCCGACGCAGGTGACGGCCTGGTCGCGACCGGACGACCGACGGGAGGGACGGTGCGGGCCCGCCCCGGGCCTCCAGGCCGCCGTTCCGGACCGTCCAGGGCCCGACCCGGCTACTCGCCGCCGTCACCCTGGGTGCGACGATCCGCCAGGAAGCGCTCGAGCTCGGCCGCGATCGCGTCCGCGGTCGGCACCTCGCCGTCGACGTCCGTGAGCGGCGACGCGACCGGGTTGCCCTCCATGTACGTGTCGTGGCGTTCCTCGAGCACACCGACGAGTCGCTGCAGCTCGGCGTTGCCGGCGACCTGCTCCTCGACCCGGGTGAGGAACTCGCGACCCGCCTCGCGCAGGGCGTCCGTCGGGAAGATGAGGCCGGTGGCCGCGGCGATGCCGGACAGGGCCGCGACGGCCGCGTCCGGGAACTCGGTGTCCGACAGGTAGTGCGGGACGAGCAGGACGAGCCCGGTGACCTGCGCACCGGAGGTCGCGAGCCGGTGCTCGACGAGGTGCAGGACGTTCGCCGGCGCCTGGGTCTCGGGCTTCCAGACGCTCATCTGCTCGACGAGGTCGGCGCGGGTGCCGGAGACGGTCAGGCTGATCGGGCGGGTGTGCGGGACCGGCATCGGGATCGACTGCACCCAGGTGGTGTCCGCGACCTGGAGCTGGGCGGCGAGCCCGGTGACGGCGTCCACGAACCGGTTCCACTGGAAGTCCGGCTCGTACCCGGACAGGAACAGGAACGGCTGGCCGATCTCGTCACGCACGAGGTGCAGCGCCAGCCGGGGCGGCTCGACGGCGGCGATGTGGTCGTGCTCGAAGGTGATGACGGGCCGGCGTGCACGCCAGTCGAGCAGCACGTCGGGGTCGAACTCGGCGACGAGCTGGGTGTCGAGGTCCTCGAGCACCGACGTCGTGACCTGGGCAACGGCCGAACCGGCGTCCGCGAAGCCGGTGAGCCCGGCGACCAGGTGCAGCCCGGCCGGGACGGTCGGGGCGGCCTCGTCGAACGTGTAGAGCTCCTCGGGGTGGTTCACCGTCCCCATGCTAGGCGGGGCCACCGACGCCCCCGCGCGGGACGACCACGCCGACAGCGAACAGTGCGTGGATAGGGTTGGAGCATGGTCCGACCGACGCTCTCCACCGACTCCTCCGCCCCCTCCTCGATCTCCGCCGACGTCCTCGTGGTCGGCGTCCGGCCCGGTGCCGACGGTGCCCCCGCGACGATCGCCCAGCCGGCCACGACACCGTTCTCCGCGCTCGACGACCTCGACCTCGCGGCGATCGGCGCGACGGGCGCCAAGGACCAGCTCGTGCGCATCCCGGCCGTCGGCGTCGACGCCGCGAGCATCGCGCTCATCGGGCTCGGCACCGGGACCGACGCGGCCGCGTACCGCTCGGCCGCCGGCAGCGCCGTCCGCCAGCTGCCGCACGCCGCGTCGATCGCCCTCGCGCTGCCGACCGACACCGACGCACTCGTCGAGGCAGCGCTCGAAGGCGCGGCGCTCGGTGCCTACGCCTTCACGCGGCACAAGGGTGCCGGCACGACCGGGCCGACGCGCGGCGACCAGCGCGTGACGGTCCTCGCGCCGTCCGCCGCGACGGACGCCGCGGTCCGTCCGGCGATCGTGGCCGACGCCGCGTCGCTGGTCCGCGACCTCGTGAACACCGCCGCCGGCGACCTGGGACCACAGGACGTCGCCGACGTGGCGACCGGGCTCGCCTCGGACCTCCCGCTCACCGTCGAGGTCCTCGACGAGCAGGCACTCGAGGAGCAGGGCTTCGGCGGCATCCTCGGCGTCGGCCGTGGTTCGGCGCGTCCCCCGCGCCTGGTCGTCGTCCGCTACGCACCGGAGTCCGCCACGAAGCACCTCGCCCTCGTCGGCAAGGGCATCACGTTCGACTCGGGCGGGCTCTCGCTCAAGCCGGCGGCGTCGATGCTCGGCATGAAGACCGACATGACCGGCGCCGCCACGGTGCTCGCCGCGACCGTCGCCGCCGCACGCCTGGGCCTCGACGTGCGCGTCACCGCCTGGCTCGCACTCGCCGAGAACATGCCGTCGGGCACGGCGACCCGCCCGGGTGACGTCCTCACCCTCAAGAACGGCAAGACCGTCGAGGTCACGAACACCGACGCCGAGGGCCGCCTGGTGCTCGGCGACGGCATGGCCGCTGCTTCGCTCGAGACGCCCGACGCCATCGTCGACGTGGCCACCCTGACCGGCGCGCAGGTCGTCGCGCTCGGCGACCGCACAACCGGCCTGATGGGCAGCGACGACCTCGTCGCGAAGCTCCGTGCCGTGGCCGAGGGTGTGTCGGAGCCGATCTGGCCGATGCCCCTGCCCGAGGAACTCGACGCCCGGCTCGCCAGCGACGTCGCCGACATGGTCAACGCCACGGTCGGCAACCCGGCCGGCGGCATGCTGCTCGCGGGCAAGTTCCTGGAGCGCTTCGTCGGCGAGGACATCCCGTGGGCGCACCTCGACATCGCCGGTCCGTCCGAGCACAAGGGCGGCGGCTACGGGTGGCTCGGCAAGGGCGCGACGGGTGTGATGGTCCGCACGCTCATCGCGCTCGCAGAAGACCTCCAGTCCGAGTAGTAGGTTTGGTACCGGTGGGACGGGGCATCGACGCGCCTCCCACCGGTACTGCACGGGACGGGACCGGAACCACGCGGTCCGACCGTCGGACGCCGCCCCCGCGGTGTCCACGTAGGGCCCGATCGGCCCGACACGCACGAGGGAGTTGCACCAGGTGACGGAACAGACTTACGACGTCGTGGTCCTCGGTGGCGGGAGCGGTGGCTACGCCGCTGCGCTCCGGGCCGCCGAACTCGGCATGAGCGTCGCGCTCATCGAGGGCGACAAGCTCGGAGGGACGTGCCTGCACCGTGGCTGCATCCCCACCAAGGCGCTGCTGCACGCGGCCGAGGTCGCCGACGCGACGCGCGACGCCGAGAAGTACGGCGTGATCGCGGAGTTCGCCGGTGTCGAGGTCCCGAAGGTCATCGAGTACCAGCAGGGCGTCATCACCTCGAAGTACAAGGGCCTGCAGGGCCTCATCAAGGCCCGCGGCATCACCGTCGTCGAGGGCTGGGGTCGACTCACCTCGCAGAACACCGTGCAGGTCGGCGACCAGAACATCGTCGGCAAGAACGTCGTGCTCGCGACCGGCTCCTACTCGAAGTCCCTGCCCGGGCTCGAGATCGGCGGCCGCGTCATCACCTCCGAGACCGCACTGCGCATGGACTACGTGCCGAACAAGGTCGTCATCCTGGGCGGCGGCGTCATCGGCGTCGAGTTCGCCAGCGTCTGGAAGTCCTTCGGCGCCGAGGTCACGATCGTCGAGGCGCTCCCCCACCTCGTCCCCGCTGAAGACGAGTCGATGTCGAAGCAGCTCGAGCGTGCCTTCCGCAAGCGCGGCATCGAGTTCTCGCTCGGTGTCCGGTTCCAGGGCGTCGAGCAGCACGAGAACGGCGTCGTCGTGACGCTCGAGGACGGCAAGACCTTCGACGGCGACGTCCTGCTGGTCGCGGTCGGTCGTGGCCCGGTCACGCAGAACGTCGGCTTCGACGAGGTCGGCGTCGCCATGGACCGCGGCTTCGTCACCACGAACGAGCGCCTCGCCACCAACCTGCCGAACGTCTACGCGGTCGGCGACATCGTCCCCGGCCTGCAGCTCGCACACCGCGGCTTCCAGCAGGGCATCTTCGTCGCCGAGGAGATCGCCGGCCTGAACCCGGTGATCATCGAGGACAAGAACATCCCGAAGATCACGTACTCCGACCCCGAGGTCGCCTCCGTCGGCCTGTCGCAGGCCAAGGCCGAGGCCGAGTACGGCGCCGACAAGGTGGACTCGTACGAGTACAACCTGGCCGGCAACGGCAAGAGCCACATCATCGGTACGTCCGGTTCGGTCAAGGTCGTCCGCGTCGTCGACGGCCCCGTCGTCGGCGTGAGCATGATCGGCGCCCGCGTCGGCGAGCTCATCGGTGAAGCCCAGCTCGCCGTGAACTGGGAGGCGTACCCGGAGGACATCGCTCCGCTCGTGCACGCGCACCCGACGCAGAACGAGGCCCTGGGCGAGGCGTTCATGCACCTCGCGGGCAAGCCGCTGCACGCGCTGTGACCCGCACGAGTCCGCGCCCTGTGACAATGACATCCACAACAACTGCAACCCCCCGCGAAGAGGAGTCCACCCGATGAGCGAATCCGTCAGCCTCCCGGCGCTCGGCGAGAGCGTCACCGAGGGCACGGTGACCCGATGGCTGAAGAACGTCGGTGACCGGGTCGAGGTCGACGAGCCGCTGCTCGAGGTCTCGACCGACAAGGTCGACACCGAGATCCCGTCGCCCGTCGCCGGCGTCATCGAGGAGATCCTCGTGCAGGAGGACGAGACCGTCGAGGTCGGCACCGCGCTGGTGAAGATCGGCGACGGCTCGTCCGACTCCGGTTCCTCCGACTCCGGTTCGTCCGACGAGTCCTCGAACGAAGCCGCTGCCGAGGCAGAGGCCCCCGAGGCCGAGCCGAGCACCGAGCAGGAGTCCGAGACCCCCGCCCCGGAGCCCACCGAGCCCGAGCCGGCCCCCGCCGGACAGACGCAGCCCGCGGCCCCGCAGGCCCCGTCCGCACCGCCCGCGGCCGCTCCGGTCCCGCAGGCCGCTCCGGTCCCGCCGCCCGCCGCCGCACCGCCGGCCGCCGTCCCGGCGCCGGCAGCTGCTGCACCCGCACCGGCCGCGCCGAGCGCGACCACCGCCGCCGCGGTGCCGAACCCGACGCAGGACGGCGCAGCCTCCGGCTACGTCACGCCGCTCGTCCGCAAGCTGGCGAACGAGCAGGGCGTCGACCTGTCCACCGTCACCGGTTCCGGTGTCGGCGGGCGCATCCGCAAGGAGGACGTGCTCGCGGCCGTCGCGAAGGCCCCGGCCGCCGGTGGTGCAGCTGCACCCGCCGCCGCGTCCGGTCCGTTCGTCGCCGAGGTCTCGCCGCTGCGCGGCACCCGCGAGAAGATGACCCGCCTGCGCAAGGTCGTGGCCGAGCGCGCCGTGCAGTCGATGACCTCGACCGCACAGCTGACGAGCGTCGTCGAGGTGGACGTCACGAAGGTGGCGCAGTTCCGCGACGCCCACAAGGCGGAGTTCCTCGAGAAGACCGGTTCGAAGCTCTCGTTCATGCCGTTCTTCGCCCTGGCGGCGTCCGAGGCGCTCAAGGCCCACCCGAAGATCAACTCGACCGTGGAGGGCGACGAGATCGTCTACCCGGAGTCCGAGAACGTCTCCATCGCGGTGGACACCGAGCGCGGCCTGCTGACCCCGGTCATCAAGGACGCAGCCTCGCTCGACCTGGCGCAGTTCTCGAAGTCCATCGCGGACCTGGCGGAGCGTACCCGGAACAACCAGCTCAAGCCCGACGAGCTCGCCGGCGGTACGTTCACGCTGACGAACACCGGTTCGCGTGGCGCGCTGTTCGACACCCCCGTGGTGTTCCTGCCGCAGTCGGCGATCCTCGGGACCGGCATCGTCACGAAGCGTCCCGCGGTCGTGAAGGTCGACGGCCAGGAAGCGATCGCGATCCGTTCGTTCGTGTACCTCGCGCTGTCGTACGACCACCGGATCATCGACGGTGCGGACGCCTCGCGCTACCTGGTCGCGGTCAAGAACCGCCTGGAAGCGGGCAACTTCGCGCCCAACCTCGGGTACTGACCCCAGCACCACGGCCGACGGCCCCCGTTCCCCCTCGTGGGGAGCCGGGGCCGTTCCCGTTCCCGCTCCGGTTCGTCGGCGTCCGGGGCGTCCGGGGGTGTCCGGGCGCGTCAGCCACCACCACCCGCACCGGTCCCGGTGTCCGTTCCGGCACCGAGCACGGACACCGCGGCGACGACCGTACCGATCGCGACGACGACACCGACCACGGCGCGGCGGAGCGGCAACCGCCGACCAGCACCGAGCGGGATGCCGCGCTCGACGACCTCGCGCAGTCGAGCCGCCGGGCCCGTCGTGTCGAGCGGCGGGTCCGCCTCGACGAACACCAGGTCGGCTGGCGGTGGGGCCCATCGGAACGGCCGCGGAGGCGCCGCACCCCGGACCGTGTCGAGCGCCGCGCACACGGTGCTGCGGTCGCCGTCGAGCGCCGCGAGGAGCGCAGCGTCCACCTCGTCGCGACTCGGATCGCGCGGGTCGACACGGTCCCAGACGACCCGGGCAGCGAGTACGAGGACCCGTGCAGCATCGTCACCGGGCAGCTCCGTGCCGTCGCGGACGGCTCCAGCCGGGCGATCGCACAGCACCACGGCGCCCGCGTCGTCCACCAGGACGTCGTCGATCCCGGCGACGCCGAGCCGCACCGCGCCGTCCACGGCCGCGACGAGGAGCTCGAGCAGCGGCACGCAGAGGGTCACCGCGACCCCGGTCGTCGGGGTGCCGAGACGGTCCAGCGCCACCGGGAGCGGCGTGCCGCGTGGGCGGTCGAGCAGGGTCACGAGCCCGCCGGCCCCGGTCCGGCCCACCGCCTCGACGGGCACCAGGTGCCGGTGTCCGGTGGCGCACCGGTCCGCGATCCAGGCCGCCACGGCAGCGTCGTCGGCCGGCGCGACCCAACGGTCGCTGCGGGCGTCGTCGACGCTCTGGTCGGTGCTCGGGTCCATGGTGACGAGCGTGGCGGAGGCGAGCCGGGCCTCCTGTCCGTCCTGCCCGGTCTGTGGACAACGCGTGTTCGCGCACAGCCGGACCGACTGCGGTCTCCCCCGGACCGCGGAGGCCGTATCCTGTCAGCATGGCACGCAGCACTTCCACAGACACGAAGGCGAAGGAGCCGGGGCGTCTCAAGCAGATGTTCCAGGTCTTCCAGATGACCCGACGGGCCGACCCGTCGTCCGTCTGGTGGTTCGCCCTCGCATTCGTCGGCCCCGTCGTCCTCGGCATCGTGCTGGCGCTGGTGCTCCCGGGCCAGAACTGGCTCGCGATGATCCTGTGGATCGTCGCCGGTGTCCTGATGGGCGTGCTGCTCTTCCTCATCGTCCTCGGCCGGCTGGCCGAGCGGGCGGCGTACTCGCAGATCGAGGGCCAGCCCGGCGCCGTCGGTGCGGTGCTCTCCAACTCGCTGCGTCGGCAGTGGCGCTCCAGCGAGATGCCCGTCGCCGTGCACGGTCGCTCGCAGTCCGCGGTCTACCGCGCGGTGGGGCGTCCCGGCGTCGTCCTCATCACCGAGGGCCAGCGCGGCAACCTGAAGCGTCAGGTCGACGAAGAGCGTCGCAAGGTGCAGCGCATCGTCCCGAACGTCGCGGTCCACGTGGTCAGCGTCGGTGACGGCGACGACACCCTCACGCTGCACAAGCTCCCCCGTGCCATGAACAAGTTCAAGAAGTCACTCAACCGCAACGAGGTCCTGGCCGTCGCGAACCGCCTCGACTCGCTCACGCAGAGCCCCGCCGCGGCGATCCCGAAGGGCATGGACCCGATGCGTGCCCGTGCCGGACGTCCGCGCTGACCCGTCCACGAACCACCACGCAGAACGCCCCCGACCGTGCCAGGTCGGGGGCGTTCTGCGTGCGTGCGTTGCGGTCGCTGGTGGCGGCAGGTGGTGCGAGGTTGTTCACTCGGTGCGAGGACGGAACGACGCACGGAGTGATCAACCTCGCACCGTGCGTGCGACCGGTGGCGCGGGGCGCCGGTCAGCGGCGGACGAGCACCGTGCCGGCGATGCGGTCGTGGGCACCGCGGCTGTCCCGGTCGATGATGAGCGCCGGCACCACCAGGCAGAGCAGGACGGTCCGGACGACCGGACGCCACACCCCCACGTAGCCCCCGCGCATCGGCACGACGCGCAGCCCGACGCAGATGTGCCCGAACGAGCCGGACAACAGGCAGATGAAGAGCACCTGGAGCGCGGCGAAGATCGCCAACTGCACCCACGAGTGCGCGATGTCCCCGGAACCGTTCACCGGCGACCAGACCCCGGTCACGTAGGCGATGAGGTCGGCGAGGGCACCGTCGATGAGCAGGGCGACGATCCGCCGTCCGATCCGCCCGACGCTGCGGGGTCCTTCCTCCGGCAGACCGAGGTCCTTGCCCGGCCAGCCGTCGGGGTGCTCGGAGGGCGCGGACGGACTGGAGGAGCTGCGGGCCATGCCCCCAAGCGTAGGCGACCTGCCGCCCGTAACACGCCCGAAACAATTCAGTCACGTCCGGGAAACCCCGTGTCAATAGCCTCGTCGGAGGTGCCTTGATCGGTACCTCCGACATCACCCAACCCATTGGAGATCGGCCCCCATGTTCAGCGATTCCTCCGAGGTCCTGGCCTTCATCAAGGACACCGACGTCAAGTTCCTCGACATCCGATTCACGGACCTGCCGGGTGTGCAGCAGCACTTCAACATCCCTGCCTCGACCGTCGACGAGGACTTCTTCTCGGTCGGCCAGCTCTTCGACGGCTCCTCGATCCGCGGGTTCGCGTCGATCCACGAGTCCGACATGCAGCTGATCCCCGATGTGACCACCGCCTACGTGGACCAGTTCCGCGCCGAGCGCACGCTCATCATGATCTTCGACATCTACAACCCGCGGAACGGCGAGATCTACGGCCGCGACCCGCGCCAGGTGGCGAAGAAGGCCGAGAAGTACCTCGCGTCGACGGGCATCGCGGACACCGCGTTCTTCGCCCCCGAGGCCGAGTTCTACATCTTCGACGACGTCCGCTACTCCGTCACCCAGAACGAGTCGTTCTACGCGGTCGACTCCGAAGAGGGCGCCTGGAACACCGGTCGTGACGAAGAGGGCGGCAACCTCGCCAACAAGACCCCGTACAAGGGCGGCTACTTCCCCGTGTCGCCGGTCGACAAGACCGCCGACCTGCGCGACGACATCACCCTCAAGCTGATCGACGCGGGCTTCGAGCTCGAGCGCTCGCACCACGAGGTGGGCACCGGCGGCCAGCAGGAGATCAACTACAAGTTCGACACGATGGTCCACGCCGCGGACGACATCCTGAAGTTCAAGTACATCGTCAAGAACACGGCGGACCAGTGGGGCAAGGTCGCCACGTTCATGCCGAAGCCGCTCTTCGGCGACAACGGCTCGGGCATGCACACCCACCAGTCGCTCTGGTCGGACGGCAAGCCGCTCTTCTACGACGAGAACGGCTACGGCGGCCTGTCCGACCTGGCCCGTTGGTACATCGGCGGTCTGCTGAAGCACGCTCCGGCGCTGCTCGCCTTCACCAACCCGTCGATCAACTCGTACCACCGCCTGGTCAAGGGCTTCGAGGCTCCGGTCAACCTGGTCTACTCGGCCGGTAACCGTTCGGCTGCGATCCGCATCCCGATCACGGGCACCAACCCGAAGGCCAAGCGCATCGAGTTCCGCGCGCCGGACGCCTCGGGCAACCCGTACCTCGCCTTCGCCGCGCAGCTGATGGCGGGCCTCGACGGCATCCAGAACCGCATCGAGCCGCACGAGCCCGTCGACAAGGACCTCTACGAGCTCCCGCCCGAGGAAGCAAAGGGCATCCCGCAGGTCCCCGGCTCCCTCGACGAGGCGCTCGACTTCCTCGAGGCGGACCACGAGTTCCTCACGAAGGGCAACGTCTTCACCGAGGACCTCATCCAGACCTGGATCGACTACAAGCGTGAGAACGAGATCCTCCCGCTGGCACAGCGCCCGCACCCGTTCGAGTACGAGCTGTACTTCGGCGTCTGATCCTCGCTGAGACACGAAGGCCCCGCACCGTCAGGTGCGGGGCCTTCGTGTGTGTGTCGCGACAGCGACAGTGTGCCGCAAACCATCCGCAGGATTGTGTCGCTTTGGCGGGGGGCGGACGCTACCGCCTGGAGGCCCGGTGCCGGTCCGGCGGGCCGGCACCGGGCCTCCCGGCTGGTCGCGACGCACGTTCCTTCCCATCGCACCCGGACTGGGAAGCCGAATCGGGCGTACCTGGTCGAAAGTTCCGACCAGGTACGCCCGTTTCGACCACCTGTGCTCGATCCGACCCGGCACCGCACACACGGGAACGGGGCCCGTGCCGCCCGGCACGGACCCCGCTTCGCGAACGGTGACTAGCGAGCCGTGGCCAACGAGTCGTTCGTCCCCGCTGCGACGCTCACGGGTGCACCCGTGACCGGCGTGGGCCGCCCCAGGGAACGGACGGTCCACCCCGCTTTGACCCAGTCGTGGACCGGGAGGCAGTTGCGCGCGTCGATCACGACGCGGCGACCGACGAGGTCACCGAGGACGACCGGGTCGGCGGTGATGATCTCGTCCCACTCGGTGAGCACCAGGACGACGTCGGCGCCCTCGATCGCGTCCGCCATCGACGCGGCGTAGCTCAGCGTCGGGAACGAGCGCTTCGCCGGCTCCATCGCCTCGGGGTCCCAGAGGGTGACCTGGGCGCCGCGCAGGTGGAGTGCAGCGGCCACGTTGAGCGCCGGGGAGTCCCGCACGTCGTCGGTCAGGGGCTTGAACGCGGCGCCGATCACGGCCACGCGACGGTTCAGCACCGATCCCCCGGCCGAGTAGATCGCCATGTCGATGACCCGCTGCCGCTGGCCCATGTTGATCTCGTCGACCTGCTGCATGAGGCCGACGACCTGGCCCGCGCCGATCTCGTTGGCGCGGTACATGAGCGCTCGGATGTCCTTCGGCAGGCACCCGCCGCCGAACCCGAGGCCGGCGTTCAGGAACTTCCGGCCGATGCGGGCGTCGTGCCCGAGGGCGTCGGCGAGCGTCGACACGTCGGCGCCGGTGATCGCGCACATCTCGGAGATCGCGTTGATGAACGAGATCTTCGTGGCGAGGAACGCGTTGGCGCTCACCTTGACGAGCTCCGCGGTGGCGAGGTCCGTGGTGATGACCGGTGTGCCCTCGCCGATCGGCGCGGCGTAGACCTCGCGGATGACGTCGTCGGCAGCTTCGGACGCGCCGCCCCAGACCAGCCGGTCCGGGTGCAGGGTGTCCTCGACGGCCTTGCCCTCGCGGAGGAACTCCGGGTTCCAGATGAGCTCGGCGTCGATCCCCGAGGGGGTGAACTCGCGGACGATGCCGCGCAGTCGCGCCGCGGTGCCGACCGGGACCGTCGACTTGCCGACGATGAGTCCCGGGTGGGTGAGGTTCTCGGCGACGCCGCGGGTGGCGCTCTCGACGTACGCCAGGTTGGCGGCGTGCGAGCCCGCCTTCTGCGGGGTGCCGACGCAGACGAAGTGGACGTCCGCGGCGGCGACGGCCGAGGCGATGTCCGCCGTGAACCGGAGCTTGCCGCTCGCGACGTGCTTCGTGATGAGCTCGGGCAGGCCGGGTTCGAAGAACGGGACCTCGCCGGCGGACAACGCGGCGAGCTTCGCCGGGTCGACGTCCACGCCGATGGTCTCGAAGCCCATCTCGGCCATGGCGGCCGCGTGGGTGGCACCGAGGTAGCCGGTGCCGATGACGCTGATGACGGGTGCGGGACGGGTGTCGGCCTGGTCGGGCGACTTCTTGGACGCGGTCATGGCGTGACCTCCTGCAGGTCGTAGTCGATGTCGTTGCGCTTGATGCCCTCGGCGAAGGCCGCCAGGGAGTCGGCTCGCGAGTTGAGTCGCCAGTCGTTCGTGGTGCGTGTGCCGTCGACGATCGTGGTCGCGGTCTCGCTGAAGTACGCGAAGCCGATGATGTCCGAGTTGGCGGGGTCGGCCAGGGCGTCGAAGAGCGAGTTGATCCACTGGGTCTTCTGGGGGTTCGAGACGCTGCCCCCGGTCTCGGTGGCCCCGATCTCGTTGAGCACGATGCCCTTGCCCGGCGCGACCTGCCGGATCTGGGCGAGCGTCGCACCGAAGGTGTTCTCGAAGGTCGGCTGCTCGGTGGCGTCACGGTAGTAGCCGCTCATGCCGACCCAGTCGACGTACTCGGCGCCCGGGTAGTAGTTCTGCATGTACTCGAGCGTCTGGTACTTCGCGTTGCCGAGCTTGTCGATGCGCGACGGCGACCAGTCCCAGATGGCGTACTGGTTCGCACCGTTGGCCTGGAAGACGTTCCAGACGTGCTGCCACATCGCGGTGTACGAGCCGGCGGCGTTCTGCTGCTTCGCCGATTCGGACCAGTTGTACCACTGGCCGTTCATCTCGTGGTCGAACCGGATGACGAGCGGCTGGCCGTTCGCCGCCAGGGACTTGGCGTACTGCGTCAGGTAGGCGTCGAACTTGCCGGAGATGACGTCCTCGTTGGTGTAGCCCTCGACGTACGGCTCGTCGTTGCCCGTCTTCGCGGGCACCGACTCCCACGTCATCATCGGCAGACGACCGTTCGCCCACGAGCGCTGGACCGCGTTCTGGTTGAAGTCCTGGTCGAAGCCCTGGAAGAAGCCGACCATGTTCGTCGCCTTCCCCACCTCTTGTGAGACCTGGTCGTACTCGGACCAGTTGAACGGGGACTGCGCCGTGTACAGGCCGTACCAGCGGGACTGCTGCGCGAGGATGTCCGCCTTGGTCGGGACCGCGACGGGCGTGGTACCCGGGTCGGTCGACGGGCCGGGGTTCGGGTTGGTGACCCCACCGGAACCACCACCCGAGCCGCCGGAGCCACCGGAACCCGACCCACCGGCCGAGGTGCCGCCGGAACCGGAGCCGGAACCCGACCCGTTGTCGGAGACAGCGGACCCGCCGGACCCGCCGGACCCGCCGGACCCGGAACCCGATCCGGAGCCCGAGGTGCCGGCCCCGTTCGCACCGGAACCCGACGCGTTCACGGAGGACGAGCCTCCCGAGCCCTTCGCGGAACCGAGCTGGGACTGGAGCGACGCGACCTGCGCCTTGAGCTCCGTGATCTGGTCGCCACGCGAGCCGGCCTGGGCGGTGCGGGAGTCGAGCTTGCCCTCGAGCGCCCAGATGCGGTCCTGGGCAGCGTCGAGCTGCGTCTGCAGTTCGGCGGCGGACACCTTCTTGGCCTTCGGGGCGGTGACCCCGAGGGCCTGGTGCACGGCGGTGGAGACGGGGCCGGCCGGGGAGACCCAGACCGACCAGGTGATGAGGGCGAGGGCGAGGACGATGGCGGTCGTGCCGACGGCCGTCCAGCGGGCGTGCTTGCTCGACTGCGCCCACCAGGTACTGGAGGAGCGGATGATGTCAGACAATGAGGAAGGCCTCCAGGACGAAGATCGCGATGCCGATGCAGTACGGGATCGCGGCGTACGGGTTGTACCGGCGGGCCTTCACGGGGGCGGTCCGTGGGGCTGTGGGCTGCACTGCTGCTGCGGCAGCGGCCTCGCGCCGGGTCGCGAGCACGGTCGTGGTGGAGTTGGTGGTGGCGTCGGCCCCGAAGAGCTCGTCGAACGCGCGGTCCACGGCCACCTGGTCACTCCCGAGCGGCACGCGTCCGTCGACGGCCCGGGCACGGTCCGCGGCGTCGATCGGGCTGACCGGGGTCTGGGTGCCGAAGAACGACGGCTGCGCGGCGTCGGACGGGTCCTCCTGCATCGGACCGCCGGCATAAGCGCCGGCGCGGGTCCCCCAGCCGGACGCGTGCGCCAGGCGGAAGAAGCCGATGAGCCGGATCGGCATGAGGAAGAACGTCGACACGATGATGAACATCGGCAGGCGGAAGAAGTCACTCGGCTTCTCGGCCAGGTGGCGCATCTGCCGGATGGCCATGCTGAGCACCGACGAGACGACCATCAGGGCGGCGACGTAGACGAAGCCCGTCGAGAAGCCGTACTGCGACAGGATGCCCTGGTACAGGTTCTCGCCCTGCCCGGTGAAGGCACGGTAGATCCAGCCGGCGATCACGCCGAAGAGCATGAACGGCAGGATGATGTCGGTGATGAAGAACGCCGCGAGCACCGGGGCGTGGCCGAGCATCCACGGCAGCATGCGCAGCGTGTTGTACTGCGAGCCACGGGCCCAGCGGAGCTGCTGCTTGAACAGCTTCTTCACCTGCAGCGGAGCGTCCGTGTAGACCAGCGAGGTGTACTGGTAGACGGTCCGGTACCCCTCCTTGAGCGTGAGGTTCGTGAGCGTGCGGTCGTCGGAGACCTCGAGGAACACACCCATGAACTTCTCGTGCATGAACTTGTCCATGACGCGCATCAGGATGCTCCGCCGGAAGGCGATCGTGCGCCCGGGCAGGCAGCCGATCTGCCCGAGGACGCTCTGCGCGGGCATCGAGTAGAGCGCTCGCGAGTTCTCGAGCCAGTCGGCCCAGCGGGTGATCCAGCTGCGCTCGGGTTCGAGGATGCGCTGCCGGGTCGTGACACCGCCGACAGACTCGTCGGCGAACGGCTTGAGGAGTTCCTCGAGCGCGCCGGGGGTCCAGACGGTGTCCGAGTCGACGAGCACCGTGATGTCGCCGTTGGACATCTCGGTGCCGACCTTGACGGCGTTGCGCTTGCCCGGGATGGGCGTGTGGGTCCAGCGGACGAGCGGGGCGAACTCGTCGCAGACGGCTTCGAGCGCCTCGTTGCGGGCGCCGTTGATGACGACGATGATCTCGCCGGGTCGCTGCTCGACCATGCGACCGATGACGTCGCGGAACAGGTCGAGCGGTTCGTCCACGACGGGGACGACGACGCTGGTGGTACCGACGAAGGTGCCGGTGAACGGGCGGTAGCGGGCGGAGATGACGACCTTGACCAACCAGAGCAACCAGATCACCGCGGAGTACACGGCGAACAGGTAGAACTCGGGGTGGCCTTCGACCATCTGCCTGATCTGCAGAATGAAGGTGAACACTGATCCCTGCTTCAACGTTCGAGGTGGAGATTCCGCGACGTTGGGGAATCAGGGTCGGTTCGGGTGACCCCATTGACGCAGAAACCTGAACCCCCGCGCAACGCGACCCCCGTCCGGGGGCGTTTCGAGCGCGTTACGGGGTACACACTTGTCCCCATCTCCACCGGGACCGGTGGTCCCCCCTCGTGCTGACAGCACTCCTGCGGACCGCGTTCACCCTGTCACTCACCTTGGTGGGCGGCGAACACTGCCGGGAGGCGCGGATCACCGCACCGGGAAACCCCTGTTCACGACAGGGTCACCGGGCGAGTCGGCGCGGACCTCTGGCACGTCTGCCGGCGGCCCGGGGCGTGGTGGTCACGGCGAAGTAACGACGGACCCGTCTGTCCGGATCGGGGTACAGTCCGAAACGAACGGGGGACGGTGCGCGACACGGGGAATTAACCTGCGACGACTCGTCATCTTCGCGTCCGGGGAGCACGCCCGGGCGTGTCGGTGCCGCGTCAGGCGCCGTAGAACTCGCGCTCGAAGACCTGCCGTGCACGTCGGGTGACGCCGAGGTAGTCCTCTTCGAGCTCGCTCGCCGAGCCGGGCGGGTACTCCATCAGCCGCGCGACGCCCTCGAGCTGGACTCGGTCGACGGGCAGGACGTCGGTGGTCTTCCCCGACCAGAGCACCAGCGCACTGCGCGTCCGCGAGGCGAAGCGCCAGGCAGCCCCGAGCCGCTCGCCGTCGTCGGCACTGACGAACCCGGCAGCTACGGCACCGTCGAGTGCCTCGAGCGTCGAGGTCGTGCGGAGCGCGGGGAACTCGAGGGCGTGCTGCAGCTGCAGGAGCTGGACGAACCACTCGACGTCGCTGAGCGATCCGCGCCCGAGCTTCAGGTGGCGAGCCGGATCGGCCCCACGTGGCAGTCGCTCGGACTCGACACGGGCCTTGATGCGTCGGACCTCGCGCACCTCGTTCTCGTCGATCCGCTCCGGGTAGCGCGTCCGGTCGGCCAGGTGCTCGAAGTCCCGGAGCAGCTGGGCATCCCCCACGGCGCCACGGGCACGGAGCAGCGCCTGCGCCTCCCACGTCAGCGACCACCGGGCGTAGTAGGCGCCGTAGGACTCGAGCGTGCGCGCCACCGGGCCGTTCTTCCCCTCGGGGCGCAGGTCGATGTCGAGGTCGAGCGGGTGGACGGTGTCCTCGGTGAGCCGGTTCAGCTCGCGCACGATGGTCTGTGCCGTCCGGGAGGCCACCTCGGTCGCCAAGTCCGGCGCGCGGTACACGTAGAGGACGTCGGCGTCGGAGCCGAAGCCGAGCTCACGCCCGCCGTAGCGGCCCATCGCGATGATCCCGAACTCGAAGTCCGCGGGGGCGTCCCGCCGGGCGAGCGCGAGGGCCCCGGCGAGCGTCGCCTCGGTCACGTCGCTGAGTGCAGCACCCAGAGCGTCCACGTCGAGGTGGCCGAGCACCGCAGCCATGCCTAGGCGCAGGGTCTCGCGGCGGCGCGCCGAGCGCAGCAGGCTGGCCGCACCGTCGACGTCGTTGCCGTGCCGCGCGGTCGTCGCGGTCATCTCGGCGAGCAACGAGTCCATCGGGCGGGCACGCAGGAGCGACTCGGGCTCGTCGAGCCAGGCGACGGCCTCCGGGAACCGCTCGAGCAGACCGGACAAGAACGCCGACTCCGACAGCACGGTGGTCAGCGAGTGCGCAGCCCCGGACGAGTCGCGGAGCATCCGGAGGAACCAGCTGGACTCCCCCAGGGTGTCGCTGAGCCGTCGGAACGCCAGCAGGGCCCGGTCCGGCGCCGGCCCCTCGGCCATCCACCGCAGGAGCACCGGCAGCAGGTTGCGCTGGATCGCCGCACGCCGGCTCGTGCCCTGTGTGAGCGCCCGGATGTGCCGCAGCGCACCGGGCGGGTCGACGAACCCGATCGCGCCGAGCCGGTCGACGACCTGGTCGTCGGTCAGCACGATCTCACCCTCGGTCGTGGCGACGGCGGACAGCAGCGGACGGTAGAACAGCCGCTCGTGCAGGCCGCGGACCTCGAGCTTGACCGCACGCCACCGGGTCTCGAGGGCCGAGGCCGAGGTGGCCAGACCGCTCGACCGGGCGAGGACGCGGAGTTCTTCCTCGTCGGTCGGCATCAGGTGCGTCCGCTGCAGTCGGCGGAGCTGGATACGGTGCTCGAGGACCCGGAGCAGCGCGTAGTCCGGACCGAAGTGGGCGGCCTCGGCGCGTCCGACGTACCCGGCCGCGGTCAGGGCGTCCATCGCCTCGAGGGTGGAACGGACGCGCACGGACTCGTCGTCACGACCGTGCACGAGCTGCAGGAGCTGCACGGTGAACTCGACGTCGCGCAGGCCGCCCGGACCGAGCTTGAGCTGCCGGTCGACCTCGCCGTCGGGGATGTGGTCGGTGACGCGCTCGCGCATCCGCTGCACCGACTCGACGAACCCGGGGCGCGCCGACGAGCTCCAGACGAACGGTGCGACGGCCTCGGCGTAGCGCGCGCCGAGGTCGGCCGAGCCGGCGATCGGCCGGGCCTTGAGGAGCGCCTGGAACTCCCACGACTTCGCCCAGCGCTCGTAGTACGCGACGTGCGAGTCGAGCGTGCGGACGAGGGCACCGTCCTTGCCCTCCGGTCGCAGGTTCGCGTCGACCTCCCACAGACCGGGTTCGGCGGCCAGGTCGGTGATCGCGTGGGTCGCGGCGATCGCGATCCGCGTCGAGATGCGGACGGCACGGTCGGTGCCGATGTCGTCGGTGGCCTCGGTGACGAAGATGACGTCGACGTCGCTGACGTAGTTGAGCTCGCGTGCACCGGCCTTGCCCATCGCGATCACCGCGAGCGGGGTCGCAGCGACGTCGGCGGCCGGGAACGGCACCTCGCGCCGGGCGACGTCGACCGCGGCGTCGAGCGCTGCCCCGGCCAGGTCGGCCAGTCCGGCAGCGACGGCCGGGAACGCCTCGGTCGGCGACGAGTGCAGCACGTCGTACAGGGCGATCTGCGCGAGGTGCCGGCGGTACCGCACCCGCAGGCACATCCGTGCGTCCTCGCCGGTGGCGCCGTCGATCGCCTCGAGCAGGGACGCCGTGTACCGCTCCTGCGACCACGGCGCGACGACGGGCTCGAGCAGCAGTGCGAGTTCGGCAGGACGACGGTGCAGGAACTCGCCGAGGCCGACCGAGGCGCCGAGCAGGCGGATCAGCCGCTCCGTCGCCGCCTCGTCCGTCAGGACGGGGCGGAGCTCGTCCGGAGCACGCTCGAGCAGCCGTTCCAGCAGCCGCAGCGCGCCGTCGGGATCCGCGGTGATGCCCCAGAGCGCCGGGGTGCCGCTGACCGGCAGCGGCACGACGGAGCCGAACCGCGCCTCCAGGTCAGCGATCCGCTCCAGGCTCTCCGACAGCTCGGCGAAGCCCAGGCGGGCCAACTCGGAACGCGACGACGTCGTCCGACCGGTCATGTGGTGCGCTCGCTCAGAGGGCGCCGAGGTTGGTGTCGAGCTCGAACGGCGTGACCTGATCGCGGTAGCGCTTCCACTCCTGGCGCTTGTTGAGGAGCACGAAGTTGAACACGTGCTCGCCCAGCGTCTCGGCGACGAGCTCGGAGTCCTCCATCAGGCTGAGGGCGTGGTCGAGGCTCGACGGCAGCTGGCTGTACCCGAGGGCACGACGCTCGGCGTCGGTCAGGCTCCAGACGTCGTGCTCCGCCTCGGCCGGCAGCTCGTACTCTTCCTCGATGCCCTTGAGCCCCGCAGCGAGCAGCAGCGAGTACGCCAGGTACGGGTTCGCCGCCGAGTCGATGCCGCGGTACTCGATGCGCGAGGACTGCCCCTTGTTGGGCTTGTACAGCGGCACGCGCACGAGCGCCGAACGGTTGTTGTGGCCCCACGTCACGAAGGACGGGGCCTCGTCGCCGCCCCAGAGGCGCTTGTACGAGTTCACGAACTGGTTCGTCACCGCGGTGATCTCGGGTGCGTGCTTGAGCACACCGGCGATGAAGTGCTTGGCGGTTCGGGACAGCTGGTACTCGCCGCCGGCCTCGTAGAACGCGTTCTGGTCGCCCTCGAAGAGCGAGACGTGCGTGTGCATGCCCGAACCCGGCTGACCCGAGATCGGCTTCGGCATGAACGTCGCGTAGACGCCCTGCTCGATCGCGACCTCTTTCACGACCGTGCGGAAGGTCATGATGTTGTCCGCCATCGTCAGTGCGTCTGCGTAGCGGAGGTCGATCTCGTTCTGGCCAGGCCCGGCCTCGTGGTGGCTGAACTCCACCGAGATGCCGAGGTCCTCGAGCATCCGGACGGAACGGCGACGGAAGTCGTGGGCGCTGCCGCCGGGGACGTTGTCGAAGTAGCCGGCCTGGTCGACGGGCTGCGGCCCGCCGTCCTTCCACTCGCGGCTCTTGAGCAGGTAGAACTCGATCTCGGGGTGCGTGTAGAACGTGAAGCCACGCTCGCTCGCCCGGGCCAGCGTGCGCTTCAGCACGTTGCGCGGGTCGGCGACGGCGGGCTGGCCGTCCGGCGTCGTGATGTCGCAGAACATCCGCGCGGTCGGGTCGACCTCGCCGCGCCACGGCAGGATCTGGAACGTCGAGGGGTCCGGGTGCGCGAGCACGTCGGCCTCGTACGAGCGGGACAGGCCCTCGATCGCGGAACCGTCGAACCCGATGCCCTCGGCGAAGGCGCCCTCGACCTCGGCCGGGGCGATCGCCACCGACTTCAGCGTCCCGATGACGTCCGTGAACCAGAGTCGGATGAACTTGATGCCGCGCTCCTCGATGGTGCGGAGCACGAAGTCCGTCTGCTTGTCCATGCACGACCTTTCCGTGTATCGGGTGGCCGCGGGCGGGCCTCGTCCCAGGCTAGTGGTCCCGCGGCGTGCGCGGGGCCGTGCGACGCGTCAGTGGTCCGTCACCGTGCCGTCACCGGTGCGTCACTGGTCGTCGGCGTCCCACTTCTCGTTGTTCGCCGCGATCCGGTCGAGCGCGTGCTGCGCTTCCTCGCGCGTGTCGAACGGGCCGATGCGGTCGCGCTGCGGGGACTGCGGACCCTGCTCGACCTGGCCGGTCTTGTCGTTGAACCACCACTGGGACTCGATGCGTTCGTCGCTCATGTCGCCCACCGTACCCAGGTGACGGCCTGGAGGCCCGGTGCCGGCCCGGCGGACCGGCGCCGGGCCTCCAGACGGTCACGCCCACCCCGTCGGGCCGCACCGTGGGGCGGTTGCGCTCGGCGCGTCGCGCCGCGGCTAGAGTGGTCGGCATGCCCCGGGACGAACACGGACACCTGACCGCCGGCCGCGTCTCCCCGCTCCGGACCGTCCCGAAGGACATCGAACGCCCGGAGTACGTCGGCAAGGTCGAACCGCACGAGCACGGCCTCGGTGACACGTACTCCCCCGACGAGGTCGAGCGCATCCGCACCGCCGGCCGCATCGCGTCCCAGGCCATCGACGCCGTCGGCGCGGCGATCCGTCCCGGCGTGACCACCGACGAACTCGACCGCATCGGCCACGATTTCGTCGTCGCACACGGCGCCTACCCGTCGACGCTCGGGTACCGCGGGTACCCGAAGTCACTGTGCTCGAGCCTCAACGAGGTCATCTGCCACGGCATCCCGGACGACACCGTCCTGCAGGAGGGCGACCTCGTCAACATCGACATCACCGCCTACAAGGACGGGATGCACGGCGACACGAACCGCACGTTCATCGTCGGGCAGGCGTCGCAGGAGGTGTCGGACCTGGTGACGCGGACCGAAGAGGCGCTCCGACGCGGCATCAAGGCCGTCGCCCCCGGCCGGCAGGTGAACGTCATCGGCCGCGCCATCGAGGCGTACGCGAAGCGCTTCGGCTACGGAGTCGTCCGCGACTACACCGGCCACGGCGTCGGTCGTGCCTTCCACTCCGGCCTGATCATCCCGCACTACGACGCGCCGCAGTACGACGACGTCATCGAGCAGGGCATGGTGTTCACCATCGAGCCCATGTTGACCCTCGGCGGGATCGAGGCCGACATCTGGTCCGACGACTGGACGGTCTCGACGCGCGACAAGTCGTGGACCGCACAGTTCGAGCACACCCTCGTCGTCACCGAACGCGGCGCGGAGCTCCTCACCGTCTCCTGACCGGACACCCCTTCCTGACCGGGCACTCCGGCAGGCAACCGAAAGGCACGACAACCTCATGACCTCCCTCGCAGTCGGCGTCGACATCGGTGGTACGGGCATCAAGGGCGCGATCGTCGACGTCGCGTCCGGTGAACTGACCACGGACCGCATCAAGAAGGCCACCCCGGAAGGCGGGAAGCCCCACGACATCACCGCCGTCGTCGCCTCGATCCTCGACGAACTCGCACCCGCGGCCGACGTCCCCGTCGGCGTGTGCTTCCCCGCGATCGTGCGGGACGGCAAGACCATGTCGGCCGCGAACGTCTCGAAGAAGTGGATCGGCTTCGAGGCCGAAGCGCTGTTCGAGAAGGAGCTCGGCCGCGCGATCCACTTCGTCAACGACGCCGACGCCGCCGGGTTCGCCGAGCAGCAGTTCGGCGCGGCGAAGGGCAAGGACGGCCTGGTGATCGTCACGACGCTGGGCACCGGGATCGGCAGCGCGCTCATCAACGACGGCGTGCTCATCGTGAACTCGGAGCTCGGACACCTGGAGATCGACGGGCACGACGCCGAGTCGCGCGCGTCCTTCGCTGCCAAGGAGCGCGACGACCTGTCGTGGAAGCACTGGGCGAAGCGCCTGCAGACCTACTACTCGACGCTCGAGGCCCTGCTCTCCCCCGAGCTCTTCGTCGTCGGTGGCGGCGTGTCGAAGCAGTACGAGGAGTTCCTGCCGCTGCTCGACCTGCAGGCGGAGATCATCCCCGCGACGCTGCGCAACAACGCCGGCATCATCGGCGCCGCGACCCTGGCTGCCCGGAGCGCCTGACCCGGCGGTCGGACGGTCGGACGGTCGGACCTGCACTGGCCTGCACCGTGCGGCGCGGGAGGTGTTCGGTGCGGTTCGACGCGCCCGGCCGCTGGCGCCGAGGTTCCACGACTCGCCGTCTGCGGTGCGCCGAGGTTCGACGGAGCCCCCTCGTGCGCGCCGACATGCCGAGATTTCGGAACCTCGGGGCACGGGAACGGACACGGGCGCGGGTGGGGGCGGGCAGGGACGCGGGGCCGGTAGACTCGGACCTGCGAATGGGTCGGTGAGACGGTCGCGTCACTCCCCCGGGAGTGCCGAGGAACGTCCGGGCTCCACAGAGCAGGGCGGTGGGTAACACCCACCCGGAGCAATCCGCGAGACAGTGCCACAGAAAGCAGACCGCCGGCGGCAACGTCGGTAAGGGTGAAACGGTGGTGTAAGAGACCACCAGGGGTCCGGGTGACCGGATCCGCTCGGTAAACCTCGCCCGGAGCAAGGTCAGACAGAGGACGCTGAGGCTGCTCGCCGAGTCCTCGGGTAGACCGCTGGAGGCCGACGGCAACGTCGGTCCGAGAGAGATGGCCGTCACCGCCGTGCAAGCGGCGGGACAGAACCCGGCGTACGGCCGGCCCATTCGCCCCACGTGCAGCACTCGCGATCCCGTGCGAGGTTGACCACTCCGTGCGCCGCAACAACGCCGCACCGAGCGTGCAAGCTCGCACCAGGCGAGAGACCCCGCACCGTGCACCGCCACACCCCGAGCCCGCGCCTGCGCCGACAGACCCGCACGGTGCGACGTTCGCGACCCCGTGCGAGGTTAACCACTCGGTGCGCCGCAACAAGCTCGCACCGAGCGTGCAAGCTCGCACCAGGCGACAGACGGGAGGCGCGGTGCCAGCTGGCACCGCGCCTGCCGTCGACAGCGTGCGAGCGCCTACAGACCGGACTCGGCCGTGCGCACCAGGATCGCGTCGCTGTCCGGGCACAGCACCACGTCGTCCGGCGCGGCCCGGCGGATGTCCTGCAGGTCCGAGTTGTTCAGCGCCACGCCCGACGCCGTCGACACCCCACCCTGCAGCAGCGACGCACCGAAGCCGTAGCGGGCACGCTGCCGGTCGTAGAGCGCGAGCAGCTCGGCCGGCACCTTCGCGGCGACGTCGGCCCGGGCCTGCTCGGCAGAGGCGCGGTCGGACGACAGGCGCGCGATCTCGGCGTCACGTTCGGCGACCAGGCCGGAGCGCGCGGCTTCGACGTCGGCGAGCTGCGCCTCGATGTCGCCGACCCGGGCGCGGAGCCCGTCGAGGTTCTCCATGACCTCGAGCTCGGCGGTCTCGAGGCCACCGATGCGGCGCTGCAGCGACTCGAGCTCGTTCTGCAGGCCGGTCGCGTCCTTCGAGTTCGACACGTTCTGCAGCATCGTGGTGTCGCGCTCGACGCGGGCCTGCGCGGTGGCGGTGTCGGACTCCAGGCGGGCGAGTTCGCGTTCGGCGTCCTCGACCAGGCCGGTCGCGGCGACGAGTTCGCTGCGCAGTCCGGCGGCCTTGGTGCCGAGTCCGGTGAGCTGGTCGCCCTTCTGCAGCGACGTGATGCGGTGCGCGATGCGGGTGACGTCGTTGTCGAGTCGTTGGACGTCGAGGAGGATGACCTGGTCCTCGGGTGCTGCCTTCATGGTCAGACTCCTTCAGTGGGGGTGGTGGGTTCGGCCGCCGGCAGGACCGCGAAGTCCCACGGGTCGGTGCGGAGGTCGCTCACGGTGACCCGGACGCCCGCGGCCTGGCGCAGTTGCGCGGCCGCGACGTCGAGCCAGAGCCACTCGGTGGCCCAGTGCGAAGTGTCGATGAGGGCGGGACCGCCGCCGAGCAGTGCCTGTTCGCGGAACTCGGACGCCGGGTGGTGGCGGAGGTCGCTCGTGATGTACACGTCGGCAGCGAGGACGGCGGGGTGGCCGAGCAGCGAGTCCCCCGCGCCGGCGCACAGTGCCACGGTGCGGACGGGCTGGTCGAAGTCGCCGGACACCCGGACCCCGGTCGCGGTCGGTGGCAGCAGGTCGACGAGCTTCCGTGCCAGGGCGCCGAGGGTCGTGCCCTCGGCGAGGACCCCGACGCGGCCGATGCCCGTCGCGGGGTCGGTGCCGGCGTCGAGCGGTCGCTGGTCGGTCAGGCCGATCCGGTCGGCGAGCACGGCCGAGGTCCCCGTGGTGACGACGTCGGCGTTGGTGTGGGCCGCGATCAGGGCGCTGCCACCGCGCACGAGGGTCGCGAGGACGCTGCCCTTGTACGTCGACTCGGCGATCGTCGTGACGCCGCGCAGGAGCAGCGGGTGGTGCGTGAGCAGGAGCCCGGCACCGAGCTCGACCGCTTCACGTGCGGTCGCGGGGACGGCGTCGACGGCCAGGTGGACGTGCTCGACGGTGGCGTCCGGGTCGCCGGCGACCAGTCCGACGGCGTCCCACGACTCGGCTCCTGCGGCGGGCCACAGGTCTTCGATCACGGCCTGGAGTTCGCGGAGCGTCGGCATCCGGTCAGTCTACCGAGCCGACCGCGTCGGCACCGGCAGCCGGTCCGCGCAGGGTGATCCGAGCCTCCCGGTCAGCGGCGACCGAGCGCACGGAGCAGGCCGGCGACGAGTCGCGACCACCAGCCGGGCCGGGCCGGCTCGTCGGTGCCGGTTTCGGTGTCGGTGCCGGTTTCGGTGTCGACGCTCGCCGGGGCGGCCGTCGCGACGACGGGTACGGCGATCACGTCCGGCAGCACGACGGGCGTGCTCGCGGTCGTGCCCTGGTGGGCGGTGAGAGCGGCCGCGAACGCGGCACGGTCGATGACCGTCGGCCCGGTGGCGGGCTGGACGAGCGGCGTGGGTCGCGTGTTCGCGGACACCGGCGACACGGCCGGGAGGCCCAGCACCGGTCGCACGGGCTCGTCTCGTTCCGGGGCGACCAGCGCCACGGCCGGTGTCGCCGTGACGACGTCGGCTCCCGGTGCGGCTGCTGCCGCCGGTGCGGGGCGGACCACGGCCACCGTGGGAGCGGGGGCGACGCCGGTCACGACGGCGACCGGAGCGGTCGCGGCACGGCGGGCGGCTGCACGGTCGCGACGGTCCGACTCGGCGGCGGCGTCCTCGAGCAGGTCCGCGAAGACGGTCTGGGCGAAGGCGCGGGCTGCGGTGACCTCCGGGTCGTCCGCGCCGTCGACGGTGGCCTCCCAGGCGGCGAGGCGGGCGAGGTCCTCGTCGCGGCGACGGACCTCGTCCTCGAGCAGGACGATCCGCTCGATGGTGCTGCGACCGGTGGACGACGAGACCTGGATCGCGAGGTCCTCGATGCGCAGGGCGAGGCGCTCCGGCGGTTCGGGGAACGACGGTGCGCAGACGGCGGCGTGCCGGGCGCGGTCGCGGCGGAACGCGGGAGCTGCGGGCGCGGTGCTGGCTTCAGGCGCGGTGCTGGCTTCGGGCGCTGCGACTGCTGCAGCCGCGGTGCTGGCGTCCGGCGTCCGGACAGCGGTGGCGTCCGGCGTCTGGACAGCGGTGGCGTCGGCCACGGCGCCGGGGCGCTGCACCGGGCCGGTGACGGGCGGGACCACGAGGTCCGCCACGTACGGCGTGCGCGTCGCCGGGGCGTCGCGGAGCCACTCCTCGACCTCGCGACCGAACGGGTCGACGAGGGGGGTGCGTGCACCGGACTGGGTCTCCATGTCCGAAGGATAAATATCGCGCGCGCCGAAACTCGGGACATCCGCGGTGTGTCGCAGCAATCCCTGCCATATCGCCCCGAACGTGAACGGCGTGTCGCCCGTCGCCCCGGGGGTCGGGTCAGAGCGTCCGCTCGAACGCGCCGAGGAGCTCCCGACCGGCGGGCCAGGCGCCGACACCGCTGGCGACGTTGACGTGGCCGAGCGGGCCGACCCGGAGCACCGCGGCCCCCATCGTCTCCGCGAACGCCAGAGCACGGTCGGCGGTGCAGTACGGGTCGTCGTCGCTCACCACCAGGCGAGTCGGAACGCGGGCCGCTGCGGTGCCGGCCGGGATCGGGCGGGGCGCGGGGAACCCGGAGGCGGCCGCGGGGAAGCCCGGTGCCGCGGGGTCCGGCGGCGCGACGAGGAAGGCGCCGGCGGCGGTGGGGCCGGCGGCGCCCGCGACGGCTGCGGCGTCTGCAGCGTCTGCGGCGGCGGCGACGAGCCAGTCGGCGACGGCGAGCACGCCCAGGCTGTGCGCCACGAGCACCGGCGGTTCGGCGCACGACGCGACCGCGCGGGAGATGGCGTCTCGCCAGTCCCCCGGGTCCGGCTCACCCCACGACGCCGGTGCGATGCGGACGGCGTCGTCGCCGCGCTCCCGCTGCCAGACGGACTGCCAGTGCTCCGCGTCGGAGTTCCAGATCCCGGGCACGATCACCCACGGTCGAGGTCTGCTCACCCGGGCAGCGTAGCGAACCCCGGACGGACCTAGCGCTGCAGTGTGTCGCGCGGGTACTCGGAGAAGCGCGCTGCGTACGCCGCCGAGAACCGACCGAGGTGCGCGAAGCCCCACCGCATCGCCACGCTCGCCACGGTCAGGTCGCCCGTCGACGCACGGCGGAGCTCCTCGCGCACCCGGTCGAGACGGATCCCGCGGAGCATCGCGTTCGGGGCCGTGCCGACCTGCCGCTGGAACGCCTGCTGCAGGCCGCGGACGCTCAGCCCGACGTGCTCGGCGACGTCGGTGGTCGAGATCGGCGTGTGCGCGAAGGCGTGCATGTACTCGACGGCCTCGCGGACACGGCCCGTGGCGCCCTGCGGCAGGGGGACGTCCGGGGCCAGCAGCTTGTGCGGGAAGGTCCGGAGCAGGGACCGGGCGGTGTCCCGTGCGACCTCGGCCAGGGCGAGCGAACTGACCGACGCCCGACCGAGCACGACCGCCGCGGCACGCTGGACCTGCACGTTCCAGCCCCGCAGGTCGGCCGTGCGCGGCGTCGCCGTGTGGTCGAAGACGAGTGGGCCCGGCTGCGCACCGTGGACCTCGGCCGCGACGCGCTCCAGGGCGGTGCGGTCGAACTGCACCAGGCTCTGCCGGACGTCCTGCAGGTCGAAGGCGAAGGGACGGCCGGTCGGGAACATCATCGGGGTGGCGGGCGTGAACGCGACCTCTTGCCGGCCGATGTCGACGCGCCCGCCGCCGTCCGTGATCCACATGACGACGTACTCGTCGCGGACGTCCAGCTCACCCTGCATCCGCGCGTCGAACCGGGTCGACCGGAACGACATCACGTCGTCGCCGACGACGCGGAAACGGTACGCGAACGGACGCTCCGTGCGGGTCGCGGTGAAGCCCACACTGGCGTAGGCGTCCTCGTACATGTGCACGGCAGCGTCGAGATCGGCCCCCGACGTCTCGAAGCTGATCCTGGGATCCGGTTCGGCTGTCATCGCGCGAATCGTGACACGGCGGCCAGGAACCCCGGGAATCCCCCGCGGCACCTTGCGGATTGTGGCCCACGGAGTGCGCGAGACGGACGAAGCGACGGGTCGCGTGGTGGCGGTCAGTGACGGGCGCGCAGGACCGTCCACCGGTTCTCGTCGGCGACCCGCTCGTACCGCAGGTCGTCCACGACCATCCGGACCAGGGCGAGTCCGCGACCGCTCTCGGCGAGTCCGTCGGGCAACTCGGCCGACTCGGTGTCCACGGTGGCGGCGACGCCGTCATCGGAGAGCAGTGCGGCGAACCGGTCCGCTCCGATCTCGAGGCGCAGACGGCAGGAGACGCCCTCCGGGCGTGTCCCGTGCTCGATCACGTTCGAGGTGAGTTCGACGATCGCGAGCTCGAGGGCCATCCGGTCCTCGACGGAGACCGAGGGTTCGTGCTGCCACACGCCCGCCAGGAACTCGTGCACGGCGGACACGTCGTCCGGCGGGCACGACAACGCGAGCGTGTGCTCGGCGGCCGAGGCGGTCATCACCAGTCGGTGACCGCAGCGTCCCCGTCGGGGTACGTGCGGAGGATCTTGTCGATGTTGGAGAGCTGCAGGACCATCTGCACCTGCTCGGACGGCGCTGCGATGCGGAGGTCGCCGCCCGCCTGCCGCGCGGTCTTCAGGCTGCCGACCAGCGCGCCGAGCCCGGACGAGTCCATGAACTCGACACCGGAGAGCTCGACCACGACGCGGGCACGTCCGTTGTCGACGACCTTCGCGACCGCCTCGCGGAACTCGGGGGCGGACACCATGTTGAGGCGCCCGCTGCACTCGAGTACCGCGGTGTCGGGCTGCGCTTCGTGTACGACGATGTCCATGCCGGGTGGTCTCCTCTGATCGGTGCGCCTTGCAACCAGCAACCTACCGGCTCCGCCGCGTCAGGTCCCGCTGCGGTCCCGACGCGTCGCGGTGACCTGCACCACGACGGCTGCGGCCATGAGTGCCGCCATGACCCCGCCCATCGCCAGCGCGGTCCCGCCGAGCGCGCCGGCGAGCGGTGTCCCGAGGCCGCCGATCCCGAACGTCAGGCCGCCCTGCAGGGCCGCGGCCGTCCCCGGGTGCGCCGCCCCGACGTGCTGCGTCCGGGTCATCGCCGCGGGCAGCACGAAGCCCCACGCACCCGTGACGACCGCGAGGGCGCACCAGACCGGCACCGGACCGAGGTCGAGCAGCGCCGAGACGAGGACCGCCGCCGCGCCCGCGGTGCCGACGAGCAGTCCGACGGTGAGCAGGCAGTCCTCGGAGAACCGTCCGACGACCCGGCCGAACACCAACGTGGTGACGATCATCATCGAGGCGTTCGTGGCGAAGACCAGCGTGTACATTCCCTCGGAGAAGCCGAACTGGGTCTGGAACACGAACGAGCTGGTCGCGATGTACGCGAAGAACCCCACGGTGGACAGCACCCCGCTCAGCACGTAGGCCCGGAACCGCGGGATCGCCAGCAGTTCGCGGATGCGTCGACCGTTCGCGGCGAAGCCCACGCCCCCGCGTCGCTCCGGCGGCAGGGTCTCGCGGAACCGCAGCACCACCATCGCGAAGAACAGCGCGCCGAGCACCGCGAGCACGACGAACATGATCCGCCACGTGCCGAACGTCAGTACGGCCCCTCCGGCCAGCGGTGCCACGACGGGGCCGATCGCGTTGATCGCGGCGAGCGTGCCGAAGACCTTCGCCATCCGGGTCCCGCTCGCCACGTCCGACACCATCGCCCGGCCGGCGACCGCTCCGGCCGCCCCGCCGAGCCCCTGGGCGATGCGGGCGAGGACGAGCGTGACGACGTCCGGCGCGAGGGCGCACCCGACCGAGGCGAGCGCGAACACCGCGGTGCCGACGACGAGCATCGGCCGCCGACCGACCCCGTCGCTGACGGGTCCGACGAGCAACTGCCCGACCGCGAAGGCGACGAGGAACGCCGTGAGCGACAGCTGCACGGCACCGGGGGTCGTGCCGAGGTCGCGGGCGATCTGCGGCAGCGCAGGGATGTACATGTCGGTGGCGAACGGCGACACCCCGACGATCAGGGCCAGCGGCACGATCGGCGGCAGGGTGGTCGTGGTCGGTTTCCGGGTGCGCTCCGTCGTCACGACCGACACGCTACGCGCACCCGAATCGATTCGACGGGCCCTGCGCGCCGCTCACGTCCGCCGACTGGTCGCGAACCGTCGCGCGGCGACCGGGCAGCCGACGTCGCGTGACCGCTCGACGGTGCAGCCCTGGACGTGCGCGGTGGCGGACGGGAGGCCCGGGACAGCGCCGCCACGGGCCTCCCGTCCGCCACCGCGAGCGGTCACGGCGCGCCGCTCACGTCCGCCGAGTGGTCGCGAACCGTCGCGCGGCGACGACGGAGCCGACGGTTCGTGACCACTCAGCGGTGCGGAGCCGGGCCGGCCGGGGCGGACCGTCCGGCGTCAGCCGGTGTTCTGCAGGCCGGCGGCGATCCCGTTCACGGTGAGCAGGAGCAGACGGTGGTCGGCGTCCGTCGGGTCGGTGCTGCCCGTCGTCCGGATGGACCGGAGCGCGCGGAGCTGCAGGTGCGACAGGGCGTCGACGTAGGGGCTGCGCAGGCGCACGGCCCGGGCCAGGACCGGACGGTCCTCGAGCACGTCGCTGCCACCCGAGATCCGGAGCACCCAGTCACGGGTCCGCGTCATCTCGTCGAGCACCTTGGCGGCGAGGTCGTCGCGGTCCGCGAGCTCGAGGTACCGGCGGGCGATGTGCTCGTCGGTCTTCGCGAGCGACATCTCGACGTTCTTGATCATCGCGCCGAACAGCGGCCACTCGGCGTAGGCGGCACGCAGGACGTCGACGTCACCGACCGCCTCGAGCGCGGAGCCGAGCCCGTACCAACCGGCCAGGTTGATCCGCGCCTGGGTCCACGAGAACACCCACGGGATCGCCCGGAGGTCCTCGAGCGACTCGACCGACAGCCCGCGGCGGGCCGGGCGGGAGCCGAGCGGGAGCAGCCCGATCTCCTCCATCGGGGTGACCCGAGCGAACCACGGAGCGAAGCCGTCCGCCTTGACCAGGTCGTAGAACGCGACGCGCGAGACGTCGTCCAGCTGCTGCGCGAGGTCGGCGAACCGGGTGGCCGCAGCGGCCGTGCGCGCCTCGTTGGACGGCGATGACGCGAACAGGGTGGCCGAGGCCATCTGCTCGAGGTGGCGGGCCGCGATGTCCTGGTCGCCGTACTGCGCGAAGATGACCTCGCCCTGTTCGGTGAGCTTCAGGCGACCGTCGATCGATCCCGGCGGCTGCGCGAGGACGGCCTCGTTGGCCGGCCCGCCACCGCGACCGAGCGAACCGCCGCGGCCGTGGAACAGGGTGAGCTCGACCTCGTTGTCCCGCGCCCAGTCGGCGATGCGCGCCTGGGCGTCGTAGAGCGCCAGGTTCGCGGAGACAGGACCGACGTCCTTCGACGAGTCCGAGTAGCCGAGCATGACCTCGAGCCGACGGCCGGTCGCGGCCAGGCGACGCTGGAACGTCTCGGTGCGGACGGCCTCGTCGAGGATGTCGACGCTGGCGTGCAGGTCGGCGAAGGTCTCGAACAGCGGGATGACGTCGAGCACCGGCGCGGCCTCGGGCGAGCCGAGTGCGGCGACGGCGAGCTCGTGCACGTTCGCCAGGTCCGCCGCCGACTGCGTGAAGGACACGATGTACCGGCTGGCGGCGCGGACGCCGTAGCGGTCCTGCAGGTCGGCGATGGTCCGGAAGACCGCGAGGACCTCTTCGGTGGTCTCGCTCAGCGCGCCGCCGGCCCGGATCTCCGCCAGGGCCGTGCGGTGCACCTGCGAGTGCTGCCGGACCTCGAGCTCGGCCAGGTGGAACCCGAAGGTCTCGACCTGCCAGATGAGGTTCTGCAGCTCACCGTTCGCCGGCCGGATCGCGCCGGCGGCGACGAGCGACGCCTGGATCGTCCGGAGGTCGGCGAGCAGGGCGTCCGGGCCGTCGTACGCGAGCGGCGTCGTGCCCTGGCGGGTGGCCTCGATGCGCGCGGCGGTGAACAGGAGCGCGCGACGGTGGGTCTCGTTCGGGGCGCGGACGCCGATGCGCTCGGCGATGCCCGGGTCGAGCGACTCCTGCGCCGCCACGAGCGCGGCGAGCCCGGCGTCGGCCGGGGTGTCGCTCGCGTCGAGGGTCAGGGCGCTACCGATGCGGGTGGTGGCGCGGGTGAGCCCGATCAGGATGTGCTCGGCCGCGATCTCCGCAGCCTGGCGCGTGATGTCGGCGGTCACGTGCGGGTTGCCGTCGCGGTCGCCACCGATCCAGGTGCCGAACCGCACGAACGCGGGTGCCGTCACCGGTGCGCGACCGGCGTCGTCGCCCTGCAGCCGGTCGTCGAGCAGGCGGTAGACCTGCGGGACGATCTCGAACAGCGTCTGGTCGAAGACGCTCATGGCGGTGCGGACCTCGTCGAGCGGGGTCGGACGGGTCGTGCGGAGCGGCGAGGTGCGCAGGAGCGTCGTGATCTCCTCGAGCAGCCGTCGCTCGTTCTCGGCACGTGCCGTGGCGTTCTTCGAGCGGTCGCGCTCGTCGATGAGGTCCGTGATGCGCCGCACGCCCGTGGTGACCGCACGACGGCGGGCCTCGGTCGGGTGTGCGGTCAGCACCGGGTGGAACCGCAGCGTCCGGAGTCGCTCGGCCGCCTCGGCCTCGCCGACCTCGGCCACGAGTTCCGCGTAGGTCGCGGGGAACGAGTCACCGGCCAGGCCGCCGTCGTCGCCGCGCTGCCGGAGCACCCGCACGCGGTGGTGCTCCTCGGCCAGGTTCGTGAGGTGGAAGTACGTCGTGAAGGCCTGCGCCACCGCTTCGGCGCGCTCGGCCGACATCGCGGACACGAGGGTCTGCGCGCGGGCAGCACCCTCGGCGTGGTCGCCCTCGTAGGCGTCGATCACGGCCGCACGCAGCGACTCCACGTCACGCAGCAGCTCGTCGCCACCGTTCTCGCGCAGCACCCGGCCGAGCAGGTTGCCGAGGTAGCGCACGTCGGCGCGCAGGTCACTGTCGACCGCGCCGCTGACGTCGTCCCGAGCGCGCTCATGGCGCGCCGATCCGTCGATCGCCGTCATGGGGTCCTTTCGGGGTCGTCCGGGAACACCGTCCCGGCTCCGAGCAGCGTATCGGCCCGTGGCCACCCGTGACGTCGACCGTCCGGACGGACCAGCGGGCAGGGTGCCCGGAACGCGGACGCGCGCGCAGCGCGGGCATGCAGGGGGGACGCCGGGATCGCGACGCGTGGCGGGAGCACCCCTGCAGTTGCGACGCGGTCCGCGATCCCGGCGGGTCTGTGGTCGGCGCGGATCGGCTCGGATCAGCGCGGATCGGATCGGCTCGGTTCAGCTCGGTTCGGCGAGCTGGGCCTGCGCGGCGGAGTGGACCTCGACGATCTGCACCCGCGCCGAGCGGCGGTCGGTCAGCGGCGACGTCCAGGGCACGATGACCTGTTCCTCGTCGCCGTCGTCGAGCCGGGCGAGCCAGACACCGGCGATCGCATCGATCTCGGTCATCGTCGCGGCCACCGCGGTCGCGGCCCCGTTCGCGCGGACGATCGCCAGGTTGTCGACCGCGTGGTCGACGTTCATGTGCCGGAGGATCGCTCGGCGCGCCTCGTCGTCGAAGGGCTCGGTCACGCGGTCACCGCCACGTCGCCGGCGCCGTCGGTCACCGGGCGACGCCGGGCGTCGAGCCCCTCGAGCAGGCCGTTGTTGAGCGAGTACGCCAGTTCGACCTCGGCGATGACCCGCTCCTGCTCGTCGGCCGTCCACGGCGCCGCGTCGAGCTGCGCACGGTAGGTGTCCTTGAAGGCACTCGGGTCCGCGACCTGGTCGAAGATGTAGAACAGGACGCCGTTCGTGTCGAAGCCGAACTGGTCGGAGAGCATCCGACCGATCATCTGCCCGCCGGACAGATCGCCGAGGTACCGCGTGTAGTGGTGCGCGACGAAGCCGCCCGGCCACTCGGCCGCGACCTCGTTGAGCCGCCGCACGTACGCCGTCGTGGCGGGGAGCGGGCAGACCAGCTCGGACCAGTCCGGGCCGATCAGGTACTCGAGGTCGGCGCGGATGGCCGGCATCCGGGTGAGCTGCGAGGTGACGAACGGTGCCGCCACCGGGTGGTCCGCCATCCGTTCGGCTGCACGTTCGAGGGCGTCGTAGACGAACGAGTACTGTCCGAGCAACGCCGCGTAGTCGGCGACGTCGCACTTCCCGCCGAGCAGGTCGTGCATGAAGCCGTTCCCGGCCGAGGAACCGTGCGAGCGACGCGTGCGCTTGCGCAGCAGCTCGGAGAACGGGATGACGGTCGTGTCCATGAGGTAAGGCTAACCTTAGTTCGACAAACGTCAAGCAGGAGAGAGGACGCTCGTACCGATGAGCTCCAAGCCCAAACGCCCCCAGCACGTCTTCGTCGTCGACCGGACCGAGCGACTGTCGCCCCACATGGTGCGCGTCCACCTCGGTGGCCCGGCCTTCGACGACTTCGTGGGCACGGCCGACCCGGACAAGCTGGCCGCCACCGACAAGTACGTCAAGCTCCTGCTCGCCAAGCCGTCGCTCGGCCTCGAGCCCCCGTACGACCTCGAGGAACTGCGCGAGACGCTGCCGAAGCAGGACCGACCGGCCCGCCGGACGTACACGGTGCGGGCCGTCGACCACACCGCGAAGACGATCGCCGTCGACTTCGTCGTGCACGGCGACGACGGGCTCGCCGGGCCCTGGGCCGCAGCGGCGCAGCCCGGCGACAAGCTCGCGCTGTCCGGTCCCGGCGGTGGCTACGCGCCCGTCGACGACCCGGACGTCACCCACGTCCTCCTCGGCGACGACAGCGCCCTGCCGGCCATCGGCGCCGCGCTGGAGTCGATGTCCGACACGGCCACGGGCGTCGCCCTGGTCGAGGTCGCCGGCCCTGCCGACGAGCAGGAGATCGCGCACCCGGCCGGGGTCGACCTGCGGTGGCTGCACCGCGACGCCACCGGCGCCCAGCCGGGCACGCTCCTGCTGGACGCGGCCCGGGCGCTGCCCCGTGCCTCCCGGCCGGTCCAGGTGTTCGCACACGGCGAGCGGACCGCGATGAAGGCGATCCGTCGGCTGCTGCAGGACGGCTGGGGGCTGGAGAAGCGCGAGATGTCGCTGTCGGCCTACTGGGCGCTCGGCCGCGGTGAGGACCAGTTCCAGGAGGAGAAGCGCGAGCCGGTCGGCGTGATCTTCACCGACTGACGGGTCTCGGCCTGCACGGTTCTTCCCAGAGCGGTTGCGGTGGGAAGCGGGAACGGGCGTACCTGGTCGTTCCAACCGACCAGGTACGCCCGGTTTCGGCAGGTATGCACCGGTCCGGCTCGGGCGCGCCCCGGTCCCGGTAGGTGCGCCCGGTCCTTCCCAGAGCGGCTGCGGTGGGAAGCGGAAACGGGCGTACCTGGTCGTTCCAACCGACCAGGTACGCCCGTTCCCGGCAGGGACGCACCGGTCCGGCGCGGGTGCGCGGGTGCGCAGGGCGGCCGGGAGGCCCGGGGCACGTCGGTGGGTCCGGCTAGCGTTCCGGGCATGGTCACCTCGTCGTGCTGCGTGCCGGGTTGCGCGGGCCCCGCTGCGGACGCGCTCACGGGCGTGCCCCTGTGTGCGACGCACGTCACGCTGGTGACGGAGTTCGCGGCCGAGCACGTCGGCGTCGAGGACACCCTGCCGGGGCCGTGCCCGGTGTGCGGAGCCCGCGTCGGGGTGCGGTTCCCGACGGCGTTCGTCTGCGCACGGTGCGAGTGGCGGTGGGGCGACGTGCCCGACGGCGACCTCGCTCCCCCGCGGGTCGACGTCGTGTACTACCTGCGGATGCGCGACGACTTCGGCGACCGGGTGAAGATCGGCACCACGATGAACCCGAGGCAGCGACTGGCCGCGATCCCGCACCAGGACCTCCTGGCGTTCGAGCGGGGCGATAGGACGCTCGAACGTCGGCGGCACGCGCAGTTCGCGACCACCCGGTACCCCGGCACCGAGTGGTTCCGAGCGACACCGGAGCTGCTCGCGCACGTCGACGCCGTCGCCGCCGGGGTGGACGACCCGTGGGACCTGCACGCCCGGTGGACGAGCGAGGCACTCGCCCTGCGCGGCTGACCGAGCGGGCCGGAGCGCGTCCGCGCCGGCGGCCCGCCCACGTCGGCAGCCCGCCCACGTCGGCAGCCCGCCCAGGCCGGTCAGGCCGCGCGGAGCATCCGGTCGGCGGTGCGCAGGGACAGCGCCATGATCGTCAGCGCCGGGTTCGCGATGACGGCGCTCGGGAACACCGAGTTGTCGGCGATCCACAGGTTCGGGACGTCCCACGAGCGGCCGTCCGGGTCGACGACCGAGGTCTCGCGGTCCGCGCCCATGCGTGCCGTGCCGATGGTGTGTGCGGTGCGCTCGAGGACCCGGACGTCCTTGCCGCCGGCGGCCTCGACGATGGTCGTCATGGTGCGGACGGCGTGGCGGCGGATCGCGTCTTCGTTCGTGCCCGGGGTGAACGAGACCTGGGCGCGAGGCACGCCGTGCTCGTCGACCTCGTCCGCGAGGACCAGCCGGTTGTTGTCGTACGGCAGGCACTCGGCGTTGATGCCGACGCCCGCGGAGTGCGGGTAGTCCTGCAGCGCCCGCACGAGCTCGGCGCCGCGCAGGCCGCCGCCCCGGATGAGCGTGTTGGCGAAGGTCTGCGGCTGCACGCCGAGGCTCTGGATCAGGTACCCGCCGGCGAAGTCCGCGTCGGCGGGGCGGACGAAGTCCTCGGTGATGATCGACGACGGGTAGCCGCGGTAGGAGCGCATCGACTCGTCGAACCGTGCCCAGACCTGGGTGGCGCCGTGCGCGGTGAAGTTCCGGCCGACCTGGTCGTTGCTGTTCGCGAGCCCGGTGTGCAGCAGCAGGCGCGGGGTCTCGATGCCGCCGGCGGCGAGCACGAGGGCCCGGCAGCGCTGCCGGTGTTCGCGGCCGTCGTGGGTGTACAGCACGGCGCTGACCTCGCCGGAAGCATCGAGCTCGATGCCGTGCACGAACGAGTCCGGCCGGATCTCGGCGCCGAACGCCACCGCGGCGGGCAGGTAGGTGGTGTCCATCGAGACCTTCGCGCCGTTGCGGCAGCCCTGGTGGCACGAGCCGCAGGAGACGCAGGCGTGCCGCAGGCCGTGGTGCTCCTGGTGGCGGTCCTCGGTGGTCAGCCCGACGGGGGCGTCGGTCGCGGTGATGCCGGCGGCCGCTGCCCCGCGCATCATCATGTCCGACGAGGCGTTGCGTGCCGGCGGACGCATCCGGTACCGGCGGGACGGGTCCCACGGGTAGTGCTCGGGTCCGGCGACCCCGACGTCGTGCTCGACCTGCTCGATCCAGCCGGTGAGCTCCGAGTGGCTGATCGGCCAGTCCTCGCCGACACCGGACGCGGAGCGCAGCGACAGGTCGTGCGTGCTCGGACGCGGGGTGAACGCGCCCCAGTGCAACGTCGAGCCACCGACCCCGGTACCGCTGTTGTTCGGGCCGAACGCCGTCGGTGTGCCGCCGCCGCTCAGCCGCTCGTCCATCCAGTTGATGTCCCCGGGGGCGGCGACCTCGTCGGGCACGTGCTCGCCCGGCTCGGTGTTGCGACCGGCCTCGAGGGCGACGACCCGCAGGCCACGTCGGGCCAGGGAGGCCAGCAGGGGCGCTCCGCCGGCTCCGGTGCCGACGACCACCACGTCGACGACGTCGTCCGTGCCGTACGTGCGCTGTCCGTCGAGTCTCATCGTGCTGCTTCCGTCGTCGTGGTGCCGTCGTGCGTGTCCTCGTGCGTGTCGTCGCGGGTGCGCTCGCGGCGGTCGGGTGCCGCTGGCTCCCAGGCCTCGCGCTGGTCGGCGGCGAGCAGCTGGAAGCCCTGCTTGCGGACGCCGTCGCCCCCGTTCGCGAAGCCGTCGAAGTCGATCGCCGCCATCGTCGCGGGGTGCGCGAGCCAGTGCTTCACGAGGTCGACGCTGGCGTCCTCGTACCAAACCCGCAGCTGTGCTGCATCCATCACGGCGTCGAGCACACCGTCGGCGCCGTACCGACCGGCGGCCACGTCCTGCAGGGCGCTGTCGAGCACGCCGTCCTGCGCCGGCCCGGCGAGCACGTCGAGCGCTGCCCGGTACGCCTCGAGGTCAGTGGGCATGCCGTCGACGCGCCATCCGTCACCGAGCCCCGCGGCGAGCTGGTCGTCGACGCGCAGGGCGAGGTCCACCTGACCGTCGCCGGGCTGCGGCACGACGATGCGCGCGATCGCACGGAGGGTGTCGAGTTGCCGAGCAGTGAGCGCTCGCGGTTCGGCGGTCGGGTCGTCGGGCAGCGCGCGGGCCGCCAACAGGGAGCGCATGCGCGCGCTGACCCGCGGCGAGGCGATCACCCGTGCCTGCTCGACGGGCACGACGGGCGCCCCGGTGAACCGGCGGGTCCAGAAGTCGCGGATGCGGTCCGCCACCGCCTCGGGCTGCTCCCACGGCAGCAGGTGGGCAGCACCCTCGACGACGTGGAGCTCCGAGTCGGGCCAGTGCGGCAGCGTCAGGCGCCGCTGTGCCTCGGCGTCCAGATCGCCGTCCTCGGCACCGGCGAGCACGAGAGCCGGCACGGGGTTCGGGGCCGCGTCGGACCAGTCCTCGCGGCTGCCGCGTGTGAGCCACGCCGTCCACGCACCGGGATCGGCGCGCTCGACGTCCTGCACGGCCGTCGTGTGTCGCTCGGGCGCCAGGGTGGACGCGGTGTTCGCGTCGACGAACTCGGCGGCGTGCGCCGCGCTGATCGGGCCGTCCGCCGCCCAGGAGAGCATCGCGGCGCGGCGGTCGTCGTCCATCGGTTCGGGCGCCAGCGGCGAGGCCGCGAGCAGCACCACGGCGCGCAACCCGAACAGGCCGTTCGCGCCGGACATCGTGCGGTCGGCGACGACCGTGGCGACCTTGCCCCCCATGGAGTGACCGACCAGTACCCACTCGCTCGCGCCACTGGCGCCGATCGCGCGCTCGACGAGGACGGCCATCTCCTCGACGGTGGTGCCGGACGACGCCGGGCTGCGGCCGAAGCCGGGCAGGTCGATCCCGATGAGTTCGAGGTCGTCGCGGATCAGGGCACGGCGGAGCAGGGCGAACTCCTCGGAGCTCGCCCCCAACGCGTGGAGGCAGAACGCAGGGGTCACTCCTCTTGCCTACCGGTCGCTCCGCGGTGGACCCAGGCGGGGTGTACCCCGTCGGCGAATCCTGTACCCCGATCGGTCACCGTGCGTACGCGTTGACGAAGAGGTCGCCGCGGATCTCCCGCAGGGTGTCGGCGAGCCGATCGACGGTCCGGCCGGAGATGCCGGACACCTGCAGGTCGTACGGCCCGAGCGCCGGCAGGCGTCCGGTGCGGATGCGGACGACCTCCCAGCCGACGGCGCGGACGGCGCGGTCCTTCCGGCGGTCGGTGTCCTGCCGCGGGCCGACGTGCTCGAGGCCGTGGCGGCCGGTCGAGTCGTACTCGATCGCGACGCGCAGCTCGGGCAGGATGATGTCCGGCCAGACCTCGACGTGGTGGAAGAACGGCCGGTCGAGGCGGATCGCGGAGTGGTCGTAGGTGAACGCGAACCGGTCGGACAGCGCCGCGCGGAGCTCTGCCTCGACCGCGGAGGCCGTCGCCGGGGCGCAGACGCTCGTGAAGGACTCGCCCGAGGGCAGCCGCGGGGTCTTCGGGCAGATCGTGCGGGGCACCGGCTGACTCGGACGTCGCGGCGTGCCCGGCGCCGGTCGACGTGCGCGGGTGCGGCTCGAGGCGACAGCACCGGCCGGGGTCCCGCGGGAGGGCGCGGCCGGCAGGGTCTGGCGACCGGTGGCCCGGACCACCCGCTGCGGGACCGGCACCTGCGACGGCCAGTCGGACGGCAGGACCGGCCAGCGCTGGGGTTGCGCCTGCACCGCGCACTCCGGGCACCACACCGAGCGTCGGCGTTCACGACCCGGCCGGGAGCGCTGTTCGGACGGCGTGGCGACGAAGACGTGGCCGACGTCGCACTCCCACGTCAGCAGGACCTCGGCCGCCGGCGGGACCTGGGTCAGGACGACGCCGTGGTTCCAGTCCGGGTGGTACTGCCGGATGAGCACCGGGTACGGCGCCCAGTCGGCGCGGAACTGCCCGACGGCGTACGGCACCGCCTCGCCGCGCGACCACTGTCGGCGGCGCCACCACGCGTCGACGGGTTCGGCCACGTCCACACGCTAGGCACCGCCACCGACACTGCGGGAAACCGGGGTGCACTCAGCCCGCGAGGGCCTGCTTCGCGTACGCGACGAGCGCGTTCGCGTGGCCGTGGCCGAGCCCGTGCTCGGTCTTCAGCCAGGCGACGACCTGCATGTGCGGGTGGTCGTCGAGCTGCTCGGCGACCAGGTCGAGCCACTCCTGGACCGGGCGGCCGGACGTCTTCTCGATGCTCGGGAAGTACGACGCCGGCCCCTTCGCCGTGCTGCCGTCCGCCGGGGGCGCTGGAGCGGTCACGCGGTGCGCTGTCATGGCAGAACAGTACTGCGCGCCCGGCGTCACGGAACGTCATGCGCGCGGCGACTGTGACGCAGCGTTCCGCCCCGTAGCGGTGTGTTGCACGGTGCGTTGTCCAGGCACCGCGACCCTTCTACGGTCGCGACATGACCGACACCAGAACGGGACTGCCCCGCGACGCGACCAGCGCCGTCGCCGGCACCGACGGGGTCGACGCGACCGACGTCGACCACGCGGCCGGAGCGCCGGACGCACCACGGGCCTCCCGGCCGACCGTCGCGAGCAACGCGACCGACGCAACCGACGCAACCGACGCGACCGCCACGTCCGTGGATGCTGCCGGACGCGCCGCGCTCGACCGACCCGTCCTCCCGCTGCGGCACCCGCTGCGCTGGATCGCCGCGGCCGTCGTGCTGGTGGTGCTCCTGAACTTCGTCGAGACACTGTTCACGAACGAGTCGTGGGGCTGGCCGGCCGTCGGGAAGTGGCTGTTCAGCCCGGCGATCCTGACCGGCCTGCAGCTCACGCTCCTCGCGACGGCGCTCAGTGCGGTCATCAGCTTCACCGGCGGCATCGTCGTCGCGATCGCCCGGCTCTCGCACAACCCGGTGCTGTCCGGGTTGGCGTGGGGCTACGTCTGGCTGTTCCGCTCCGTGCCGCTCATCCTCGTGCTCGTCTTCCTGTACAACCTCGGGTCGCTGTACCCGACGATCGGCATCGGGATCCCGTTCGGGCCGCAGGTCGAGGTCACCACGGCCAACGTCCTCGGCGACCTGGCCATCGGGGTGATCGGCCTGAGCCTGAGTGAGATCGCCTACGCCTCCGAGATCGTCCGCGCCGGCGTGCTCGCCGTCGACCACGGCCAGCACGAGGCCGCGCAGGCCCTCGGACTCCCCCGACGACGCCAGTTCGTGCGGGTGATCCTGCCGCAGGCACTGCGGTCGATCGTGCCGGCGTTCGTGAACCAGGTCGTCGGGCTGCTCAAGGCGTCGTCGCTGCTGTTCTACGTGTCGCTGCTCGACCTGTTCGGGGTGGTGCAGAACCTGTCGAGCACCTACCCGACCGACATCATCCCGCTGCTCGTCGTCGCGACGCTCTGGTACCTCGCGCTCACCAGCGCGGTGTCGGTCGTGCAGTACTACGTCGAGCGGTGGACCGCCCGCGGCTCGGTCCGGGCGTTGCCGCCCACGCCGTTCCAGCGGGTGCGGGCCGCCGTGCGTCGCGGTTCCGGACGTGGGTCGGGACGGCCTGGAGGCCCGGATCGCCCCCGGCAGGCCGCCTCCGCCGCGCGCGTGGTCGCGTCCGGCCCGGCTTCCACCATCGACGACAGGACCATCTGATGAGCGCAGCGATCAGCATCCACGGAGCCGTCAAGGCGTTCGGCGACACGGTCGTGGTCGACGGCGTCGACCTGTCGCTGCCGTCCGGGAGCGTCACCGTGGTGCTCGGCCCGTCGGGGTCCGGGAAGTCCACGCTGCTGCGTGCGATCAACCACCTCGAACCGCTCGACCGCGGCGTCGTCACGGTCGGCGGCGAGACGATCGGCGTCCGGCTCCGGACCGGGCGCGACGGGGTCCCCCGCTACAAGGAGCTGCCCGAGCGCCTGATCCTGCGGCAGCGGTCGCGGATCGGGTTCGTGTTCCAGCACTTCAACCTGTTCCCGCACCTGACCGCGCTCGAGAACGTGGCCGAGGGGCCGATCGCCGCCGGGGTCCCCCGTGCCGTGGCGCGCGACCGTGCGGCGGCCCTGCTCGAGCGCGTCGGACTCGGCGACCGCGGCGACACCCGGCCGCGGCAGCTCTCCGGCGGCCAGCAGCAGCGCGTGGCCATCGCGCGGGCACTGGCGCTCGAACCGTCGGTCGTCCTGCTCGACGAACCGACCTCGGCGCTCGACCCGGAGCTCGTCGGCGAGGTGCTCGGGGTCATCCGGGGGTTGGCGGACACGGGCACCACGCTCGTCATCGTCACGCACGAGATCGCCTTCGCCCGCGAGGTCGCCGACCACGTCGTGTTCCTCGACCACGGCCGCGTCGTCGAGCAGGGCTCCCCCGCCCAGGTGCTCGACGATCCGCAGCACGCTCGCACGCGGGACTTCCTGTCCCGCGTCCGCTGACGCCGTCCCCTCGACGTTCCTTCTTCCCCTTCCGCCCGATCCCAGGAGAACCATGTCCCCCACCACCCCCGCACGCTGGCGGAACCGCGCCGGCGCCCTCATCCTCGCCACCGGAGTCGTCGTCGCCCTCGCCGGGTGCGCCACGTCGGCGTCCGCCGGCTCTGGCTCTGGCTCCGGCTCTGGCTCCGGCGCGTCCGACGGCACGGTCACGATCGGCGCCGCGTCGAACGGTGCCGCCACCGAGACGAAGGTCACCGTCGACGCGGACGAGAAGCTGCACGACGAACTCCCGGCGTCGATCAAGAAGTCCGGCAAGCTCGTCGTCGGCATCGGTGCGCTGCCGGCCGGGTTCCCGCCGCTCGCGTTCACCGGCGACGACCAGAAGACGCTGACCGGCTCCGAGCCCGACCTCGGTCGTCTCGTCGCCGCGAAGCTCGGCCTCGAGGCCCAGGTGCAGAACGCCACGTGGGACAACCTGTTCGTCGGGATCGACGGCGGCAAGTACGACGCCGGGTTCTCGAACATCACGGTGACCGAGCAGCGCAAGGAGAAGTACGACTTCGCCTCGTACCGCCAGGACAACCTCGCGCTGCAGGTGCCGGAGGACTCCTCGTTGGCGTTCGACGGCGACCCGTCCGTGCTCGCCGGCAAGACGGTCGCCGTCAGTTCCGGCACCAACCAGGAGCTCATCCTGCTCGGCTGGAAGGCCGACCTCGCGAAGCAGGGCAAGACGATCACGATCAAGTACTACCCGGACGGCAACGCCGTGAAGCTGGCGCTCGACTCCGGCAAGATCGACGCCTACTTCGGGCCGAACCCGACGGTCGCCTACCAGAACACGTTGAGCGCGGACGGCGCGAACCCCACGAAGACGGCCGGCACGTTCTCCGGCGCGGGCGGGGACCTGCAGGGGCTCATCGCGGCGACGACGAAGAAGGACAGCGGGCTCGCCGAGCCCATCGCGGACGCCATCGACGAGCTGATCGACGACGGCACGTACGCGAAGTGGCTCAAGTCGTACAACCTGTCGAACGAGGCCGTGGAGCACTCCGAGGTCAACCCCGAGGGGCTCGCGCTCGACGCGAGCTGAGCCGGGTCCGAACGACTCGGAACGACTCGGAACGACTCCCTCGATGTCGCACGACGTCGAGGGAGTCGTTCTGTGCGCGCGCGGGTGGTCGGCGCCGATGCGGAACGACATCGTCGACGTCGCACGACGACCACGATGTCGCTCGTTGCGCGCGCATCGTCCGACATTCCACGAGGCGATCGACGCGTGCATCGTCGGAACATGCACACGCACTCGATGCATGCGCATAGGACGACGATCCACCTGACGATCGACGGGTGGATCGTCGGAACATGCACGCGCACGGACCGCACGCGCACCGACCCCGAACGACATCGTCGACGTCGCACGACGACCACGATGTCGCTCGTTGCACGCGCCACCGGTTGCACGCGCGCACGAACGACGAGCCCGATGTCGTGCGACATCGAGCTCGTCGTTCCGGGTCGACACGGACCAGTTCGGTCAGCGCACCCCGGCACCCACGCCAGCCCCGGCACGCGCAGCACCAGCACCGGCACCGGCACCGGCACCAGCACGAGCACCCGCACGCGCAGCACCAGCACCCGCACCCCGCGCCGCCCACTCCGCCGCGAGTAGCTCGTACGAACGCACCCGGGCGTCGTGGTCGTGCGTGATCGTCGTCACCAGGAGCTCGTCCGCGCCGGTCGCCCGCTGCAGGACCTCGAGGCGGTCCGCGACGGCCGCAGCGTCGCCGACGAACCGGGTGGCGAGCCGATCGGCGACCGACGCCGCCTCTGCCGCAGCGAGCGGCGCAGCTCGTGCCGCGGACGGCGTCGGGTACTCGATCGCCCCGACGCCGGAGCGGATCGAGTGCACCCACTCCGCGTACCCGAGCGACAGCTCCGCGGCCTCGGCCTCGGTGCGCCCGACGACGACGTCCGCCGACACGATGACGTGCGGTGCCTCGAGCACCCCCGGGCGGAACGCGTCGCGGTAGGCCTGCACCGACGCCAGGACCGTGCCGGGCGACGTGTGGTAGTTCGCGCCGTACGGCAGTCCGAGTGCTCCGGCGACCCGGGCGCTCTCACCGCCGGTCGACCCGTGGATCCACAGTTCGACGGACGCTCCTGCTGCCGGCGGCGCCTCGACCACGGTGCCGTCCCGCGACCAGGTGCCGGCGAACAGCCCCCGGATGAGCGACAGTTCGCCCTCGAACCGGTCGACGTCACCGGGGACGCGTCCGAGCAGCTCCCCTTGCAGGGCGAACCGGCTGCCCGGTGCGATGTGGAAGTCGAACGGTGCGGGCACGAGCAGTCCGTCGACGACCTCGTCCGAACGGGGCGCGAGCGACGGCGGCTTGGGGGTGCCGGGTGCCGGCGCCCCGGAGCGGCCGAGCCCGAGGTCGATCCGCGGCCCGTACAGCGCCGCGAGGGTGCCGAAGGTCTCGGCGATCTGCAGCCCGCGGACGTTGCCGACGAGCGTCGCCGCACTGCCGACCCGGATCGTCGACGTGGCAGCGGCGACCGCCCCGATCACGATGTTCGGCGCGCTGCCCGCGACACCGGGGTTGAGGTGGTGCTCCGCGAGCCAGTAGCGGGCGTACCCGGCACGTTCGGCAGCGACGGCCAGGTCGACGGTGCGGTGCAGCGCCGTGGCTGCGGACGACCCGGCGGTGACCGGCACCAGGTCGAGCACCGCGAGCGGGACGGAGCGAGCGGCGCTCACGAGGCGTCCTTCCACGCGCCGGTCAGCTGGTCGAGCCGGGTGTCGGCCCCGAAGACGATGCCGTGCACGTCCGTCGCCGGCGCGATGATGCTGGTGAGTTCGTGCACCGGGACGAAGTCGACCTGGGACGCGATGCGCTGCTGGATCTCCCCGAAGGTGGCCGACCGGTCGGACGCCGACGACTGCGACAGCTCCTTCGTGAAGAGCGCGTCGAGCGTCTTGTCCGACGCACCGATCGACTGGGCACCCGAGCTGGAGAACTTCGACCGCAGGACGTCACCGTCGGCGCGCGAGCTGTTGTCCCACGACAGGTCCCAGTCGCCGCTCGTCAGGTTGGCGAGGTACTGCGGCACGGTCCCGCTCTCGAGCGTGACGCCGACGCCGACCTTCTTCAGCTCCTGCTGGATCAGCTCGAGGGACGTCTGGTTCGGTCCGAAGTTCGTGATCCAGACGAGCTTGAGCTGCAGCTTCGTGCCGTTCTTCGAGCGGATGCCGTCGGAGTCCTTCTCCCACCCGGCGTCGTCCAGGGCGGCCGCCGCGGCCTTCGGGTCGTACGCGGACGCACCCGACGACGTGGACGAACCCGACGACGTGTCCGCGTACCCGGGCGTCGTCGACCCGAGGACCGAGTCCGCGACCTTGAACAGGTCGTTCAGCGAGGTGTCGCGGACCGCCTTCGGGTCGACGGCCTGTGCGATCGCCTTCCGGACTGCGAGGTCCGACACGATCGGCCGCTTCTGGTTGAACGTCAGCCCGAACACCTGGCCCGGGTTGGCCCGGGTGACGAGGTCGTACTGCGCCTGCAGGGTGTCGACGTCGCTCGGCTGCACGCTGCTGATCGCGTCGAGCTGCCCTGACTGCAGGCTGCCGGTGCGGACGCTCGCCTCGGGCACGACCTGGAACGTGACCTTCGACAGGTGCGCCGCCCCGGAGCCGCCGCGGGCAGCGGGACCCCAGTCGTAGTCCTTTCGCTTCGTCAGGATCGTGGACGTGTTCTTCGTGTACGACTGCAGCGTGAACGGTCCGGTCCCGATCACGGCCTTTCCGTCGGCGCGGTCCTCGAACGGGGTCTCGGTGGTCGTCGGGGCGACGATGCCGAGGGCGACCGACGACGTGGCGTTCGGGAACGCGGCGTTCGGCGTCGAGAACTCGACCTCGACCGTGTCGTCGTCGACGACCTTCGTCCCCTCGTAGCCGGAGAAGTACGCGGCGGCCGTGCTGGATGCGCCGGCCGAGGCGATGTCGTCGAAGGTGTCCTTGACGGCCGTCGCGTCGAACGCGGTGCCGTCCGAGAACGTGACACCGGAGCGCAGGTCGAACGTGAACTCGGTGGCGTCGGCGTTCGCCGAGTACTTCGTCGCGAGCCACGGCTTGAGCGAGCCGTCGGACGGGTCCTGCCAGAGCAGCGAGTCGACGAGCTGCCGCGTGATCGCGAGCGTGTCGTTGCCCGCGCCGGTACCCGTCGGGTTGAGCGTGATCGGGTCGTTCGCGATGGCGTAGGTGAGCGAGCCGCCGTCGACGGGCTTCGACGACGAGGACGTCGACGCGGTACCGCCCGACGAGCAGCCCGCCATGACCAGGGCCGCCGCGGTGCCGGCCGCGATCGCGGCCACCAGACGGAACGGGGTGCGGTGGGTGGTCATGAGACTCCTTCGGTGGTGGGGACGCGCCGGGATCGTCCCGGGATCGCGTCGAGCAGTGCGCGCGTGTACTCGTGCTGCGGGTCGTGCAGCACCTGCGCCACATCGCCGTGCTCCACGACGCGGCCGCCCCGCAGGACGGACACCTCGTGCGCGATGCGACGGACGACGGCGAGGTCGTGCGAGATGAACAGGTAGGAGACGCCGAGCGTCGACTGCAGCTCCGCGAGCAGGTCGAGGATCTGCGCCTGGACGGACACGTCGAGTGCGGAGACGGGTTCGTCGAGGACGATGAACGACGGGTCGAGTGCGAGCGCGCGGGCGATCGCCACACGCTGCCGCTGTCCGCCGGACAGCTCCGCCGGTCGACGACCGAGCACGGACGACGGCAGCGCGACGAGGTCGAGCAGCTCCGCCGCCCGAGCCGTACGGGACCGCCGGGTGCCGATGCCGAAGGCCGCGAGCGGGTCCGCGATCACCGCCCCCACCGACAGCCGCGGGTGCAGCGCCGCGTACGGGTTCTGCTGCACGATCTGCGCCTGCCGCCGGTACGCCCGCAGCGCCGCACCGCGGGCTCCGCCCACGTCGGCACCGTCGAACCGCACGCGGCCGGCGTCCGGGCGTTCGAGTCCGAGCACGAGGCGCGCGGTGGTCGACTTGCCCGACCCGGACTCCCCCACCAGCGCCAGGGTGCGGCCCCGCGGGACGGTCACGTCCACCCCGTCGACGGCGGTCACGCGGTCGAAGGACTTCCGCAGTCCGGTCGCGACGACGAGTGGGTCGGGGCGGTCGGACGGGAGGCCCGTGGCAAGTCCCACGGACGCGGTCACGTCGTCGAGACTGGGCGCCGCTGCGATCAGCGCGCGCGTGTACGGCTCACGGGGTGCGCCGAGCACCTCGGCCGGGGTGCCCTGCTCGACGATCCGCCCCTCGGACATCACGACGATGCGGTCGGCCCGGTCGGCGGCGACCCCGAGGTCGTGCGTGATGAACAGCACGCTCGTGCCCCGTTCGGCGACGAGCCGGTCCAGGTGGTCGAGGATCGTCCGCTGGACCGTGACGTCGAGCGCGCTCGTCGGTTCGTCCGCGACGAGCAGCTCGGGGTCGCCGATCAGGGCGATCGCGATGAGCACCCGCTGCCGCATCCCGCCGGACAGCTCGTGCGGGTACTGCCGCGCGCGGAGCTCGGGACGGTCGATGCCGGCACGGCGGAGCTCCTCGACGGCGCGTTCCCGGGCCTCGGCGCCCGTGGCGAGTCCGTGGATCCGGAGCACCTCGGCGACCTGGGTGCCGATCCGCGTCACGGGGTTGAGCGACACCGTCGGGTCCTGCGGCACGAAGCCGATCCGGACGCCGCGCACGGACCGCACCTGGCGGTCGGTCGCGGTGACCAGGTCGAGGTCCCCGGTTCCGTCGGCCGCCCCGGAGAGCCGCACCGTGCCTCCCGTCAGGTCCGCCGCTGCGGGCAGGAGCCGGAGGACCGCGTGCGCCGTCGTCGACTTGCCCGAACCGGACTCGCCGACGATGGCGACGCGCTCGCCGCGGCCGACCTCGAGCGAGACGCCGTGGAGGGCGGTGCGCGCACTGCTGCCGCGGCCGTAGGTGACGGTCAGGTCCTGGATGCTGAGCAGGCTCATCGGACGGCCCTCCGTTCGGTGTCGAGCGCACGGGCGACGCGGTTGCCGGCGAGCACCGTGACGGCGATCACCAGGCCGGGGATGGTCGTGAGCCACCACGAGGACGCGATGTAGTCGCGCCCGGTGGCGACGAGGGAACCCCACTCGGGCTGCGGTGGCTGCGCGCCGTAGCCGAGGAAGCTCAGGCTGGAGACGGCGAGGATCGCGGTGCCGAACTCGAGGGCGGCGAGCACCAGGACGGGACCGGCCGCGTTCGGCAGCACGTGCACGAGCAGCACGCGCCACCAGCGGTTGCCGTTCGCGCTCGCGGCCTCGACGTACGGCGCGGTGCGGACCCGGACGACCTCGGAACGCATGATGCGGGCGATCGTGGCGATGCTCGCGACGCCGACCGCCACCGCGACGTTCACGGTGCCGAAGCCGAGCACGGTGACGATCGTCAGCGAGAGCAGCAGGCTCGGGATCGCGAGCAGGACGTCGGCGACGCGCATGAGCACGGCGTCGACGACCCCGCCGACGAAGCCGGCGACGAGGCCGATGAGCGAGCCGCCGACCAGGCCGATGACGATCGCGAGGACCGCGGCCTGCAGCGTGAGCGCGGTGCCGTGCACGACGCGGGCGTACAGGTCGCGGCCGAGCTGGTCGGTGCCGAACCAGTGCGCGGCGTCGGGAGCGGTGAGCTTGGCGGCCGGATCGGCGGCGAGCGGGTCGTGGTGGGTGAGCGCTCCGGGCAGGAGCGCGGCGAGGACGACGAGGGCGAGCCAGACGATGGCGATGGTGAGCGTCGGACGGGCGACGAGCGCGCGGAGCGCTGTCGTCGTGCTGCCGGGGACGCGGTCGCTGACGAGCGACGCGGGGCGGCCGATGGCGAGCTGCGTGGTCTCGGTCATGCGGGGACCGCCTTCGGTTCGGTGGCGCTGGACGGGGTGGCGCCGGGCGGGGTGGTGCCCGGCGTCGCGCCGGGCGTCGATCCCGGTGTCGCTCCGTCGTGGTCGCGGAGCTTCCGACGGCTGCCGGCGACGACGACGCGCGGGTCGAGCAGCGGGTACACGAGGTCGACGACCAGGTTCACGACGACGAAGACCGCGGCGGCGAGCAGCACGATGCCCTGCACGACGGGGATGTCCTGCTGCTGCACGGCGGTGGCGGTGACCCGGCCGAGGCCCGGGCGGGAGAACACCGTCTCGGTGACGACGGTGCCGGAGAACAGCTGCCCGACGATGAGTCCCGTCACGGTGAGTGCGGGCAGCGCAGCGTTCTTGAGCGCGTGCCGGAGCTGCACCCGCCAGCGCCCGGCACCCTTGGCGTACGCGGTGTCCACGTACGGCTCGCGGAGCGTCTGGACGAGGGACTTCGACAGCAGCTGGGCGATCGTGGCACCGGTCGGCAGCGCCAGGGTGATCGCCGGCAGGACGACCGATGCCGCGCCCTCGCCACCGAACGCCGGGAACACGTGCAGCCCGAACGAGAACCACTGCACCAGCAGCAGCGCGAACCAGAACCCGGGGACCGCCACGCCGATCGGGGGCAGCTGGAGCAGGAACTGGCCGAGGGCTCGGTTCCGGGTCCACGTCGCGAGGACCGCGATCCCGCCGCCGAACACGATCGCGAGCACGAGGCCGGCGACCGCGATCTGGGCGGTCGGCGCGATCGCTTCGCCGATGACGTCGGCGACCGGTCGACCGACGCCGATCGAGCGGCCGAGGTCGCCGGTGAGCAGGGCGCCGAGGTGCTGGACGTACTGCACGAGCACCGGCTGGTCGAGGCCGTACTGGTGCCGGAGCGCGTCGAGCTGCGCCGCCGTGACGTCGGTGGCGTCCGGGCCGACCATGATGCGGGCCGGGTCGCTCGGCAGCACGTAGAGGACGAAGAACGAGATCGTCCACGCCGCCCAGAGCACGAGCACGGCCTGGCCGATGCGGGAGAGCACGTAGCGGGTCATGCAGCCACCGCCGTCCGGGCGCGCGTCCACCCGAGCGCCGGTGCGACCTTCGCCACGACGTCCGAGACGATCTGCTCGTACTCGTCACCGGCGAACTCGTAGGGCAGCTCGACCCGGAACTCGTCGACCTCGGCGAGCGTGGCGTCGTGCACGAGCTGCTCGACGATCTGCTCGGCGGGCCCCACCAGGTCGGCCGAGAACAGGGTCCGCCGCGGTCCCTGGGGCGCGGTCTGCCGTGCGAGACGGGACTCGTACCAGGTGCGGTACCGCTCGCGCGAGACCCGGTCGGCCGAGTCGGTCGGCACGACGCACCGGCCCCAGGCCACGCGGGGCGTGCGCCCGGTCGGCAGCGCGGCGCGGTACGCCGCGAGCTGGTTCCGCTGGGCGGTGCCGTAGTCGTCGGTGCCCTCGCCCGAGGTGAGGTTGCCGAGCAGCAGGTTGAGCCCGGAACTGCCGGCGAAGGCGGCCGACCGGAGGGACCCGCCGCCGTACCAGACCCGGTCGACCAGACCCGGCGCGTACGGCTGCAATCGGGGGCGCTGGAGGTTCCCGGGGCTCTGGATGACGGTGTCGTCCGCGCCGAGGAACGCGCCGCGCAGGTTCTCCACGAACCGGGACACCCGCCCGTACCCACGGTCGAAGGCGCGCCAGTCGCCGTCGAACACCAGGTCGCCGAGGATCTCGGCGTGCGGCGACCCGGTGGACAGCCCGACCTGCAGCCGACCGTGCGCCAGGACGTCGGCGAGCGAGAAGTCCTCGGCCAGGCGGAAGGGACTCTCCCACCCGATCGGCACGACGGCGACGCCGAGCTCGATGGACGTGGTGCGCTGCGACGCCGCCGCCAGGAAGACCGCGGCCGAGCCGATGCCGTGCTCGAGGTGCCGGTGCCGGACCCAGGCGCCGTCGACGCCGAGCCGCTCAGCCGTGGCGAAGAGGTCGAGGGTGGCCTCGAGACCGTCGACGGGGGCGTCGTCCTCGAAGTTGCCGGGGACGAGGATCGCGAGGCTGGAAATGGTCACGCGAGCACCCCGGCGGACGCTGCCGCACGCGCCGGACCCGCCGCAGCGGCCGTGCGTGCGGCGGCCGAACGGTCGCGGATCGTGCCGGGCAGGTCGAGCGTCTGCCGGAGGGTCGCCCCCTCGTCGTAGGACTGCCGGTAGACACCGCGCTCCTGCAGCAGCGGGACGACCGTGTCGACGAACTCGTCGAGGCCGTAGGGGTTGGTGTGCGGCACGACGACGAACCCGTCGGTGGCGCGCTCCTGCACGTACCGGTCGATCTCGGCGGCGATGTACGACGCCGTCCCGACGAACCCGCCGCGGGTCGAGGCGCGGATGACGAGGTCGCGGATGGACAGGTGCTCGGCCTCGGCCAGGTCCCGCCAGGACCGTACCAGGGCGGGGACGTCGCGGGTGTGCCGTGCGCGCCCGCGGGTGATCGCGGTGCCCTCGTAGTCGGGCTCGATCGTCGGCAGCGGGCCGTCGACGTCGTACGACGACAGGTCGCGGTTCCAGACCTGCTCGAGGAACGCGATCGCCGTGGCCGGACTGACCTGGGCACGACGGATGGCGTTCGACCGTTCTTCGGCGTCCTCCGCCGACGACCCGATCACGAACGTCGCGCCGGGGAGGATCTGCAGCTCGTCTTTCGACCGTCCGACCCGTTCGAGCCGCTCGGTCACGTCGCGGTAGAACGCCTGCGCGTCGTCGAACTCGGTGTGCAGCGAGAAGATCACCTCGGCGTTCGTGGCGGCGAGGTCGCGCCCCTCGTCGGAGTCACCGGCCTGCACGATCACCGGGTGCCGCTGCGGACTGCGGGGCACCGGGAACGTGCCGGTGACGTCGAACTGCGCGCCGTGGTGGTCGACGTCGCGGATGCGCGACCGGTCGGCGAACACGCCGTCCGCCAGCGCGCCGCCCGCGGCGGTGCCGGCGACGACGGCGTCGGCCTGCCACGAGTCCCAGAGTTCGCGGGACAGCGCGATGAACTCGGCGGCGCGCGTGTACCGGTCGGCGTGGTCGAGGAACCCGCCGCGGCGGAAGTTCGCGCCGTGGAACGCGTCCGAGCTCGTCACGACGTTCCACCCGGCACGGCCGTCGGTCAGGTGGTCGAGCGTGGCGAGCTGCTTCGCGAGCTCCACGGGCTCGTTGAACGTCGTCTGCAGGGTGCCGACCAGACCGATGTGGTCGGTGACCCCGGCCAGGGCGGCCAGGACCGCGAGGGTGTTCGGGCGCCCGACGACGTCGAGGTCGTGGATGCGCCCCTTCTGCTCGCGGAGCCGCAGGCCCTCGGCGAGGAACAGGAAGTCGAAGAACCCGCGCTCGGCGTTGCGGGCGAAGTGCTCGAACGACGAGAACGCGATCTGGCTCTCGGCGCGGTCGTCGCTCCAGATCGTGGTGTTGTTCACGCCGGGGAAGTGGGCGGCGAGGTGGACCTGACGCTTGGTGCTCATGCTGAGACCTCCACAGAGACGGAACCGGCGGGTGCGGACGCGTACCGGCTGACCGCCGGGGCGATGCCGAGCCGCGTGCGCAGGTCGGCGGTGGGACGGGACGTCACGTCGGCGCGGAGCCCGGCGGTGACGAGGGCGGGGACGAGCTGCCTGGCGATGGCGGTGCTGTCGATCGGGATGCGCAGGGGGCGGAGCCGGACGCCGGCGAAACCGAGGCCCCGCAGGTCCCCGATCAGCGACACGAGTTCGGGCACTGTCGTCGCGAGCACGGACGTGTCCGAGCCGGAGCCGACGGCGTACGGGGCACCGGCAGCGGCGTCGAGCGCGGCGAGCTCGTCGGCCGCGGCAGCGGTCGAGGACCCGATCAGCACCGCGAGGTCGGCGAGGACCGGACGACGGACGTCCGACCCGGCCACCTGCTCGAGGTGACGGACCTCGTCCAACAGGTCCCGCGCCTCCCGGCCCTGGTACCCGGGCGTGACGAGCACGACGTCCGCAGCGTCCACGGCGAACGCGGCAGCGTCGGCGCGGTGGGCCAGAGCGAAGACCGGCGGCCGGCCCTGCGGCGACCGCGGCACGATCGACGCGCCGTGCACGGACAGGTGACGGCCCGCGTACTCGGCGTTGTGGATCCGGTCGCGGTCGATGAACCGGCCGGTCGTGACGTCGCGGATGATCGCGTCGTCGTCCCAGCTGTCCCAGAGGCGCGACACGACCTCCGCCGCCTCGCGGGCCTCGTCGAACAGGTCCGCGGCGGTGTCGCCGCCGGGGCGGCGGCCGAACAGGGCCGCCTCGCGGGTCGTCGGGCTCACCTGGATCCGCCACCCGGCTCGCCCGAGCGAGACGTGGTCGAGGGTCTGGAGGCCCGTGGCGACGTGGAACGGTTCGGTGTGCGTCACCGAGACGGTCGGCACCAGACCGACGGCGCGGGTCGCGGGGGCGACCGCGTTCGCGACGAGGAGGGCGTCGAGCCGTCCGGCGACGGTCGTGGTGTCGAGGTCGTGGTCGGCAGCCGTCGGGCCCGCGGTGAACGAGTCCTCGATGGTGACGGCGTCGATGCCGAGCCGGTCCTGCTCGACGACGACGTCGCGCCAGTGCCGGAGGCTCGACAGGCGCTGCGCGGCCGGGCCGGCGACGCGCCAGGCGGCGGGGTGCCAGCCGGCGCCCTGCAGCGCGGTGACGAGGGTGATGCGGTCGGGCATGGCAGTCCTCCTAGTGGGTGTGCGCGGCGTGGTCGGCGGCGGCCGGTGCGGGGTCGGCGGGGGCCGCGCCGGCGCCGAACTTGAAGCCGAGCCGGCCGTGCGCGAACCCACCGCCGGCGCGGATGGCCGTGGCGACCCAGGCGGCCTCGGCGAGTTCAGCCTCGGTCGCACCGGCCGTCACGGCGCGCTGGCTGTGGCCGTCGATGCAGTAGGCGCACTGCGTGGTGATGCCGACGGCGAGGGCGATGAGCTCGCGGTACTTCAGCGGGATCGCGCGGCGATCGGCCTGGAACACCGACTCGTCGAACTGGACGAAGGCCTTGAGGATGTCCGGGGTCTGCTGCTTGTAGACCTTCGTGAAGGTCTTGTCCTGTTCGCGGTCGAGGTAGTCGGTCATGTCGGCGACGCTAGGGCGGTCGGGGCCCCGAGGCGACGGGTGTTGCGGACCGTGACCGGCGGTGTCGCCGTGTGACACGGTGCCTCCGGCCGGCCGTCACACGGCGTCACGCGCGGCGCGGGCGCGGCCGCGCGGCGGCGGCGGCGGTCGGCCGGCGGCGGGGTTGGCCGGCGGTGCGAGGTTGATCACCTGGTGCGGGGCTGCAAGCCCGCACGGGGTGACCAACCTCGCACCGTGCGGCAGCGCGGCCGTACCGCGGACCGCGCACCGTGCGGCGTCAGAGCCCCCGGGCGCGCGCCGCGAACCGCCCGCGCAACGTTACGTCCTCGTACGACCGGTGGAACACCCCGCGGCGCTGCAGGATCGGCACGAGTTCGTCCACGACGGTCTCGAGGCCCCGCGGGAACTCGTCGATCATCAGGTTGAAGCCGTCGGCGGCACCGGTGCGGTACCAGTCCTCGATGGTGTCGGCAGCCTGTTCGGGCGTGCCGACCACGATGCGGGCGCCGTACCCGCCGAAGCCCCGCAGCACGTCCCGCAACGAGGTGTTGTTGGCCCGCACCCACCGCACGACCGTCTCGTGGTAGCCGAGCGAGGGCCCGTAGGTGACCGGGTCGACCTCGCGGTCGAGGACCGCCGACGGGATCGGCGCGTCCGGGTCGAGCCCCGACAGGTCGGCGTCGAGGTGCGTCCCGAGCGCCCGGACCGAGTAACCGTCCGGCGCGAGGGCCTCGAGCTCGTCGAACCGGCGCTGCGCCTCGGCCTCGGTGCTGCCGAGCACGAGCGACAGTCCGGGCACGACGGCGACGTCGGCCGAGCTCCGGCCGTACGTCTCGGCGGCGACCTTGACCGCACGCAGGTGCTCGCGGGCGGGTTCCGGCGTCAGCTCGACGGCGAAGACGCCCTCGGCGACCCGCGCCGCCAGGTCACGACCGTGCGGCGATCCCCCGGCCTGGAACACGACCGGGTGCCCCTGCGCCGACGGTGGGACCCGGAGCACGCCCTCGAGGTCGAGGAACTCGCCGTGGTGGACGACCGGCTCCCCCGTCGCGGCGGACCGCCAGAGCGCCGTCACGAGGTCCACGAACTCCCCCGCGCGGGCGTACCGCTCGGGCCGGTCGGGGTTCGTCGCGACACCGAAGTTGGCGGAGACCGAGCGGTCGTAGGTGGTGACGGCGTTCCAGGCGACGCGCCCGCCGGACACCGTGTCCAGCGACAGCAGCCGCTCGGCGACGTCGAACGGGTCGTTGTACGTCGTCGATGCGGTGCCGACCAACCCGAGGTGGCTCGTCGCGTCGGCGATCGCCCCGAGCGCCACGAACGGCTCGAGCAGTCCGTAGGCGCGGACGTTCGGGTCGCCGAACGCCGGGTGGTCGGCGAAGAAGACCATGTCGAGCAGCCCGCGTTCGGCGGTGCGCCCGAGGTCGCCCCAGAACTCGGCCGTGAGCAGGTCGGTCGGGTCGACGTCCTGGGTGCGCCAGGCCGCCGGACGCTGCCCGAAGCCCTGCAGGTTCACGCCGAGGATCAGGCCGGCGTCGCCGCCAGCGCCCGTCACGCGGTCACCGCCGCGGCGTCCGGCACGGCCAGCCCGAGCAGGGCGCGGAGCGTCGGACGTGTCGGTCGCGTTGGTCGCGTCGGTCGTGGAGGTCGCGTCACGGTCGACCGGGAGGCCCGGTGCGACTCCGCCCCGTCCGTCGCCCCCGGCAGCGGTGCGAGCGGGTGCGCCGCGCCCCCGAGCACGAGGTCCGCCCCGGGCACGTCGACGTCGTGCCAGACCGCGAGGACGGGTTCGCCCTGCCGGCTCGACGGCGTCGTGAGCGGTCCCCGGACGCGGTAGCCGTCCGGCCCGCCGTCGTGGTCGAGCGGTCGGATCCGGTCGGTGTGCGCGAAGAGCCCCGACGTGCGGTCCCCGACGATGCTGTCGAGCGGCCAGGTGCGCCACAGCCCGCGGAGCACCCGGGCGAACTCGGCAGGGTCGTGCGGTGCGCCGGCGCTCGGGGCTCCGGTGCTCGGGGCTCTGGTGCTCGGTGCGCCGTGGTCCCGGGCGCCGACGACGATGCCCACCCGGCCGTCCAGGACGTGGTCGAGCGAGAGCACCCGACGGGCGACGTTGTACGGGTGCTCGCGGGTCGGTGCCACGGCGACGAGGAACCCGTGCTCCGGCAGGGCACGGCCGAGGGTGAGCGCCGCGGTCGTCGGGTCGAGTCGGTGGCCGGTGCTCGTCGCCGCGTCGAGGCGATCGGTGCCGATCGCCACGACGGCGGCTCCGGAACCGACGATGCGGACCGAGAGTCGGGCGATGCCGCCGGGTGTGGCGGCCGCCGCTGCGAGGTCCGCGTCGGGCACGGCGACGATGAGCGGTGCGGGGGTGCTGGGCGCGGTGGTCACGGTGGTCCTCCCGTTCGAGGTGCGCAGAACGGCCCGCCACGGTCACCTCCCCAGCGTCCGTGGCGAGCCGGTGCACCGACCGTAGGTGCTCACCTCGGCACGCTGCACGCAGGTGTCGGCGGGTTGCGCCCCGTTACGGTCCGTTACGGCGGAGCGCTCAGCGGTCTGCCGTCAGCGGTCGAGTGGACTCGCACCGTTGACGAGCAGGTCGGCGACGATGCGGCGCTTGTGCACGCGCGGGTTGTGCGACGCCAGGGTGCGGGCGTTCCGCCAGTGCCGGTCGAGGCCGAGCGAGCGGAACGTCCCCGAGGACCCGAGCGCGTCGAACACCAGCGTCGTCGCGTCGAGCACCGCGTCGGTGACGATGGTCTGCGCGCGCGCCACCGCGACCCAGCTGCGCTCGAGCGCCGCACGCAGCGCCGGGTCCGTCGACGGGTCCGCACCGGCCGCACGCAGGGCGGTGTGCCGGTCGACAGCCGCGTCCACCGGGCCGAGGCTCGCGGCGAACGCGGCGTCGGCGGCGTGCACCCGGGCATCGACGGTGCCGATCACGCCCAGCAGCTCCGGATCGTGGGTCGGATCCGCCGCGGTGCCGTTGTGGTGTCCGCGCGCCCGGGACCGCAGCGCCTCGACGCCCTCGCGCAGGGCAGCGCGGCCGATGCCGACCAGGATCGCGTGCATCACCGTCTGGTAGTACTGCTCCTGGTACGGGTACCGGGTCGCGTACGGCAGGACCCGCTCGTCGGGCACCGGCACGTCGGTGTAGGTCACGCTCCCGCTGCCGGCGATCCGCTGGCCGAAGCCGTCCCAGTCGTCGCCGATCAGCACCCCGGGGTCGGAGGCGTCGACGAGCGCGACGGACTTCGCACCGGTGTCGTCGACCGCCAGCACCGTGATCCACCGGGCGTACACGCTGCCCGTCGAGTAGAACTTCCGACCGGTCAACCGCCAGGACCCGTCCGGGTCACGGACGATCCGCGTGGTGAGGTCGACCCCGGTCGTGTTCGGCGACTCGCTCCACCCGCCGCCGACGAACTCGCCGTCGCCGAGCCGCGTGACGATCGCACGGTCGAAGGCGGTGCCCTCGGCGTGCACGCGGTCCTCGACGAACGAGAAGTGGTTCCGCCACACGTGCGCCAGGTTCGGGTCGACCTCGGCGATCTCGGCGATCGCCCGGAAGACGTCGGACAGACGGGCACCGACGCCTCCCCACGCGACCGGCGTCCGCCACCGTGCGAAGCCGGCATCGACGAGCCAGCCGAGCTGTTCCGTGGCGAGACGCTCCTCGCGTTCCCGCTGGCGGGCGTCGAGACCGATCCGCTCGATCACGGGCCGGAGCGGCGCGATCAGCGCGTCGTAGCGGTCGTCGGCCGGGAGCTCACTCGGACACATGGCGGCACGCTACCCAGGTGCGCACGGCGCGCGGCAGGGCACCGCAACGCGGGGCAACCGAGCGCAACCGGACGTCACACGGTGCGCCGACGGCCTCACCACACGATGCGCGCGAACTCCTCGCGGAGCCGTCGGGCCCGGCCCGGGTTGACCTGCTCGACCCACCCGATGCGCCCGAGCAGGTGCGCCCGGAACTCGGGGTGTCCCGCACGGTTCTGGGAGGCCGGCCCGTGCACCGCGGCGTTGTGCAGGACGGCGTGCAGCCGCTCGACCTCGCGGCGCCCGGGCGAGGTCCGCTCGTTGACGACGACGCCCGTGACCGACTGCTGGTCCCCGCGGCGCCGCACCCGGGTCTTCGACGGGTTGAGGCGGTGCCCCTGCTCGGTCACGATCCGGTCGACGCCCCGCAGGAACGCGTCCGGTCGCGCGGCGAGCTGGTCGCCCCCGCTGAACGTCAGGTCGTCGGCGTAGCGGGTGTACACCGCGCCGACGGCGCCGGCCCACCCGGCCAGCCGGGTGTCGAGGTGCCGGAGCGAGGTGTTCGCCAGCGCGGGCGACGTCGGTGCGCCCTGGGGCAGGTGCGCCGTCGCCAGCGCCTGGCGGAGCGCGTGGCGTTCCTCCGGCGAGCCGCCGGCGGGCATCGCGCTGAGCACGTGCACCGGAACCCGGTGGGTGCACAGCCCGGTCAGCACGTGCGCGAGCGGTTCAGCGAACCCAGCGGCCCGGAAGACGCCGTAGACCGTCGGGGCGCTGACGCTCGCGAAGAACGTCGTGAGGTCGGCGGTGACCACGACCTGCTGGCCGGTGTGCACGGCCGCTCCCGTGACGACGCTCCGCCCGGCCACGAACCCGTGCGCGGCGTCGTGCACGGGCAACATCGTCAGGAGTTCGTCGAGGATCGTCCGTTGCGTGCGGCGGAGCATGTCCATCGGCTTCTCGAGCAGGCGCGGTGCTCGACCGGGTCGGGTGATCCACTCGTGCCGGTAGTGGTGGAGCGGGCTCGAGGGCCCGGAGCGACGGTTCCACGCGCGGGTGTCGGCGAGCCAGAGCAACCGGCCGACGGTGAGGTCGAGGGCCCGGGCGAGCTCGGGCAGGGTGTCGACGAGCAACGGGCTCGCGGTCTCCGGACGGGCACGCACCGCGGTGGCCCGGCGCACGAGCACACGGACCGGCCGGCGGTCCTCGCGCGACCGGTGCAGCGCCACGAGCCGGGGTGCGACGGCGAGCACGGCGGCGAGCTGGCGCGGAGCGTCCACCGGTGGCCGGGGGTACGCCTCGAGCGCAGCGGCGACCGCGAGCCCGACGTACGCGCGCTCGACGCCGACGACCACGTACCCGGCGGCCGCCAGCTCGTCCGCCGCCCACCGCTCGGCGGTCAGGAACGCATCGGCCAGCGCCGCGGTGACGACGGAGCGGGGCGTGGGGTTCCCGGAGGACCTGTCGGTGCCTCCGTGCAGCGTCGCGCGCGGAGCGCGCTCGCCTGCTCGGGGCGTGTCGTCCTGCTGGTCCTGCGTGCCCCGGGGTGACCCCGGAGAGGTCGACGCGTCACGCGCGCCGGCCGCCTCCCCCGGGAACTCCACGCGCTCACCCTACGGCTGGCCCCCGACGCGCGCACCACCCCGGTCCGTGCCAGGATCGCCGGATGGTCTCGTACTTCCTGAGCCACGCCGAGGTCGTCGTGGAACCCGCCGAGCCGATCGAGTCGTGGGGGCTCTCCGCCGCGGGACGCGCACGCGCAGCGCGGTCGGGTCCGCTGGCCTGGGATCCGGGCGTCCGGACACTCGTGTCGAGCACGGAGCGCAAGGCCGTCGAGACCGCCGAGCTGCTCGGGGCCGCGGTCGGGCTCGTGCCCGCGCAGGATCCCCTGCTCGGCGAGATCGACCGCAGCGCGACGGGCTACCTGCCGCCGCAGGAGTTCGAGGGTGTCGTCGACCGGTTCTTCGCGGAGCCGACCCGATCGGTCCGCGGATGGGAGCGGGCCGTCGACGCCCAGGCGCGCATCGTCGGAGCGGTCCGGCGGCGCACTGCGGCGGGCGACGCGACCATCGTGTCGCACGGTGCGGTCGGGGCGCTGCTCCTCGCCGACCTGACGGGAGCGCCGGTGTCACGCGCGCTCGACCAACCCGGCATGGGCAGCGTGTTCGCGTTCGATGCGCGGGCGTGGCGGGCGACGAGCACCTGGCAGCGCGTGCCCTCAGGCTGAGGCGCACGCCGGCCGGTGCGCGTGCATGTTCCGACGTTCCACTCGTTGATCAACGGGTGGATCGTCGTCTCTTGCGCACGCATCGAGTGCGCGTGCATGTTCCGACGTTCCACGAGTCGATCACCTCGTGGAGTGTCGGACGATGCACACGCAGCGAACGACATCGAGGACGTCGTACCGCGTCGTACCGCGGCGGCGGCGTCAGACGGGCAGCCGCTCCCCCGCCTCGACCGCGACGTCGAGCCGGTTCTCGGCCGGTGGCAGCGGGCACGTGGCGTGCGCGGTGTACGCGCACGGCAGGTTCGTGGCGCGGTTGAAGTCGATCCGGGTCGCGCCGGCGGCATCCGGGGCGGCGATGTCCAGGCTCCGGTTCGCGGCGTAGGTCGTGACGCCACTGGTGCGGTCGGTGAACAGGACGTGCAGACCGTCGCCGTGGCCGTTGAACGCGAGGAGCGACCGCGGCCCGTCGAGGTCGAAGGTGAGCACGCCCGGCGCCGAGTACACGTGCTGCAGCCCGTCGACGACCGAGCCGACGGTGACCTCACGCGGTTCGTCGAACGGTTCGAAGTGCGCGTCGACGACGAACCGGTCCGACGGCTCGTACGTCGGCGTGCCGGGGTACTCGGTCCGTGTCGGGTTGCCCGGGTGCCGGGGCCGGATGACGTCACTGCCGCCACGACGGGCGACCTCGATCACGACGGTCTCGTCGCCCTCCTGCCACACGACGTTCGTGCTCGAGCGCTCGGGCAGTGGTCCGAAGCGGTGGGTGCCGGTGACCTGCTGCCCGTCGACCGTGATGGTCTCGCCGTCCGCGAGCTCGACGACGGGGCCGTCCTCGCCCGTCGACCACGTGCCCGGGGCGTCGTCGAACCGCTCGGGCGTGCTCGTCAGCCACCGGATGCTCGTGATGGCGAGGAAGCCGTGCTCGCTCGCCCGGGCTCGTTCGTGGGCGTCGTGCCAGGCCGCCCACTCGGTGGCGGAGTCGGGTGCGGTCGGCGTCGTCGTGCTCATGCCCCCGACGCTACGACGCCCGGGCCGCGAACGCGACGTCCCCGTCGCGCGACGTCACGCGCACGGCCGACCCGAGGCCCTGGACGCTCCCACTCACCAGGGGTGGGCGATGCTGCGGACGTGCACCGGGCCTCCCGGTCGACGCCCCGCACCGACGCCGGCGCCGCGGCCGACGGGGGCAGGCACGGCGAGGTCGGCCTGCAGCACCGCGCAGGCGGCGCCACGGGCCACCGAGGCCTCGCCGAAGGCGGTCGCCGCGACCGTCGGGAACGGCCCGTTCGGCAGGCGGACCGCGAGCCGGTCCCGGACGGCCGCGATGAAGACGTCGCCGCCGGCGAGGGCCGCGCTGCCACCGATCACGACGCGTGGCACGTCGAGCAGCTCGACGACGTGGGCGAGCGCGGATCCGAGGGCGGCGCCGGCCTCGGCGACCAGCGGCGCTGCGGTCGGCGTCGCGCAGAGCCGCTCGAAGGCGTGCCGGACGTCGCTGGCGCGGTCGAGCGGGATGCCCGTGGGGAGCAGCCCGGCGTCGATCCCGCGCCGGACCTGTTGCAGGGGCTGGCAGGCTTCCCAGACCTCGGTCCAGCGGCCGTGCGCCTCGACGGGCATGCCACCGAACTCGCCGGCGTTGCCGGTCGCGCCGCGGACCACCTCGCCAGCGGCGACCGTCGCGGCGCTGATGCCGTGGCCGAGGAACACGGAGACCAGGTCGTCGGCACCGGCATCGGACCAGACCTCGCCGAGGGCGCTCGCGACGCCGTCCTTCTCGAGCCGCACGGGCAGACCCGTCCGGGCGGCGAGCTCGTCGGTGACCGGCAGCGACCACCAGGCGGGCAACTGCGCGGGGGTGCCCATCCGGACGCCGTCGGGGTCGATCGAGCCGGGGACGGCGAGGCCGATGCCGGCAGGGGCGGGCACGCCCGTGCGCGAGCGGGCCCGACTGCCGTCGCCGCGGACCCGGTGCACCGCCGCCGCCATCGTGTCGAGCGTCCGCGCCGGGTCGTCCGTCGCGTCCAGGTCGACGTGCTCGACGGCCAGCACGGCGCCGGTCAGGTCGGTGCGCACGACGACGAGGTGCGCCGGGTCGAGGTGGACCCCGATCGCCGACCGCGACCCCGCGACGACCTCGAGTCGTCGTCCGCCGCCCGGTGCTTCGCGCACGAGTCCCGCTGCCACGAGTCCGGCCGCGATGTTCGACACTGTCTGCGCGCTGAGCCCGGTCGCACGCATCAGCTCGGCGCGGGCGAACGGTCCCCGGCGACGGACGAGATCGAGCACCAGCGCACGGTTCTGGACCCCGACGCGCACGAGGTTCGTGCCGCCCGTTCTGCCCTGCACCACGGTGTCAGGAAGGGGTTGACGCGGCTCGGACATGGTCCCTAGCATCTCTGGTCATACGAATTTGTCAATCAATTGGATTGAAACCGCGACGGTGCGATCGGTTCGCCCGTCCGACGACGGATTCGCCCGTGCCACACCGGCGTGGCACGGGGTCGGAAGGGACGCTCGTGACGACGACCGCACGATCCGGAACCACTGCACCACCACGGACGCGCACGGGCGGTGACGTCGCGGTCCGTCGACGACCACGCGAGAAGCATCCGTGGACCCCGGCCGAGAAGCGCCGGCTGCGCGTCGGCATCGCGTTCATCTCGCCGTGGATCCTCGGCGTGCTGGTGTTCATCGCCTACCCCCTGATCTACTCGTTCGCGATCAGCCTGACCCGGTACTCGGGCATGGCCGACATCACCTGGGTCGGGTTCGCCAACTACGTCGCCGCGTTCATCGACCCGCTCGTGCACACCGCGGTCGGCAACACCCTGTTCTACGCCGTCATCGCGGTGCCCGTCGGGATCGTCATCGCCATCGTGATCGCCATCGCGATGAACCAGGACGTCCGCGAGATCGGCTGGTACCGGACGGCCCTCTACATCCCGTCGCTCATCCCGACCTTCGCGCTGGCGTTCATCTTCGTGGTGCTCGTCAACCCGCAGACCGGCCTCGTCAACCAGGTCATGAAGCTCGTCGGGATCCCGGCGACGAACCTGCTCGGCGACCCGACCACGGCGAAGCTCGTCATCGTCGCACTCGCGCAGATGGGTGCCGGCAACGCGGCACTGATCTTCCTCGCCGGGCTGCGCGGGATCCCGAAGACCCTGTACGAAGCCGCTCGCGTGGACGGGGCCGGACCGCTCCGGCAGTTCTTCGCGCTGACGCTGCCGCTGCTCTCCCCCGTGATCTTGTTCAACCTGATCACCGGCATCAGCAACGGTCTGCAGGTCTTCACCGAGGCGTACGTGATCTCGTCCGGCACCGGAGGACTCGGCAGCCCGGACAACGGGACCTTGTTCTACATGCTCTACCTCTACAAGAACGCGTTCAGCTACGCGCAGCTCGGGTTCGCCAGCGCCATGGCCGTGCTGCTGTTCCTGGCCGGCATGATCCTGTCCGGGCTCGTGTACTGGCTGTCCAAGCGCTTCGTCAACTACGACGTGACCGGGGAGTGACCGATGACACTGCGCACTGAACGACACCCGGACCGCGACACCGTCACCTCGTCGATCGAGTCCGTCCGGCCCCGCGGTCGCAAGGGGGCCGACGACCGCTCCCGGAACGCCGACGGCTCGATCCGCTCACCGTGGTCGTCCGTCCTCGCCCGCGTGCTCCTCATCGCGATGAGCCTGCTGTTCCTCATCCCCATCTACTGGATGGTCATCTCGGCACTGAAGGGCAACTCCGAACTCGGTGCCTTCCCGCCCACCTGGTTCCCGCAGTGGCTCGACTGGTCGAACTTCGGCAAGGCGATCGACGCGATGCCGTTCTTCACGTTCTTCCGGAACACGCTCATCATCACGGTCTGCGTGACGCTCTTCTCGATGGTGTCGAACCTCGTGATCGCGTACGGGTTCTCGTGCCTCGAGTGGCGCGGCCGCGACAAGGTGTTCTACGTCGTGCTCGCCACGCTGTTCATCCCGTTCCCCGTCACGCTCATCCCGATGTTCGACCTGTACGCCCGACTCGGCTGGATCAACACCTTCCTGCCCCTGATCGTGCCGAGTCTGTTCGGGTCCGCGTTCTACGTGTTCCTGCTCCGCCAGTTCCTGCTGCAGATCCCGAAGGACCTGCTCAACGCAGCGCGGATGGACGGCGCCTCCGAGTGGGGCATCCTCTGGCGGATCGTCTTCCCGCAGGCCAAGGCGGCGCTCGTCACGGTCGGGATCTTCGCGGCGGTGGGTGCCTGGAACGACTTCCTCGGGCCGCTCATCTACCTGCAGGACGAGAACGTGCAGACGCTGTCCATCGGCCTGCAGATCTTCCGCCTCAACAACTCGCAGGACTTCCAGTTCAACCAGCTGATGGCGGCATCGGTGCTCATCATCCTGCCGCTCGTGGTCCTGTTCTTCGTGTTCCAGCGGACGTTCATCAAGGGCGTCCAGATCGGGAGCTTCAAGTGAGCAGCGCATTCGACCGACGAACGTTCCTGCGCGGTGCGGCCGCGACCGGCGGTGCGGGGGCGCTCGCGCTCCTCGCAGCATCGTGCGCCTCCGGCTCGAGCGGCCGGAGCAACCCGAACCAGGTCACGATCTGGGGTGTCACCGGTACGTTCGTGCCGTTCCAGACGAAGGTGATCAAGGACTTCAACGAGATCCACCCCGAGGTCGACGTCAAGGTCAACGTCGTGCCGTCGCAGGGCACCGGCGACGCCACGAGCATCATCACCGCCGTGCGCGGCGGCACCGCCCCCGACCTGTGGCTCCTCGACCGGTTCAGCGCGGCGCAGTACGCGGCGATCGGCCTCATCGAACCGATCGACGACATGATCGAGGAGTTCGAGGACCAGCCGAAGGACGAGTTCCTGGCGCAGTGGCTCGGGTTCACGATCGGCGAGGTCACGTACCAGGGCAAGACCTACGGCCTCCCCCACGACACCGACGCCCGCGGCATGTTCGTGAACCGGAAGATGCTCACCGGCGCCGGGATCGACCCCGACGAGTTCGACTGGGAGCACAACGGCCCGGTGAGCATGGACCGGATGTGGGACGTCAGCGAACGCATCACGAAGAAGTCCGGTGGCAACTACACCCACATGGGACTGCTCCCCTGGTACGGCGAAGGCTGGCCGTTCACGTGGGGGCTCGGCCTGGGGGCGTCGTACTTCGACCAGCAGGACTCGAAGATGACGATGGACTCGAAGAGCGTCCGCAGCATCTTCGAGTTCTACGAGGACTGGGCGAAGCGGTACGGCTACAAGGACGCCGACACCTTCATCGCGACCTACGAGCCGACCGGGCACCCGCCGGGACAGACCGCGTTCATGGCGGACCGGATGGCGTTCATGGTCAGCGTCCCCTCCACCATCCAGACGTTCGACAACTACGGCCCGAAGGACCTCGACTGGGGCACCGCGTACCTGCCGACCCAGCAGGACGGCGGCGACAAGTACACGTGGTCCGGTGGCTTCGCGCTGTGCGTGCCGAAGGGCTCGAAGAAGAACAAGGCCGTGTGGGAGCTCATGAAGTACTTCACGAGCAAGCAGGGCCAGGAGACCTACATGGTGCCGGCCACCAGCGTGCCGTCGAACATCGCGGCGCTGAAGGACCCGAAGGGCTCCGCGAAGTCGATCCGCTTCTTCACCGAGTCGATCGGCGCGTCCACCTGCCGCCCGCCGCTGCCCGTCGGCGGCGCGTGGTGGGACTCCCTCGCCGACGCGCGGTCGAGCGTCCTGCTCGGCACCGCGAGTCCGCAGGAAGCCGTCGAGCGGGCGCAGAACCGCGTCGACCCGATGATGCAGACCTACTCGCCGTTCAGGCTGCCGAAGGACTACGACAAGGTCCAGATCTGAGCGGGACCGCTCTGGTCGTCCCCCACGAAAGGAACCACCGACACATGCCCTCCACCCCCTTGCGCGTCGCCGTCCTCGGCTTCTGGCACGTCCACGCCGGCGACTACGCACAGCAGACCGTCGACCACCCCGGCACCGAGCTCGTGGCCGTCTGGGACGACGACACCGAGCGCGGCCGAGCCGGCGCCGAACGGTTCGGCGTCGAGTACACCGACGACCTCGATGCGCTGCTCGCCCGCACCGACGTCGACGCCGTCACCATCACGACCTCGACCGACGTCCACCGCGACGTGATCGAGCGCGCGGCAGCGGCCGGCAAGCACGTCTTCACCGAGAAGCTCCTCGCCCCCACCGTCGAGGAGTGCGACGCGGTCATCGCCGCCTGCGACGCGGCCGGGGTCACGCTCGTGGTCTCGCTCCCGCGGCTCTACCACGGCTACACGGCCGCGATCCGGCGCGAGCTCGACGCGGGCCGCCTCGGCGACGTCACGTACTCCCGTGTCCGACTCTCGCACGACGGTGCCGTCGCACCGTGGTTGCCGGAGCGGTTCTTCGACCCGGCGACGGCGATCGGCGGCGCCCTCACCGACCTCGGCTGCCACCCCGTCTACCTGACGCAGCTGTTCCTCGGTGCCCGCCCCGACACCGTCGAGGCCGTCTACCGCTCGTACACCGGCCGCGCGGTCGAGGACCACGCCGTGGTCACCGTCGGCTACGCCTCGCAGGCGATCGGCGTCATCGAGGCCGGCTTCGTCGCGGGCACACCGTTCACGATCGACGTGGCCGGCACCCGGGGCTGGCTCGCCTACTCCGACCAGGAGGCCCGGCTCACCGCCGGCGGACCGGCCTACGGCGACGAGCCGGTCAACCTCGACGTCCCCGCCGACGCCCAGGACGCCTTCGGTCAGTGGGTGGACCACATCGCCGCCGACACGCGTGCCGACGACAACCTCGCCCGCGCCGTCGAGCTCACCCGCCTGGTGGTCGCCGCGAACGACGCCGCGGGCCAGCCTGCGACGAGCGACGCCCTCGTCGGCGCACCCGCCTGACCGTCCCAGCAGTCCAGCACCTCGAACCAACCACAGGAGTCACCATGTCCAGCGACATCATCCGCGTCGGCCTCATCGGCGGGGGCGGCATCGCGTCCGCGCACATCGCCGGCTACGCCGAGCACCCCGACACGATCCGCATCACCGCGGTCGCCGACGCGTTCGCGGCCACGGCCGAGGAACGCGGGGCGGAGCTCGGCGTCCCGTTCTTCACCGACTACCTCGCCATGCTCGAGCAGGCGGACATCGACGCCGTCGACATCTGCCTGCCGCACCACCTGCACCGCGACGCGATCGTCGCCGCGGCGAAGGCGGGCAAGCACGTGCTGTGCGAGAAGCCGCTGTGCCTGAGCCCCGACGAGGCCGCCGACGTGCAGCGCGCGGTGTCCGAGTCCGGCATCACCCTGATGTGCGCGCACAACCAGCTGTTCATGCCCGCGGTCGCCAAGGCCAGGGAACTCATCGACGGCGGGGCACTCGGCACCGTCTACGAGGTCCGCACCACCGACTCGTTCCGCAACGAGTTCGACCCGACGAACATGGGGTGGCGCGCCCACGCGTCGACGAGCGGCGGCGGTGAGCTCATCGACACGGGGTACCACCCGAGCTACCTGCTCATGCACCTGGCCGGTGGTGTCCCCGTGCAGGCCACCGCGATGCTCTCCACGCACCGGTTGGCGTTCATGGAGGGCGAGGACTCGGCGCAGGCCCTGTTCCGGTTCGACAACGCCGCCGTGGGCCAGCTCGTGACGAGCTGGGCGTACGACCCGGCCGCCGGCACCGAGCGGTTCAGCGTCGTCGGCGAACACGGCGCCCTGACGAGCGACGGCACCACGCTGCGGTGGGACCTGCGCGACGGCACGAGTGAGTCGGTCACCTTCGACGAGGTCGACACCTTCGCGGCCGAGATCGGCGCGTTCGGGGCGTGCCTGCGCGACGGCACGCGGCCGATCCACACGGAGCGAGAGGGCATCGCGGTGCTCGGCATGATCCTGGCGGCGTACGAGGGCGCCCGGACGGGGACCATCGCCCCGGTGCTGACGGCGGACGAGACCGTCAGCGCCTGATCCGCGCGGATCGCGTCGCACTGCGCACCCGTTCTGCGACGACCCACGAGTCGTTCGACGCGTGGTTCGTCGCAGAACCGGTGCTGACGCACCGCGCCACCGTCACCGCCACGTCAGTGCGTCGCGGGTGCCGCGTCCTCGTCGTCGGCGGCGTGCAGCGCCGACTCGGCCTGCCCGAGCAGGTGCCGCGCGGCCAGGCTCAGCGACCGCGCCCCGACCACGACGACGAGCAGGGTGAGCAGCACGAGCAGCACGGTCGTGGGCACCCACGCCACCGGCAGGTCGAGCACCCGGAACCACTCGATCGCCGCCGTCGCGACCGCCGCAGCCGGGAACACGAACGACCAGAACCCGAGCGAGAACCCGAGCCGGACGTACCGGGGCAGCAGGGCGAGCTGCACGAGGAGCATGAGGACCCCGAGGCCCGCGATGGCCTGCACGGGCAGGGTCCGGGCGTCGTCGGTGAGCGCGAACAGGGACACCGTCGCCACCGCGGGCGGAGCCACGAGGATCGCCATCGTGGGGACGAGCGGGTCGGGCAGTGCGGGGCGGAACGACAACCGGATGAGGAGCAGTCCGGTCATCACGCCCCAGAAGAACACGCCGACGCCGAAGCACGCCCAGGACAGCCAGCCCACACCGACCTCGTGCGTGGCGACGGAAGCGACGAGGGCCGCGGCGACCGTCGGCAGCAGGTAACCGCCGTGCACGGCCTCCAGGGTCAGGCGCCCCTCGAACCACGTGCTCAGCAACCACGCCGCGAACCCGGCGGCGACCGCCACCGCGAGCACCACGAGGACCTGTCCCCCGATCTCCCAGAACCGCGCGAGGTCGACGCCGAGGAGCATCGCCGTCGCGGGGACCAGGGCGGCGATCGGGCCCTGCGCCGGGTGGCGGAGCTGGTCGACCAGGCGTTCGTCGACCCGGACGCCCCGCAGGACGTGCGCGCCGAGCAACCACGACCAGGCCACCGCCGCGACCACCCAGAACACCTGCGGGACGACGGGCGGCACGCCGAGGACGGGTGCCGCGTACGACCACGTCTCCGCGAAGCCGGCCAGGCCGAACGGTGCGGCGAGGGTGTTGAGCGGGATGCGGGAGGTCGGGCGTGCGCTGGGCATAGGGGTTCCATTCTCCCCGGCTCGCGTCGCGCCGCGTAACGCCCCGGCCACCGTGACGCCACCGTGGCAGATTGGGCCGATGCCCTTCGAGAACAGCGACCACGTCCAGGCCACCACCGCCGGGTCGCTCCCGCGCACGCCGGAGCTCATCGCCGCGAACGCCGCCCGCCCCGTGGGCGCCGACGGCTTCACGCTCGAGACCACCGACGAGGTCCGCGCGATGACGAGCGCGGCCGTCGACGACGTCGTCGCCCGCCAGACCGCCCTCGGCATCACGCAGCCGGGTGACGGCGAGTTCGGCAAGGCGATGTCGAACAGCGTCGACTACGGCGCGTGGTGGGGCTACTCGTTCCAGCGCGTCAGCGGACTCTCGCTCACGGACGCCGACATCTTCACGCAGGAGCCGGTCCGCTCGAGCCCGGGCAACGTGCAGCTGACCAGCTTCCCGGACCGTCGCGACTGGACGATCTTCCGCGAGGCCTACACCGACCCGGCGTCGGGCATCGGCACCGGCAAGAACGCCACCGCCTTCCCCACCACGACCGGCCCGATCGCCTACACCGGGCACGAGGCCGCACGCACCGACGCCGCCAACCTCGGGCACGCCGTCGAAGCGGCCGGTGCCGAGAACGGCTTCATCACCGCGCTCTCCCCCGGCTCCGCGGCCCGGGTCGCGAACGAGTACTACGCCACCGACGAAGAGCACATCTGGGCCTGGGCCGACGCCCTGCGCGAGGAGTACCGGATCATCCTCGACGCGGGCCTCGTGCTGCAGATCGACGACCCCTCGATCGCCGAGAACTGGGACCAGATCAACCCGGAACCGAGCCTCGAGGACTACCGCGCCTTCACCCGCATCCGCGTCGAGGCGCTCAACCACGCGCTCGAGGGGCTCGACACCAGCCGCGTCCGCTTCCACCTGTGCTGGGGCTCGTGGCACGGCCCGCACACCACCGACATCGAGCTCCGTCACATCGTCGACCTCATGCTCGACATCGACGCCGGCGCGTACTCGTTCGAGGCCGCGAACGCCCGCCACGAACACGAGTGGACCGTGTGGCAGGACGTCACGCTGCCCGACGGGAAGGTGATCGTCCCCGGCGTCGTCAGCCACGCCACGAACGTCGTCGAGCACCCCGACCTGGTCGCGCAGCGCATCGAGCGGTTCGCCTCGGTCGTCGGGCGCGAGCGCGTCATCGCCGGCACCGACTGCGGCCTGGGCGGCCGCATCCACCCGCAGATCGCCGCGGCGAAGCTCCAGTCGCTCGGCGAGGGGGCACGCCGCGCGAGCGCGAAGCTCTTCTGAGCCGCACGTTCCTTCCCAGAACGGCTGCGGTAGCAAGCGAGAACGGGCGTACCTGCCACGAAGATCACGGCAGGTACGCCCGTTTCGGAGCGGTACGCCCGGTTTCGGCAGGCCTCAGGGGCTACCGCCGTGCGCGGCCGAGGACGATCGCGCCGACCGCGGCAGCGCCCCCGAGCCACACGAGCGGACGCGTGACACGCCGTCGCTTCGCGACCCAGCCGCCGTTCGTGGCGTTGCCGGCGTCCGCCGGGGCGTAGAGGTTGCCGTCGGTCGGGTCGCCCTTCCCGCGCAGCGCGAAGGTCTCGACCATCGGCTTCGTGATCTTGTGGAACAGCCCCGGGAACACGTACTGCAGCGGGACGAGCGACGCCTGGATGCGGCCGACGTAGCGGTACCGCTTCGGGTGCGTGGCGGCGGTCACGACGGCACGACCCGCGCGCTCGACCGAGACCGTCGGCGGCAGCGGGTGCGAGTTCTTGCCGGTGTAGTTGGCGCCGTTCTGGTAGATCGGGGTGTCGATCGTCGACGGCAGCAGCGTGGTGAAGCGGATGCCGGTGTGCGCGAACTCGTCACCGAGGACGTCGACCAGGCCGAGCGCCGCGTGCTTGCTCGTCACGTAGGCCGACTGGTAGGGCGCGGACAGCAGCGACTGGATCGAGCCGACGAGCACGTACGTGCCCGTGCCGCGCTGCTTCCAGTGCGGGAGCAGGTGCGTGATCGCGTTGAGGTGGCCGTAGAGGTTCGTGTCGACGACCCGCTTGAACGCCTCGGTGGGGGTCTGCTCGAACAGGCCGTAGACGAACAGGGCCGCGTTGCCGACGAAGACGTCGATCCTCCCGTGCCGACTCGTCACCGTGCCGATGAGGTCCTTGACCTGGTGCTCGTCGGCGACGTCCGTCGGGATCGCGACCGCGTCGGCCCCGAGTGCGCGGCACTCGGCGGCGGCGGCCTCGAGGGAGTCGTGGCCGCGTGCGGCGAGCACGAGCGTGGCACCCTGTCGGGCGAACTCGTGCGCCGCGGCCCTCCCGATGCCGCTCGATGCTCCGGTGACGACGACGATCTTCCCGCGGTACCGATGTCCCATGCGTCCTTGGTACGCGCCTGCTGGTCCGTTCCCGCACAGACGGGCCGTACCCCTCGCCCCGGTGCGAGGATGGAGCATGCGCAAGGACGACCTGACCGTCGACGAAGCCACGGTCATCGCCGAACACGCCCGGTCCGGTGCCCTCGAGCTGGACGACCCCGAGGTCCGCAAGGTCGTCGAGCAGGCGAACCGGGTGCTGGTCCGTGCACAGATGTGGGGCGAGGAGCGGAGTCCGAAGCTGCGTCGTCGCCGTCGGTTCATCGCGATCGGTGCGCTCGTGATGGTGCTCGTCTGGGTGGCTGGCTTGCTCGTGCCGCTCGCGCTGCGCTTCGGCGTGTAGCCGGAGCCGAGCCGAGACCGGAGACGAAGCGTCGGCCCCCTCGGTTCAGCGGCCGGTGCGGGCGTTCCGGGCGAGCAGCCAGAGGTACGTGCTGTGCCCGACGAGCGCCAGGCCGAAGAAGATCGCGGCGACGGCGTAGACGCGGTCGAGCTTTCCCTGCCCGATGACGAGCATCACGATGCAGAACGCCACGGCGATCGCCAGCACGCCGACCTGCACGGTCGACCAGATCCGTCGGAAGCGCGGCATGCCCGTCTCGTTCACCCGGCCATTCTCCCCCATGCCGAGCCGGTGCCGATGTCGGCCGACGTCAGCCCGCGGTACGACGCGGGCGAAGCACGTCGGTACCGTGCTCCGATGTGCGGCGGTCCGCGCCGGACCTAGCGTGCAGGCATGGACACGCACCACCCCACGGCCACCCCCACCAGCACCCCGGCCCGCCCTGCACGCCGACGCCGTCGCCCGCTCCGGATCATCGGCTTCTCGCTCATCGGGCTCGTCGGCCTCGGCGTCCTTACGCTCGGCGGCACGGCTACCTACGACGCGATCGCGACGGCGGCGGAACGGGACGACATCCGCCCGTACGGCGAACTCGTCTCCGTCACGGGCGGCCGGGTGAACGTCGCCGTCACCGGGTCCGGGGCGTCGACCGTCGTGCTGCTGCCAGGCTTCGGCACGGCATCCCCCGTGATCGACTTCGCCCCGCTCGTCGACCGGCTGCAGGACACGCACCGGGTGGTGGTCGTCGAGCCGCTCGGGTACGGCCTGAGCGACGGCACCGACCGGTCCCGGACCAGCGCGAACATCGTCGACGAGGTGCACCAGGCGCTGTCGACCCTCGGCATCGACCGCTACGTGCTCGCGGGGCACTCGGTCGCCGGGATCTACGCGCTCGAGTACACGAACACGTACCCGGACGAGGTGCAGGCGTTCGTCGGCATCGACACCAGTGTGCCGACGCAGCCCGGCATCGACGAGGCCGTCGGGTCCGGCCTGTTCCGCTTCGTGAAGGCCACCGGGCTCGCCCGTGTGCTCACGGCCGTGTCCGGCGACGCGTACGCCGGGTTGCCCTACACCGATGCGCAGAAGGAGCAGATGACCCTGCTGTCACACCGCACCAGCATGCGCGCGACGTACCTGGACGAGTACGAGCACCTCGGCGCGAACTTCCGGCACGCCCGCAGCCTCGCGTTCCCCGCCGATCTGCCGATCCGCCTGTTCGTCGTGGGCGACGACCCGGAGGTGCCGGGGTGGGAGCGCCTGCACCGTGAGCAGGCGGCGTCGGTCACCGACGGCCAGGTCGTCCTGCTCGACGGCGGGCACTACCTGCACCACACGCACGCGGCGGAGATCGCCGAGGGGATCGACACGGTCGCCGACCTCGGTCAGTGATCCCGGAGCGCCTCGACGAGCTCGGCCTTGCGCTTCGACGAGTACCCGGTCAGTCCGAGCTCCTTCGACCGCTTCCGGAGGTCCGCGACGGTCCAGTCGTCGTAGGAGCCGGACTCGCCGCCCTTCTTCCCGACGGCCTCCTCGCCGCGGGCCGCTGCGGCGTTGCTGATCCGCGCGGCCTTCTCCTTCGAGTTGCCCTCCTTGCGGAGCTCCTCGTACATGTCCGGCTTCTTGAGTTGGTTCGGCATGGTGCGTCACGGTACGCGCGCCGGCCCGGCGTCGTTCCGAGCCGGCGGCGGCGGCTCAGCGCTTCTCGGGGTCGTGGCCCCAGTTCATCAACGACCACCGCCACGGGGTGTCGCGCACGTCACCGTCCGGCCGCTGCTCCGAGTGCCGGGCGACGTAGCCGACCACCTTCCGCATGTGGGCGTGGTCGTCGTCGGTCCGGTCCGCCTCGTGCTTCTCGAGGATCCGGATGACGTGCCGCCCGCTCTCGTGCCCGGTCGACTCACCGCCGCCCGGGGGCTTCTGCCCGACGTGCTTCGACTCGTCGGTGTCGAGCCACTCGCGGAGCTCCGACGGGGTCATGTTCACCGCGTCGGCGAAGTCGCGCTCGGTCTGCTGGTCGTCGTCGTCACTCATGGTCCCGAGGCAACCCCGCGGTCCTGGACGGGTGCGCAGGGCGGATGGCGCTCCGCCGCCGTCCAGCCGGGACGGGTTCCGTGGAGGCACGAGCAGGAAGGAACTCGCATGCCCACCGACCAGTACGAACACGGCGACCCGCGCACCCGCTACCCCGACGTCAAGCCGGAGCCGCAGACGCAGGACGAGCCGGGCCTCCAGTCCGCCATGGACCCGGTCCCCGACCTGGGCGAGACGAGCTACCGGGGCACCGGCCGGCTCGCCGGCCGCAAGGCCCTGATCACCGGCGGCGACTCCGGCATCGGCGGCGCCGTCGCGATCGCGTTCGCCCGCGAGGGCGCCGACGTCGCGATCGCCTACCTGCCGGAGGAGCAGTCCGACGCCGACCACGTGCTCGAACAGATCCGTGCCGCCGGACGCACCGCCGTGGCGATCCCGGGCGACTTGCGTGACAAGGCGTACGCGCAGGAGCTCGTCGACCAGGCCGTCGCCGGACTCGGCGGTCTCGACGCCCTGGTGAGCGTCGCCGGCAAGCAGCGCTGGCAGCCGGACGTGCTCGACATCACCGACGAGCAGTTCGAGGCGACCTTCGACGTGAACGTCTTCGGGCTGTTCCGCCTCGTCAAGGCGGCGCTGCCGCACCTGGAGCCAGGCGCGACGATCACCACGACGGCGTCCATGGAGGCGTACAAGCCGGCACCCGACCGGCTCGACTACGCGGCGTCGAAGGGCGCGATCAACAACCTGTCGAAGGGGCTGTCGCAGCTGCTCGTCGAGCGCGGCATCCGCGTCAACGTCGTCGCTCCCGGGCCGACGTGGACGGTCCTGCAGCCGAGCGGCGGCGTCGACCCGTCGACGCTGCCCGAGTTCGGCAGCAGCGAGTCGCCGATGGGCCGCGCCGGACAGCCAGCCGAACTCGCACCGGCCTACGTGTTCCTGGCGTCGGACGAGTCGAGCTACGTCGCCGGCGAGACGCTCAACGTGAACGGCGGCATGGTCACGCCCTGACCTGCGGATCCCGCCTCCGTGGTGCGACGCCGTCCGTCTTGTCCGCCACGTGGAAGTCGCGCAGGAGCGCTGCGACGAGTGCGGGCTTCTCGACGATGAGGCCGTGGGTGGCCCGCGGGACCACGGCGAGCTCGGCGTCGGGCAGCACGTGGAGTGCGGCGGTGACGTGGTCGATCCGGACCTCGTCGTCGTCGCCGTACAGCAGCAGCACGGGGACCGCGAGCTCGGCGAGCTCGCGGTTCCCGAACGCGGGCTCGGTCTCGTGCAGCGCCCGCGACTTCTCGGTGACCTCCGCCCAGTGCGCGGCTCCGTCCGGCGACACCTCGGCGTACGCGTCGGCCATGAACTGCGGCGGCACGCCGTCGAGCACACCCGGGTACCACCCCGTCACGTCGAACGGTGCACCGCCGTGCACCAGCGTCCGCACCAGGTCGGGTCGGGAGAGCGCCAGGCGCAGTCCGACGAGTGCGCCGTCGCTCCAGCCGAACACGTGGACCGGACCGACACCGAGCGTCTCGATCACCACGGCCATCTCGGCCGCCGCGTCCGCGAGGTGCCAGGGGCCCTCGACGTCGGCGGTCCGACCGTGCCCGGCGCGGTCGGCGAGCACGACCCGGTAGCCGGACAGCGCGTCAGCGAGCGGCTCCATCGCCCGCGAGTCGGTCCCGCCGGGGTGCAGCAGGAGCAGGACGGGGCCGGTTCCCCCGCGGTCGGACGTCCAGGTGTGTCCCATGCGTGAGTCTCCCACTGCTAGCGTGCAGACGTGTCCTGGGGCCGGCTCTACTTCGCACTGCAGGCCCTCGGCGGCGCGGTGTGGTGGATCACCGTCGCGACCGTCCCCGCCGTCCGGACGCTCACGCTCGGCTCACTGGACCCGGTGGTCGTCGCCGCCCTCGACGTCCCGCTCTTCGTCGTGGCCTCGGCGCTCGCGGCGGTCTCCGCAGGCGCGGTCGGGCGGGTCTCGGCAACGGTCGCCACCGTCTGGACCGCGCTCGTCCTCGCCGGGCTCGCCGTCTGGGCGACCGGCACCGGCGAGGCCGGCTGGGGCGTCGTCGTCATGACCGCGGCGACCGTCGGTTCCGTGCTGGCCCTCGCCCTCGTCCTGCTCGGTCGGGTACCGACCGAGTGGTTGACGTCCGGTCCGCTGCGGTTCCGCACGGCCGACCCGGGTGCTGCGACGGCACGGCACGTGGTCGCGACGACCGTGCAGATCGTCGTCTTCTGGGGGCTGTTCCTCGGGGTGTTCCCCGTGGCCATCGCCGTCGCCGAGCACCGCTGGCGGCTGCACCCCGCACTGCCCGGACCGGTCGTGACCGCGCTGCTGGTGGTCGGGCTCGTCGTCCTCGCGCTCGCCAGCGCGCTCGGCATCGCGTCGGCGGCGGCGATGTCGACCAAGGGCGCTGGCACCCCGCTGCCGTCCGCCAGTGCGAACCGGTTGGTCGTCGCCGGCCCGTACCGCTCGGTGCGCAACCCGATGGCACTCGCCGGCATCACGCAGGGCGTCGCCGTCGGGCTGATGCTCGGCTCGTGGATCGTCGTCGTCTACGCGCTCGCCGGGTCGGTCGTGTGGAACTGCGTGGTCCGGCCGCTCGAGGAGGCCGACCTCGAGGCCCGCTTCGGCGAGGACTTCCGCCGCTACGCCGCCCGTGTCCGGTGCTGGGTGCCGCGGTGGCCGATCGCGGCGAGCGTCGGCGGGGTCCCGGTCCCCCTCAGCTCGCCGCGCCGGTGATGTTCACGAGCCACGTGACCCGGAACCGGTCGGTGAGCATCCCGAACATGTCGCCCCACGGGGCCGTCGTGAGCGGTTCGATGATCGACGCGCCCTCGGCGAGCCCGTTCCAGTAGCGGGTCAGGGCCTCGTGGTCGTCGCCGCTGAGCGACAACGAGATCGTGCTCTCCGACGGCGTCTCCATGCCCGTCGGCGCGTCCGAGGCCATCAGCAGCAGGCCGTTCTCGCCCTCCAGCTGCCCGTGCATGACCTTGTCGGCATCGGCGGGGTCCTGGCTCATGCCGGCTTCGCCGAAGGTGCCGATCGTGAGCTCGCCGTGGAACACCGAGTGGTAGAAGTCGAGGGCTTCGCGGGCCCCCGAGCGGAAGCCGAGGTACGGGTTGAGACGCACGGACATGGTGGACTCCTCACGACGGGCGGGCGTCGTCGCCCGCTGCGCGCCCATCGTCGCAGACGCGACGTGCCCGCGGAAGGGCACGGCGCCTTGGACGGGCGTGCGATGCGGCCTGGAGGCTCGTGGCGGCGCCGCCCCGCGCCTCCAGGCCGTCAGGCGGTCGCTCTGCGGTCCGTGGCCGGGTCTGCCCCGGCCAGGTCACGGATGCGCTTCGCCGGCACGCCGGCGTAGACGCCGTGCGCCAGCAGGCGCCCGGTGACGACCGCGCCGGCCGCGACGACCACGTCGTGCTCGATGTGCGCGCCGGGCAGGATCGTCGCACGGCCGCCGATCCACACGCGGTCCTCGATGACGACCGGACGGCCGGTCGCGGTGTCGCTCCACCGGCCGTCGGCGTCGATCGCGTGGTGGCTCGTCATGATGAGGACCTGCATGCCGATCGCGGCGTTCGCACCGATGCTGACGGGGGCGATGGCCTCGATGGTCGTCGCGCGGTTGAAGTAGACGCCTCGCGCGACCGACAGGTTGCGCGGGTCGCCCGTGAGCGAGAAGCCGACGCCGGGGGCCGACTCGGCGTGCGCGCCCGCGGCGTTCAGCAGCAGCCGTCGCACGACCCGCGGCAGGAACGGCGAGCCGAGCAGGGCTGTGAGCAGGACGTGCTCCCGGGCGTGCGCGACGTCCTCGCGGAGGCGTCGGGAGAACGTGGAGGGGACGGGGACGGGGACGGGGACGGCTGGCGTGGCCATGCGGCCTCCTGGGTTCGGGGGACGGTGCGGGGTCGCACAGCCGAAACGTAGGCGCTGCAGGGCCGCTCGACAACGGACGCACTGGTGGTTGCGCGATCCTTGCGGTATCGCCCGCCGGCCGGCACGACGGCGATCTCACCCGGTCGGTGCGATCCGCGCAGCGCCCGTGCACGCCTACCGTGCTGCGGCTGGGAGGCGACATGCAGGAATTCGTGAGCGGTCTGGTGCAGAACTCGTCCTTCGGCGCCTGGGACGTGGTCCTCGCCGTCGTCGTCCTGGTCGTCGGGTGGTTCGTGTCCGTGTGGGCCCGGCGGGGCGTCGTCGTGGCGCTGGCGAAGTGGAGCGGACTCGGGCCGAGCGGGACGAACCTCGCGGCGCGTCTCGTGCGCTACTCGGTCCTCCTGCTCACGATCGGCATCGTCCTCACCGTGCTCGGAGCGCCGTTGCAGCCGGTGCTCGCCGCGGTGATCATCATCAGTGCGGTCGCGTTCCTGGCCCTGCGCGGGATCGCGGCCAACTTCGGCGCGGGGCTGGTCATCCAGGCCCGACGACCGGTGCGGATCGGCGACTCGATCGAGGTCGAGGGCGTGGCCGGCCGCATCGTCGAGTTGACGGGGCGTTCCGTCCTGCTGGCTACCTCGGACGGCAGGACGATCCGGATCCCGAACACCATGCTGCTCGAGAACCCGCTCTGGAACGCCAGCGAGTCGGGGGCGGTCCGGAGCGAGGTCCGGGCGCGGCTGCACGGGTCACCGGACCTCGACCGGATCTGCCCGGTGCTGCTGGACGCGGTGGCCTCGGTGTCCTCGGTGTCCTCGGTGTCGTCGACGGATCCCGAGGTCTTCCTGCACACGATCACGCCGGCCTGGGCGGACATCACCATCCGGTTCTGGTCCGCGTACGACGACCGCGAGGCCGCCCGGTCGTCGGTGGTGCGCGCGGTCGCGGTGGCGCTCGGCGGGGCCGGCCTGACCTGCTCGGTGTCGTCGGACGGACCGCGGTTCCTGACCGCGCTCGTCGACGCCGTGGACTGACGGTTCTGCCGGGTCGTGCGGGGTCGTGCGGGATCGTGCGGGGTCGTGCGATCTCACCCGTTCCGGGCGTGCACGTCGACGCGCCGGGCGGTGAGGCTCGTCGCGCAGACCAACGAACAGGAGCGGACCATGGCCAAGCAGTTCTCCGGCAAGATCGAACTCGACGTGCGCGACTCCGTCGCCGACTGGGACGCGTTCATCCCGTCGAAGGCGCCGACGGGATCCCCGAACGTCCTCGTCGTGCTCTACGACGACACCGGGCAGGCAGCGTGGTCACCGTACGGCGGCCGGATCCAGATGCCCACGATGGAGCGGCTCGCCGCGAACGGCCTCACCTACTCGCAGTGGCACACCACGGCGCTCTGCTCCCCCACGCGGTCGACGTTCCTGACCGGCCGGAACCACCACGCGAACGGGTTCGCGTCGATCTCGGAGTCGTCGACCGGGTTCCCCGGCTACAGCTCGCACATCCCGCCCGAGAACGCGACGATGGCGAACGTGCTCCGCGACGCCGGGTGGTCGACGTTCTGGGTCGGCAAGAACCACAACGTCCCGATCGACGAGTGGACGGCGGGCGCCTCGAAGAAGAACTGGCCGCTCGCGCAGGGCTACGACCGGTTCTACGGCTTCATCGGCGGTGAGACGAACAACTGGTACCCCTCGCTCGCCGAGGACAACCACTACATCGACCAGCCGTCGCTGCCCGAGGACGGCTACCACCTGTCCAAGGACCTCGCCGACCAGGCGCTGAAGATGATCCGCGACACGAAGCAGACCGAGCCGGACAAGCCCTGGTACCTCTGGTTCTGCCCGGGTGCGAACCACGCGCCGCACCACGCCCCGCAGGAGTACATCGACAAGTACAAGGGACAGTTCGACGACGGCTACGAGGCCTACCGTGAGTGGGTCCTCCCCCGGATGATCGAACGCGGGATCCTCCCGGAGGGCACCGAGCTCACGGAGCTCAACCCGATGACCCCCGGCACGTTCTCGGACTCCGACGTCGTGCGTCCGTGGGACGAACTCGACGCTGAGGAACGCGCGATGTTCAGCCGGATGGCCGAGGTCTACGCCGGGTTCTCCGAGTACACCGACGCGCAGGTCGGCCGCATCGTGGACTACCTCGAGGAGTCCGGGCAGCTCGACAACACCATCGTCGTCTACTGCGCGGACAACGGCGCGTCGGGCGAGGGCAGCCCGAACGGTTCGGTCAACGAGGGCAAGATCTTCGGCGGCTACCCCGACGACCTCGCGCAGAACCTGACGATGGTCGACGAGCTCGGCAGCCCGGACACCTACAACCATTACCCGACCGGATGGGCGGCGGCGTTCTCGACTCCGTACCGGATGTTCAAGCGGTACGTGTACCAGGGCGGGATCTGCGACCCGCTGGTGATCTCGTGGCCGGCCGGCATCGCCTCCCGCGGCGAGGTCCGGAACCAGTACCACCACTCGACCGACATCGTGCCGACCATCCTCGACGCCTGCGGCGTGACGTTCCCGGACACGTACGCCGGCGTGGAACAGCGACCACTCGACGGGGTCTCGATGCGGTCGTCCTTCGACGCAGCCGACGAGCCGACGTCGAAGCACACGCAGTACTACGAGATGTTCGGCAACCGCGGCATCTGGCACGAGGGCTGGAAGGCGGTGACCGAGCACGGACCGGGAGCCGGGACGAGCGGCTTCGACAGCGACCGGTGGCAGCTGTTCCACACCGACGTCGACCGCTCCGAGTCGCACGACCTCGCCGCGGAGCACCCGGACAAGGTCGAGGAACTCGTGGCGCGCTGGTTCGCGGAGGCGAAGGCCAACAACGTGCTGCCCCTGAACGACCTGCAGATCCTGGGGAACCCCGAGGACTTCGAGACCTTCATCACGATGGAGTTCAAGGTCCCCGTCCCGCCGAGCGGGCAGTACACGTACTACCCGGGCACCACCGAGGTACCGGAGCGTTCCGCGGCCAACGTGCACGGGGTGTCGTACAAGATCGTCGCGGACGTCGACTTCACGCCGGACACCGAGGGCGTCGTGTTCGCGCACGGATCCCGGTTCGGCGGCCACGCCCTGTACGTCAAGGACGGGCAGCTGTCCTACGTGTACAACTTCCTCGGCATCCCGCCCGAGAACGTCGTCTCCACCCCGGCTCCCACCTCCGGACGGCACCTCGTCGGGGTCTCCTTCACGAAGGAGGGCACCGGGGAGTACCGCGAAGCCACCGGACCGCTCGCGCTCTTCGTCGACGACGAGCAGGTCGCCGAGGCGCCGATCAGGACCGTGCTCGGGCACTTCTCGCTCTGCGGCGAGGGACTCTGCATCGGCTACGACAGCGGCGACGCCGTCACGCAGGCCTACGCGGGCGAGCGGTTCGAGTTCCACGACGGCACGATCCACAAGGTCGTGTTCGACATCGCCGACGACGCCTACGTCGACCTCGAGGCGCACCTCGCCGCCGCGATGTCGCGCGACTGAGATGGCGACCCGGCAGGTGGGGGCGGCACCGGCGCGCAGCCGGACGTGGTTCGCCCCCACCCTCCGGGGCTACGACCGCCGGTGGCTCGGGCGCGACGTCCTCGCCGGCCTGAGCGCCGGCGCGGTCGTCGTCCCCCAGGCCATGGCCTACGCGAGCATCGCGGAGCTGCCAGCACAGGTCGGGCTCTACACGTGCATGGCGCCGATGGCCGTCTACGCCCTGCTGGGCGGGTCGCGCGCGATGAGCGTGTCGACGACGTCGACGATCGCGACGCTCAGCGCCACGACGTTCGTCTCCGCGGGCGTCGCGGTCTCGTCCGACGACGCGCTCCGCGCACTGTCGACCCTCACCCTGCTCGTCGGCGTCGTCCTCGTCGTCGCCCGGCTGCTCACCCTGGGCTCGCTCGTCGAGAACATCAACAAGTCGACGCTGATCGGCGTCCAGATCGGGGTCGGCGCGACCGTCGCGGTCGGGCAGATGCCGAAGCTGCTCGGACTCACCGACGACCCGACCGGCACAGGGTTCATCCGCTCCGTGGTGGCGGTCGTCGAGGCGCTCCCCCGTGCGCACGGCCCGACGGTCGCGCTGTCCGTCGCCTCGGTCGCCGTGCTCCTGCTGCTGCGCCGGTTCGTGCCCGCGGTGCCGGGTCCGCTCGTCGTGGTCGCCGGTGGCATCGCGGCCTCGGCCGTCCTGCACCTGACCGATCTCGGCGTCGAGGTGATCGACCCCGTCCCGAGCGGTCTCCCGGTGCCCGTGCTGCCCGACCTGAGCCTCGTGCCGGCGATGCTCCCCGGTGCCCTCGGCATCGCGATGATGGCGTTCCTCGAGTCCGCAGCGGTGGCACGTGGGATCCGACAGCCGAGCGAGCCGCCGATCGACAGCGACCGCGAGCTGCTCGCGGCCGCCGCGGCGAACCTCGCCGGCTCCCTGACCCAGACACTGCCCGCCGCCGGCGGGTTCTCGCAGAGCGCGGTCAACCAACGGGCCGGCGCACGCACCCAGGTGTCGACCCTGGTGACCGTCGCGCTCGCGGTGCTGGTCGCGCTCGTCCTCGGACCGGTCCTGGCCCTGATGCCCACGGCGACCCTCGCCGCCCTCGTCGTCACCGCCGTCGTCGGACTCATCGACGTCCCCGCGCTCCGGCGGCTGGCCCGCATCAGCCGACGCGACTTCTGGCTCGCCGTGGTGACCGCAGCGGTCGGACTGACCGCCGGACTACTGGCAGCCGTCGTCGCCGGGGTCGCCGGGACGTACTTCCTGGTCCTCCGCGAACTGCAGCGCGTCCGGCTGGCCCCGGGCCCCGTCGTCGGCACGACGATCAGCGCACGGATCGAGGGCGCCGTGTACACCGCGAACGTGCTGGCGTACGAGAACGCCGTCCTCCGGCTCGCCGACGACGCGGACGCGGCCGACGCCGTCGTCCTCGACCTGTCGCGGATGCACGAGGCGACCGTCACCGTCCTCGACGGCCTCGCCGACCTCGATCACGAGCTCGCGCAACGCGGCGTCGTGCTCCTGCTCGTGGGCCTGCCCGGGTCGGCTGCGGAGACGGCGGCGCGGACCGCGTGGTTCCGCGGCCTCGTCGACCACGGCAGGGTGCTGCCGACGGTCGACGCCGCGATGGCCGCGCGGACGGCACGGGCGCCACGGGCGTCTCAGGCGGGGAGGCCCGACCAGGGCTGAGGCCGGGATCAGCCGTCCCAGACCACCCGGAAGCCGATGTGGGTGGCGGCGGAGTCGCTGGTCTGCGGCGAGCGAGCCGCCGGCCGGTACCGCAGGCAGTACTCGGGCGCACACAGGTGCGACCCGCCCTTGAGGACCCGCGTGACGGTCGACGGTGTCGCCGGGGCGGCGTCGTGGTGGGTGTCCGTCGGGCCGCAGCCGCAGTGCGCGGACGACTCGGTCGCCCGTGCCTCGGCCGGCGGCGTCGGGGTCGTCGACGGGTCGTGCCGCTCGGTGTACCGCGAATCGGTCCACTCCCACACGTTGCCGATCATGTCCGCCAGACCGAGCGCGTTCGCGGGGAACGAGCCCACGGGCGACGTCCCCGTCCACCCGCGGGCTCCGGTGTTGCGGTACGGGAACGCCCCGTGCCACGTGTTGGCCATCGTCCGCCCGCCCGGGTGCGCCTCCCTCCCCCAGGCGAACGGCCACGACGGGTCACCGCCGGCGCGCGCCGCGTACTCCCACTCGACCTCGCTCGGCAGTCGCCCACCGACCCACGCCGCGTACGCCGACGCATCGCCGTGCGAGACCTGGACCACCGGGTGCTCCTCGCGTCCGTCCACCGACGACGTCGGCCCGGCCGGGTGCCGCCAGTCAGCACCCGGACACCAGGTCCACCAGGCCCGCCAGTCGCCGAGGTCCACCGGTCCGGTCGTGGGCGCGAACACCAGTGACCCCGGAGCCCGGTCGGCCGGCGCCAGGTCGGGGTACTGCACGGGGTCGAGCGCGCGCTCGGCCTCGGTCGTCCACCCGGTCGCCGCCACGAAGGCGGCGAACTCGGCGTTGGTGACGGGGTGCGCGGCGATCCGGAACGCGGCGACCGTGCGTTCGTGCACCGGCCCCTCGTCGGGGTAGTAGCGGTCCGAACCCATCAGGAACGCACCGCCCGCGACGTCCACGGCCTCGAGCAGGGTCAGCATGCACCCGATCCTCGGGCGTCGGGACCGCGGGCCGCCTCACCCGGAGCGGATGAGGCGGCCGCCCTCACCCGGATGGGGTGAATGTCCTCAACGCGCACGACGATCCCTCGCCTCAACCGCCCGCCGCACCTATCGTGAGCAACGCAAGCCTTTTCAGGGAAAGGCCTCCACATGCACACCTTCCAACAGACCAGGAGCAGCGGACAGCGCACCGGCACGGGGACGCCGGTCGGGTCGGACCCGACCACGACGGTCCCACCCACCGATGCGTTGGAGCGACCGCGGCTGCTCGACCACCTCCGACGGTTCCGCCGCTCCGACCGACGCCTGCTCACCATGTGGGCGCCGGGTGGTGCCGGCAAGTCCACCGCGCTCGCCGCGTGGGCGGAAGTCCTCTCGGCGGACGACGTCGTCGTGCGGTGGCTCGACGCGGACACACTGCTGCAGGAGGACCCGCCGCAGACCGTGCACGACGACACCGAGCAGTGGCTGTTCCTCGACGACGTCGACCGTCTGCTCGGCGGGCTCGGTGTCCCGCCGCTCATCCGACTCCTGCGCGCGTGCGGTCCCCGAACCCGCGTCGTCGTCGCCGGACGCTTCGAGCCGAGCGGGTTCGCCGCCGTCACGCAGGCGGCAGGCGGGCGGCTCGTCGTCCCGACGCAGGACCTCGCGTTCAGCGTCGAGGACACGCTGGCCCTCGCGCTCCGCTTCGACCTGGTGCTGCCGATCCAGGATGCCGAAACGCTCACCCACCGGACGGCGGGGTGGGCTGCGGGGCTCGCGCTGGCGATGCCGTACCTGCTCGAGCAGTCCAACCGCGGCGCAGCGGTCCGCCACTTCGGCGGCGACCAGCACCAGGTCGCCGACTACCTGGTGGCACGGGTCCTCGACACGCTCGACGACGACCACCGCGACGTCCTGATGCGGACGGCCGTCGGGTCCGAGGTCCCGCTCGCCCTCGCCGTCGAGCTCACCGGGCGTGCCGACGTCGGCACGGTGCTGCAGCGGCTGAGCGCCCGGAACGTGCTCGTGACCACGAGTGCCGACCAGGACGGCTTCCGGTTCCACCCGATCCTCGCCGGCTTCATGCGCGCCGAGTTCCGTCGCCGCGACGAGTGCGGCGCGGTCCGCAACCACGTCGCGGCGGCCGGGTGGTACGAGTCCAGGGGCCTGCACGTCCTCGCGCTCGAACAGGCACTGCTCGCGCGCGACCAGTCGGCGGTGCGCGGGCAGCTGGAGCGGTCCGGCGGTGTCCTGCTCATGGAGGGCCGCGCCGCCATCGTGGCGACGGCTCTGCGAGCGCTCCCACCGAGCCAGGACTCACTGGCCACGCTCACGATCCGCATCGGCATGGACGCCCCGTCGTTCCCGGACCGCATCGGCACCGAGGAGCGGTTCGCCCAGGCCGCCGTGCAGCTCGCTGCCGCGACACCCGACGAGGCACGGGCCTGGCGGCCCGTGGTCGAGGCGCTCCGGTCGTTCACCGTCGAGGACCCCGACGACGCCTCGGCGCGGTTGCAGGAACTCGGCGCGTACCTGCGGCAGACGCCCGTCGAGTCGCTCGACGTCGCGCTGCTGCTCCGGGCTGCGGTCGCCTGGTGCCTCGTCGTCGCCGGCCGCCGCCGCGACGCCGACCAACTGCTCCGCTCGATCCAGGCCGCCGCCGCGCACGCCGGGTTCTCGTGGGTCTTCCTCATCGCCTGCGACACCGCCGCGACGCTCGCCGTCCGCACCGGCGACTGGCGGACGGCCTGCGAGTACGAGGCGCGGATGGGCGCACTGCCCTTCGACACCGCACCGCCCTACAACCGCGCGACCGCCCGCGCACTGCTGCTCGCGACGTCACGCGCCTACCTGCGCTGCGAACCGGTGTCGTTCACCTCGTTGCACCGCATCGACCAGGCCGACCCGACCGGCAGCGAGCTCGGGCTGCTCTTCCAGGTGCGCGCACTGCTCCTCGTCGCGGCGATCGACGCCTCGCCCGCCCCGCGGGAGGCCCTCGCCCGGCTCGTGCAGCTCGTCCGCTTCGACGGCCGTGACCACCCGCGGGTGGTCGCCGGGGCCGCGACGCGCCTGCACGCCTGGTCGAGCACGCTCCACGGCGCACCCGCAGCGGCCGAGGTCCGCCGCATCGTCGCCGACGTCCTCGGCACCGACTCCCTCGAGGTGAACACGCTCCGGCTGCTGGCCGGCGGGCGGACCGACCACCTCGTCGAACGCGACCTGGCCGCGGCGGTCGACGGCGACGACGCGGCGTGGTCCGGCACGAGCATCGTGAACGCCCACCTCGCCCTCGCCGAGCACGCGTGCACCCACGGCCGGCCCGCCGAGGCGGCCGAGCGGATCCGCCGCGCGCTCGCCGTGAGCGAGGAGTTCGGGTACGCCCGCGAGTTCCTCGCCTGCCGGGGTGCGGGCGCGCAGCTGGTGTTCCGGCACCACGGGTCGTACGGGGCGCTCGAACCGTACGCCGACCACGTCCTCGCGCTGGCGGAGCACGAGCGGATCGGCGTCGGGCTGGAACGTCCGGAGGCCACGGTCCCGCTGACCCCCAAGGAGCAGGAGCTGTTGCTCGAGCTTCCGGCGCACCAGACCGTCGCCGAGATCGCGGCGAAGCACCACCTCAGCGTGAACACGATCAAGACCCACCTGCGGAGCATCTACGGCAAGCTGTCCGCCGCGGGGCGCACCGAGGCGGTGCAGGCCGCTCGTCGGCGCGGCCTGCTCTGAGGCAGTCCGACCGGGGACCCGGCACGCTCGGGCCGGACCCCCGGCGTGCTGCGGACACGACGGAGACCTCACCCGGATCAGGGGAACCCCGCACCGGCCCCCGCGCGGGATGATCGTGGCTCCACGACGAGCAGGAGGCCGACGATGAGCCGCTACGAGGTCCGTCTTCCCTACGCGATGTCGGAGACCCTCGTCGCCGCGTTCCCGGAGTTCTCGCTGGTGCAGATCGGCCCCGGCGAGACGCTGCTCGTCGGCGACCTGTCCGACCAGACGCAGCTGCACGGGCTGCTTGCCCGGATCGCCGACCTCGGGCTCGACATCGCCGAGCTCCGGCAGCTGCGCTGACACCGGACGGGCGCACGCGGCCTCGGGGGCTTCGGCGCACTCAGCGGGCTCAGTGACCTCAGCGGCCGAGTTCGGCGACGGCCGCCCGGTTGCTCGGGAAGAAGCGACTGCCCCCGACCAGGTCGAAGTGCTCGAGGTCGGCCCGCGTCGCCGCCCGTGCTCGCGAGAAGCCGACCTCGACCCCGTTGGCGCGGGCCCAGTCGAGCGCCTCGCCGGCGACGTCCGCCGCGGTCGTGTCGATCCCGGTGACCGCGCTGCAGTCGAGCACCAGGGCGTGCACCGGGACAGCCTGGTCGTCAGGGGCGAGCACGGAGCGGACCGCCGATGCGAAGCGCTGGGCGTTGCCGAAGAAGAGCGGTCCGGAGAACCGGAGGACCACGACGCCGGGTGCCGACGAGACGCTGCCGTCTCGGGCAGCCCGGAACACGTCGACCGGGTCGCCGCTCGGCACCAGGACGTCGGCGGGCGGGTTCGCGGCGGACCGGATGACGTTGACGAGCGACAGGACGAAGGCGATCGCGATGCCGATGATCGGGCCGAGCAGCAGCACCCCGAGGAAGCAGACGGCGGCGACGGCGAACTCGAACCGTCGGAGCCGCCAGAGCCGGGCGAAGTCGCGGAGGCCCAGGAGCGGCACGACCGCGACTGCGACGATCGCGCCGATCGCCGGCGAGGGGATGTCCTGCAGCAGCGCGGTGCCGAAGCAGACGACGAGCAGGGTGAGCACCGCGGCGATCAGCGACGGCAGCTGGGTCCTGGACCCGCTCTGGTCCATGGCCGCCGTCCGCGAGGCCGACGAACCGACCGTGAACCCGCCGGTGAGGCCGGAGCCGAGGTTCGCTGCACCGAACGCCCAGAGGTCGCGGTTCGCCCGGTCCGTGTAGTCGTGCGCTTCGGCGTACCGGCGGGCCACGAGCAGCCCCTCGGCCATCGCGACGAGGGTCAGGGCGACGGCGCTCGGGATGACCTGGACCCACTGGTGCCACGAGATCTGCGGCCACGTCAGGGTCGGTGGTCCGGCGGGCACTTCGCCGAGCACGGCCACGCCGGCGTCGTCCAGCCGGAACACGATCAGGACGACGGTCGTCAGGACGAGCACGACGAGTGCCCACGGGATCGCTCGGAACCGACGGCCGATGACCAGCACGGCCACGGACCCGACGGACAGGCACACCGACCACACGTTGAGGTGTCCGAGCCCGGTGACGAGTTCCCCGAACCGCGGGAGGAACTCGTCACCGCTGTTCACCTTGACCCCGAGCATCTTCGCCACCTGGCTGAGCAGGATGTCGAGCGCGAGCCCGCCCACGAACCCGACCAGGATCGGCGCGGACAGGAAGTTCGCCAGGAACCCCAGCTTCAGGACGGCGCACAGGGCGAACACGACGGCGCCGACGAGTGCCTGCGCCAGTGCGAGCTGGACGTACGACGCGCTGCCCGTCGCCGCGAGCCCGGCGAGCGAGGATCCGACGAGCGCGGCCGCCGCGGCGTCGGGCGACGCCACCAGCTGTCGACTCGACGCGAGCAGGGCGAACAGCACCGCCGGCACGATCAGGGAGTACAGCCCGGCGGTCGGTGGCAGACCGGCGATCTGCGCGTACCCGATGTTCAGCGGGATGGCGATCGCCGCGAGGGTCACGCCGGAGAGGGCCTCCGTGCGCCACGAGTGACGGTCGAGCCCGGCCAGGATGCGCATCAGAACGCACCGAGGCCCTTGCCGATGGTCGTCACACCGATGACGAGCAGCAGGACCGCCATGATCGTGGCGTTGTTGGCGGTGAGCCAGTCGCGCAGCGCCCCGAGCGCTCCCTGCACCCGGGTGCGGGCGACCAGGTAGCCGACGACGGGGACGGCGATGCTCAGCGAGGCGAGGACGACGAACACGACGAGCGCCCAGACGACCGACCCGGTGTCCGCGCCGCTGGTACCGACGGTGACGCCGGCCGCCACGGCCATCATGAGGTTCTTCGGGTTGACGGCGGCGAGCAGGAAGGCCAGTCCGGCGGCGCGCACCGGTGTCATCGAGTCGATCGCGGACATCCACTTCGGGGGCGTCGCCGTGGTGCCAGGGGCCGGCCGTGCCCGCCACTGCCGCACGGCGAGCAGCACGAGCAGCACGCCGAGCACCAGCTTCACGGCACCGGCGACGGGTTGCGACGCGTCGGGGTCACCGGCCGGGATCAGGGACGACAGCAGGGTGACGACCACGACGGCCACCGCGATGCCGACGACCCAGCCGACCAGGAACGCCGTCGCGACCGACCTGGCGCGCGGCGCGAGCAGCATCAGGATCGCGGCGATGATCGGGATCGGGCTGATCGCGATGGTCACGGCCTGCGGCAGGAGCTCGCCGATGAGCGGAGCGGTGTTCACGGGGTGCCCTTCGTCGTCGTGGTGCCGCCGGGAGCGGTCGGTGCGCGGCGTTCCGTCCGCCCAGTGGGGGGCCCGAGGCCGGTCACGTCGCCGAGGACCGGGCGCATCCACCGCGCGTCCGGGTTCGCGTCGACCAGGACCGCGCGGACCAGCAGGGTCAGCGGGATGGCGAGGACGGCACCCATCGGCCCGAGCACGGCCGACCAGAAGACGACGGACAGGAACGCGATGGTCTGGTTGAGGGACACCGCCGACCCGACGATGTGCGGCTGCAGGCCGGACTGGATGACCCCGTTGATCACGGCGTAGACGACGATGACGACGATCGCGTTCTGCCAGCCGTTCGCGAGCAGGGCGAGGATCACCGGCGGGATGATGCCGATCCAGTACCCGATGTTCGGGATGAAGCCGGTGATGAAGGCCAGCAGGCCCCAGAGCGCCGCACCGGGGACCCCGAGCAGGACCAGCGCGAGGGCGTCGAGCGCGGAGACCGCGGCGCCGAGGACGGCCGTGACGACCATGTACCGGCGGACACTGACGGTGAACCCGGTGAGTGCTTCGACGAGCTGGGGGCGGACCGGCCGGAGCCGGTCGGCGATGAGTCGACCCCACCCTGCGTCGAGGGTCATGAAGACGATCAGCGCGAGGACGACGACCAGGCCGACGCCGAGGCCGAAGACGCTGCCGACCAGGTCCGACACCGCGCCGATGACGGTGCCGGGGCTCAGCCCCGCCAGCAGTCTCTGCACCTCCTGCTGCCCGACGCCGAGCGACGTCAACCACTGCCCGAGCTGGTCCTCCACCGCGTGCATCTGGTCGGCGTACTGCGGGAACAGCGTGGCGAACTGGGCGACCGAGACCACGAGCGCCAGCGAGAACCCCACCAGCAGGACCAGGATCACCACGATGACGACCGCAGAGGCGAGGCTCCGGGCGAAGCCGAGTCGTTCGAGGAACACCCGGGCCGGCTGGACGCAGATGGTGACGACGAGGGCGAGCGCCGTGGGAGCGATGATGCCGGCGAACCGGGAGCAGCCGACGGCGATGACGACCGCTGCGGCGAGACCGAGCATGATGCGCAGCCCGCGACCCGACCCGACCGTGGCTGCCGGCGCGGCGTCGGGACCGGCGTCGGGCCCGGCGTGGCTCGGCGTCGCCGGATCGGCGGGTCGGCGCGGTCGGTGCGATCGGCGCTTCCAGAGTGACATCGGGGCCTCGTCTCCCTCGCGGCCCCGGTCCCCGGATGCCGTGCTCGGACGCTAGTGCGCTGCGGAACCGACGGGATCGTCAGTTCCGGGTGAGACCCCGGCGTCGCCGCGAGCCCCCTCCGGACGCTGGATCACCTCGAGCACGGCGACGAGGACGAGCGCGCCGACCAGGGTCCACACGACGAGCGCCGGTTCGAGCGGGCGGCTGAGCACGATGACGGTGGCCGCACCGAGCGCGACGAGGGTGCGGATGACGACCCTGCCCCGGTACAGCTGCACCCCGACCCGCCCGGTGCCGATGCCGAGGGCGTCGCCGCGGCGGCGGAGTGCCCCGGCACCGCGGACGGCGAGCCTCCGCAGACGTCGGGCTGTGTCGGACGAGCCGGCGAACCACGCGACGAGGGCCACGCACGCCGCAAGGACCGCGCCGGCCACGGCGGCGTGCGCGGCGAAGGCGACCACGGTGTCGTAGACGGCTCGAGCTGCGTTGCGTGGCATGAGGTCCGGCGCCAGCGCCCGCACCGCGAACACCCGTCCGATCCCGATCCCGGCGAGCGTGGCGAGCATGGCGAGGGCGACGCCGACCGCGGCGAGGGTGAGCGCCCGGGCCCGACGTCTGGCCATGACGACGCCGACGGCGATGCAGGCGACCAGGAGCCACGGCAGCCACACGGCGGACACCTGCAGCAGGGTGTACCCGGTCTGCGCCCGGACCACCGCGTCGGACGTCGCGATGACGATGGTCCGGTCGACCGCGGGGATCCGTTCGGCGAAGGTGAGCCCCCGGTCGACGAGCCGCTCCTTGACCTCGGCGACCACCGGCCCGAGCTGGATGCCGATCGACCCGTCCGCCCCGATCGCGACCGCTGCCCGTCGGTCGCCGCTGAGCGACGCCACCATCTGGGTGTGCCCGGTGCGGAGCAGTTGCTTCCACAGGTCGGCGAACTGATCGGACGCCACGAACCGGTCCACGGTGCCGGAGACCAGGTCCTGGATGCCGGCGGTCGCCGGTGCCTCGAGCGCCGAGAGCGCGGTCTTGGCCCGGGGTGGCAGGTCCAGCCCGCGGATGCCGTCGAAGAGCGCTCCCGTCAGCCCGGCGACGTCCAGTTGGTCCTCGATCGCGCCGACCGTGCGGTCCGCGACCAGCGTCTGGACCGCCCGGTCGCGGGCGAGCGGCGCGAACGTCGCCACGAAGGCCTCGGTCGAGGTGACCTCGCGCTGTGCCCAGGTGGTGATCACCACCACCGGTGCGAGCAGCGCCCCGACGACGATCAGTGCGGCGGACGGGATCGCCCAGCCCCACCCGCGGCGGCGGACCGTCGTGTCGTCGGAGTCCTGCCCGGCGAGCCGGATGCGCAGGCGCTCGTTCTCGGCGCGGAGTGCGGCGAGTTCGTCCTCGGTGGTGGTCATGGGCTGCGGTCCTTCCCGGGAGCGGCGAACGTCAGGAGATCAGGGCGGAGACGGCCTTCTGCAGCTGCAGCACACCGATGACCAAGATGAGCGCCGCGTTCAGCACGTTGGTGTGGCCGGCGATCCAGGTGCGCAGGCGCTCGAGGAGCGGTGCCGCAGCGTCCCCACGCGCGAGCACGAAGAACACCGGGACGGCGATCGGTGCGACCCCGACGGCGACGAAGGCGATCGCCACGGCGGCGCCCTGCCCGGCGGTCACCGGAGCGCCCGCGATGTCGATGCCGGCGATGATCGCGCACGAGGCGTCGACGGGGTTGACGGCGAAGATGCCGAACCCGAGTGCGAGGGACCGCGCCGGCGTGAACTCGCTGACCTTCTGCAGCCAGCCGGGCAGCTGTGGTGCGGCTGCCGCGACCTGCTCTGGCGTCGACGCCTCGGACATCTTCCGCAGGTCACGGCCGCCGCGCCGGAACACCCAGACCGCGGCGGCGATCAGCCCGAGTGCGATGACCAGCCGGACCACGGCCGTCCAGAGCGGGGTGTCGGTCCGGGGGTGGAAGTCGATCGCGGTGAACACCACGACGGAGACCCCCACGACGACGACGGTGGCGAGCAACCAGCCGATGAAGAACGCGAGGCCGTTGGAGCGGTACCGCCGCGAGAGCAGCTCGGCCACCAGGGCCATGATCGCCAGTGGGCTGAGCAGGATCCCGAGCGCCGGCGCGATGAGTCCGACGATGAGCGCACCCATGAGCCCGGTCCTTCCACGGGGGGGGGTGGCGACGCGCCGCCGACGTCAGGTGTCGGCGGCGCGTCGCCCGGGGCGCACGCTCAGCGCGCGCCGGTCATGTCGTGCGCGAGCTCGTGTTCGTCGTCTGCCGACAACGAGGTCTGCACGATGGTCCCGCCGAAGCGGGAGAGGGCTGCACCGAACTTGTCCTCGGTGATCTTCGTGGCGTAGATGACGACCGCGGAACGACCGTCCGCGACGGCGCTCTTCACCCGGTCGCGGAACTCGGCGTTCAGCCCGGTCTTGTCGAGCCCGGCGAACAGCGCGCCGAGCGCACCGCCGATCACCAGTCCGAAGAACGGCACGAAGAACAGGAGTCCGAGGAGGGTGCCGAACAGGGCACCTCCGGCGGCACCGGCCCCGACGTTGCCCGCCGGACCAGGGGTCTCGACGTGCGTCTTGCCCTTGTCGTCGACGCGGACGAGCGCGAGGCCGGACAGCTCGACGACGAGGTCGCTCTGTAGCTGCTGGACTTCCTCGTAGGCGGCGACGGCACTGGCGTCGTCGTCGAACGAGATCACGATGAGGTCTGCCATGATCGTTTCCTTCCGTTGGTGGTGGTCGTCACTCGGAGTAGCGGCTGACCCGGACCGGGCCGGCGCCGTCGAGGATGCGGTGGGCGGCGTCGACGGTCTCGCCGTCACCGTGCACGATCACGAGGTACCGGTCGGCCTTCAGGTCGTCCTCGTACTGCGGGATCTCGTCCTCGGGGACGGCCAGGCCGATGAGTGCGCCGAGACCCGCACCGATGCCGGCTCCGACGAGCGTGCTGGCCAGCCACCCGGCGGCAGCGACCCACCCGATGCCCGGGAGCCAGACGAACCCGAGCAGCAGCCAACCGGTGAGCGCGCCCCACAGGGCACCCCACCCGCCGAACGTGCCGGCCTCGTTGCCGACCGGGATCCAGCCGTGCACCTTCTTCTCGTCCTTGACGCCCTTGCCGACGATCGAGACGACGTCGTCGCCGTACCCGGCGTCCTTGAGCGCCTTGGCGGCGCCGAGGGCCTCGTCACTCGTGGCGAAGACACCGACGGTCGAGTCGGTGGCGGTGGTCGTGGTCGTGGTGGCCATGGGGGTTCCCTTTCCTCGTGGTTGTTGAACGGTCGTGCTGCAGGTGGTCGGTGTCCGTCACCCGCCGATGAGGCGCTGCTTGGCGGCGGCGAACTCGTCGTCGGACAGGAGGCCCTGCTGCCGGAGCCGGCCGAGTCGCTCGAGCTCGCTCAGCAGGTCGGGAGCGGCGGGGACGTCCGCCACGGAGCGTTCCGCTGCGGCGCGTTCCGCTGCCACCCGCTCCTCTGCGGCGCGGTCCTCTGCCGCACGCTCCTCGTGCCCGCGCACCGCACCGCCGACCGCCGACGCGGTCCCGGCCACGACCGCGGTCCGTGCAGCGAGCCCGAGCAGGCCGGGTCGGCCGAATCGTCGGAACGGCATGGTGTCTCCTACCCGATGTGCGCCGAAGCGGCGAGGTCGTTGAGTTCCGGTGCGGGGACGCGTGCGCTCCAGAGCAGCTGGCCCCCGCTGTCGGCGAACCGCTCCGCCAGGTCCTTGGCCCAGAGCTGCTCGATCACGACGATCGCGGCCGAGGTCCCGGGCGCGAGCGTGTCCGCGACCTGGTCGACGTCGTCGTTGGCGGCCAGGCCGCGGGCTTCCAGGGCGACCGAGCCGGACGTGCCGGTCCTGGTCACGTCGTCGACCTCGCGGACGTTGACGGTGCCGTCCTCGGCCCGGCTGATGAGCAGCAGGTCGAGGACCCGGACCGTCTCGGCGTCCGTCAGGTCGACGAGCGCGCCGAGCACGGCGTCGTCGGGCAGCTCGCCTCGGAACGAGACGACGAACACCTCGGCCGGGCCGTACGTGAAGGTGGTCACGGTGCCTCCCCTGTGGTCATGGCACCAGGTGTAGCCGCGGCGGAACCGGTCGGGCACCACCCTGAGCGGGTGATCTGGCACGCCTCCGCAGATCACCCGGGGCGGGTGATGCACCGCCGGCACCGGCCGTTGATCGTTGCGTCCATGAACCCCGTGACAGCACGACCCGCGGTGACACCGTGAGCATCGGCGGTGGGATCTTCCTGCTCGTCGTCGGCGCGATCATGGCGTTCGCGTTCGACTTCACGGTCGTCGGCATCGACATCCAGCTCATCGGCTACATCCTGATGGTCGCCGGCTTCCTGGTCCTCGTGCTGGGGATCGTCCTCCGGCTCCGCCCGCGCCGTGCCACGACGAGCGTCGTCACCGAGATCGACCCCGTGACCGGACAGCGTGTCGTCCGCCGGGTCGACGAGGACGACCGAGGGGTCTGACCGGCACCGTGCTCGCCGTGATCGGCCAGCTGCTGCCCCTCGCCATCGCCGGTGCGCTGAGCTCCGTCCCCATCGCCGCGGTGCTCACCCTGCTGCTCGGCGGTCGCGGCCTCGGTCCGGCCGTCCTGTTCGCGGTCGGCTCGGTGACCGGGGTCTTCGTCGTCACGGTCGCCGCGACGGCGCTGCTCGGCCGTGTCCTCGTCGTGGACCTGCCGGCGACGGCGTCACCGGGCCTCGGCCTGGGCGAGTGCCTGCTCGGGGTCGTCTCGGTCGTCGCCGCGGGGGTCGTGTTCCGGCGCCCCGCCGCAGCGGGACCGAGCCGGACGAGCGCACTCCTGACGGCGGCGGTCGGCACCGTCCGACCCGCCGTCGCGCTCGCCGTGGGCGCCGTGCTCGCGCTGCGTCCGAAGGCCCTGCTGCTGGCGTCCGGCGTCGGCATCGTGCTCGCCCCGGCTGAGCTGCCGGCGGTGCCGTCGACCGTCCTCGTCGGGGCGAGCACCCTGCTGATGACGGCCACGGTGACGGGGCCGATCGTCTTCGCGCTGGTCGGTGGGGAGCCGGCCCGCGCGGACCTGGAGCGGTTCCGCACCTGGCTGCGGCACAACTCGCGCGCCGTGACCGTCGTCGTCCTCGTGCTCGTCGGCGCGGTCCTGGTCGGCGACGGCCTCGGACGGCTCTGACGTCCGACGGATGAGCCGGCGCGAAGCCGTCGACAACGACCGACCGCCGGCCGACGGACCGCTACTCCCGCGCCGCCAGCGCCGTCTGCCGCGGCAGCTCCCCGAACTCCTGCCGGTAGCTCCCCGCGAACCGGCCCAGGTGCGCGAACCCCGTCGCCCGGGCGATCTCGGCGACGCTGCGGTCGTCGCCGGCCTCGAGCTGCTCCCGGGCGAGCAGGAGCCGGATCCGACGCAGGTACATCGTCGGCGTGATGCCGTGGTGCCGCTGGAACGCCGCCTGCACTCCTCGGACACTCAGCCCCGCGGCCTCGGCGACGTCGTTGACGGTGATCTGCTCGGTCGCGTGGTCGAGCAGGAACGTCTCGGCACGGGCGAAGCGCGCGGTCGACGCCATCACCGGCTCGTGCTGCCCCACCGGCCAGTGCGGGATCGCGGTCAGCAAGCCGCCGGCCGCGAACCGGGCGAGCTCCCGCTCCCGCTCGAGCGGCACGTCCGTCGGACCCTGCAGGACCTCCTGCGCGACCGACCGGACCATGAGCCACCAGGCGGCGAGCGGCGCACCCTCTGGCACGTGTCGGGGACGGAACTCCAGCGGACCCGGCGCCCAGTCACCGCGCTCGGCGGCGACCTGCTCGACGATCGACCGGTCGATGCGCAGCACGTCGTGCTGGAAGTCCACCCACCGGAACCGCTGCGGGTCCTGTCGGTAGAGCACGGGGCGGCCGATCTGCACCGGGTTGTCGTCGACCTGCGCCGAACCGGCCTTCACCCAGACGATCATCATCGCCCGCCCGGGCTCGACCGCGCCGCTCAGGGCACCCGTGCACCGCGTCGACTCGAGGGAGAGCAGGGCGGTGCCCCGCACTCGCTCCTCGAAGACGAAGCCCTCTCCGGTCGCCTCCACGGTGAGTCCGTGGGTCACGTGGGTCACCGACAGCGCCTCGGCCGCGACCGACGGCTCGTCTGTCCTGATCTCCCGCTGCGTGCGGTGCATCATCTCGGGCACGTGATGATCCTCGCGACATGTCGGCATCCGCGCAACGCACGACGCGCCGGGTTTCCTGGACGACGACCAGCATCCGCGCGTTTGACTGATGCGACATGAAGTACATCCAGTACGACCGCTCCACGTTCCTGACGAGCGACGACGTCGCCGACGCCGTGATCGAGTACGCCGCGGCGCTCGCCGGCGGCAGTCGCGCCGACGCGATCGCGGTCCCGACGGTGGCGGAGGACGGCACGATGACGACCACGAAGATCCTCATCGGCCCGTCGAGCGAGATCGTCGTCGCCGACGCGGACGAGGACGAGCTCGAGGTCGAGAACGGTGAGTTCGTGCAACGCCTGCGTGCTGCAGCGCGGACGTTCGACCACCCTGAGACGATCCACGCCGACACCCGCTCGGACCTGACGGGCGACGGACCGGTCGCCTGACCGCAGCGCGGTCGGAGCGACACGCACCGCGCGCACCGCGCCCACCGAGCCCACCGCGCGCACCGCGCTCACCGCGCGCAACGCGCTCACCGGCCGAGGTCGGTCGGGAACCTGCTGGCGTCGACCGCCAGGACCGCCTCGGTGCGTCGGCTCAGCTCGGCCAGGAACGCACCACTCTCGGGTTCCAGGTCGTCGTCCGGCGCCGGCTCCAGGGCGACTGCCACCGCTGGTGCGAGGAGCAGCTCCACCGTGCTGGCCGCGCCGAAGTCGTCGGTCGTCGGGACCGACACGACGTCGCTCAACCGGCTCTGGTGCAGGGCGGCCGCGTACCGGATCACCGCGTCGGCGACCGTGTCACCGGTCAGGACCCGGACGGTCCCCGCGTAGTTGACGTACTTCATCGGTGCTCCCTCGTGACGAGGGGCATCCGCCGCGGTGACGGTTCCCTGATCCTGCTGGACAGTAGGCCGTGGTCGCCGCTCCCGTCACAGACACCGACGCCGACGCCGACGCCGAGGGGTCTGTCCACTCCGCGCTGTCGCTCGGGATCCCGCTGGTAGCAACGAGGTGCGTGCCGCCTCCCGTGCGGCGCGGGAAGGAAGCGACTCTTGACCGAGATCACCGCCCACCACGGGCTCTTCAAGGACACGAACCTGCACGTCGACGACACCGGCGGCTCCGGCCGCACCGTCGTCCTGATCCACGGCTGGCCGCTGTCCGGCGAGTCCTGGAGCAAGCAGGTCCCGGCGTTCGTCGACGCCGGACACCGCGTCGTCACCTACGACCGTCGCGGCTTCGGTCGCAGCGACAAGCCGAAGACCGGCTACGACTACGACCACCTCACCGAGGACCTGCACACGATCCTCACCGAGCTCGACCTGCGAGACGTCACCCTCGTCGGCTTCTCGATGGGCGGCGGCGAGGTCGCCCGCTACTTCTCGAAGTACGGCACCGAGCGGCTGCACAGCGTCGTCTTCGCTTCGGCCGTGCCGCCGTACCTGCTGCAGACTTCGGACAACCCGGACGGCCCGCTGCCGAAGGAGCAGGCGGCCGAGATGACCGCGGGCCTGACGAAGGACGAGGACGCGTTCTACGACCAGTTCACGACCGACTTCTTCTCGGTGGACGGCACCCTGGTCGTCTCCGAGGAGGACCGGCAGCAGGCACTCACGCTCGCGAAGCAGGCGTCGAAGACCGCCGCGCTCGAGGCGATGGCGTCCTTCGCGAACACCGACTTCCGTGACGACCTGCCGAAGGTCACCGTGCCGACGCTCGTCATCCACGGTGACGGCGACGCGACCGTGCCGTTCGACGGCTCGGGTGCCCGCACGCACGCCGCGATCGCCGGCTCCGAGCTGCACGTCGTGTCCGGCGGCCCGCACGGCGTCAACGTCAGCCACCCGGACGAGTGGAACCGCGTGGTGCTGGCGTTCCTCGCGAAGTAGCGCGGAGACAGGGCGGACGGGAGGCCCGTGGCAGACCCGCCACCCCTCCCTCGCAGGCTCGGTCGGCGCGGCCCGCGTGCCGCTGGCGCGTCACGCTGATCGGCCCGCGCCCGTCCGCCCTGTGCGCAGGTCCAGGGCCCCACTCAGGCCGCGGGAGCCACCAGACCGGCGCGCCGGCGCAGGTCGAGCGCGGCCGCGACGAGCTCGCGGGTGCGCGGGTGCGCGTCCGCGTCGAACAGCCGCTCCGCGGGGCCCACGTCGACGACACGACCGCCGTCGAAGACCGCGATGCGGTCGGCGACCCGGCGCACGACGGCGAGGTCGTGCGAGATGAACACGCAGGTCGTGCCGGTGGTGCTCTGTAAGTCGAGCACCAGGTCGAGGATCCGCGCCTGCACCGAGACGTCGAGGGCCGACGTGGGTTCGTCGCACACCACCAGCGGCACCGGTCCGGCGAACGCCCGGGCGATGGCGACGCGCTGCTTCTGCCCGCCGGACAGCTGGGCCGGCCGGCGGTCGAGGACGTCGGCGGGCAGCCCGACCCGCGCCGCGAGCTGCTCGGCGGTGCCGTCGCCGTGCAGCAGCCGGATCGCCCGTCCGAGCACCTGTCGGACCGTGCGCCGCGGGTTGAGCGAGGCGTCCGCGTTCTGGAACACGACCTGCACGGGTGGGGTGCCGGCCGGCGTCCGGTCGCCGGCGTCCAGCGCGATCGTGCCGTCGTGTCGGACCAGTCCGGCGAGTGCTCGGCCGAAGGTCGTCTTGCCGGAACCGGACTCCCCCACGACGCCCAGCACCTCACCGCGGCGCAGCTCGAGGTCGATGCCGTCGAGGGCGACGGCGCCGTCGTACTCCTTGCGGAGGCCCCTGATCGTCGCGAGCACGTCGTGCTGCGCGGTCTCGGCGGTGGTGCCCGTCGTCCCCGCCTTGCCCGCCGTTCCTGCCTTGCCCGTCGTGATGTCGGGCAGGGCGTCGACGAGCTGCTTCGTGTACGGCTCCGTGGGGTGGAGCAGCACCTGGGTCGCGGTGCCCTCCTCGACGAGCACCCCGTGGCGGAGCACCCCGACCCGTCCGCAGTGCGCCGCAACCAGCGGCAGGTTGTGGCTGATGAGCAGGGTCGCGAAGCCGATCTCGGTCCGGAGCTCGTCGATGAGCGCCATGATGCCCGCCTCGACCGTGCTGTCCAGGCCGGTCGTCGGTTCGTCGAGCACGAGCAGGCGCGGACGGGCCACCAGGGCCATCGCGATCGCGATGCGCTGCTGCTGACCGCCGGACAGCTCGTGCGGGTACCGGACCCCGATCGTCGTCGGCGAGGGCAGCCCGACCCGCGTGAACGCCTCGATCGTCGCGGTGTCCGCAGCCGCGCGGCCGGAGCCCGTGGCGCGCAGGACCTCGGCGACCTGGCGTCCGACCGTCATCGTCGGGTTGAGGGCGAGGCCGGGTTCCTGGTGGACGACCGCCACGACGTCGCGCCGGAACCGCCGGAGGCGCTCACCGCGCAGGGACGCGACGTCGACGCCGTCGACGACCAGCGCCGACGATCCGACGGCGGCGTCCGGGCCGAGCGACGCCGTCAGCGTGCCGGCGACGGTGCTCTTGCCGGAGCCGGACTCGCCCACGAGCCCGTACGAGCCACCGGGCTCGATCACGAAGGCGACGTCGTCGACCACCCGGGTGCCGCGGTACGACACGGTGAGCCCCTCGACGCGGACCAGTGCGTCGGTCGTGCCGGTGGTCCGGGGCTGCTCGCGCGTGCCGGTCTGCTCGGTCACTCGGAGACCTCCTTGAGGTTGTCGGCGATCAGGTTCGCGGACACGACGATCGACGCCACGGCGACACCCGGGAACACGACCGTCCACCACGCGGCCTGCAGGTAGGCGCGGTTCGCGTTGATGTCGAGCCCCCAGTCGGCGGCCGGTGGTTGTGAACCGAGCCCGAGGAACGACAGCGACGCGGTGATGAAGATCGCGGCACCGAGGCTCAGGACCGCCTGGATCACGAAGACCCCGATCACGTTCGGCAGCAACTCGGTGACCATCGCCCGGACGGCGCTCTCGCCCTGCAGCCGTGCGGCCTGGACGTAGGACTTGCCCATCTCGACGAGCACCGCGGCCCGGACGATCCGCGCGATGCCCGGCGCGAAGAGCACGCCGACGATGAGGACGAGCGCGGGCGTCGACACCCCGAACGCACCGACGAGCACGACCAGGAAGATCAGGCTGGGCAACGCGAGCAGCACGTCGAAGAACCGCATCAGGGCGGTGTCGACCCAGCCGCGGTGGTAGCCGGCGAGCAGGCCGAGGGTGCCGCCGACGACGGTCGCCAGCGCCGCGCCGAACGGGCCGATGACGAGCGCCGGCCGGGCCCCGGCGGCGACGCGGGCGAAGACGTCGCGGCCGAGCGAGTCGGTGCCGAACCAGTGCGCAGCGCTCGGCGCCTGCAGGAGCTCACCGGTGCGGGCGAAGGGCTGCAGGCCGAGCAGGTGCCAGCCCACGGCCAGGACGACCCACCAGAGCAGGATCGCCACGGAGACCAGGAACGTGGGACGCCGGAGGAGTCCGCGCCACCCGCGGCGGGTGACCCGTGCGGTGCCCGTGGTGGTCGACGCCGACGGCCGACCAGCGAGGGCGTCGGTCTCGACGGCGCCGGGGACGACGGCGGTCATGCGGTGGCCACCCGTTCGAAGCGGATCCGGGGATCGACCACCACGAACAGCAGGTCGGTGAGCAGGAGCGCGCCGAGCGAGAGCGCCCCGGCGAGCATCACCCCGCTCTCGAGCAGCAGGGCGTCCTTGCGCTCGGCGGCCGACACGAGCAGCGCGCCGAGGCCCGGGTAGGAGAACAGGGTCTCGACGATGACGCTGCCGCCGAGCAGGGTGCCGAGGTAGATGCCGAGCACCGAGAACGTCGGGATGAGCGCGTTGCGGACGACGTGCCGGCGGACGACCTGGCCGGTGGTCAGGCCCTTGAGCACGGCGGTGCGGTGGAACTGCGACCGGATCGTCTCGATCGTCCCCGCACGCACCATCCGGGTCAGGACGGCGAGGTACGCCAGGGCGAGCACCACGGCGGGCAGCGTGAGCACCCGGAGCCGCTCGCCGAACCCGGCGTCGAGCGCACCGGATGCCTGCACGGGCACCACCCGCAGCCAGACCGCGAAGACGAGCAGCAGCACGATCCCGACGACGAACTCCGGCACCGCCGAGATCGTCAGCAGCCCGACCGTGACGGCACGGTCGGAGCGGCGACCCTGCCGGTACGCCTGCACGGCACCGAGCGTGATCGCGACCGGCACCATGATGACGAACGCGTACGCGCCGAGCAGCAGGGAGTTGCCGAGACGACCGAGCACCAGGTCGCGGACCGGCTCGGAGTAGACGAAGCTCGTGCCCCAGTCCCCCGTGACGAACCCGCCGATCCAGTGCAGGTACCGGCTGACGAGGGACCCGTCGAGGCCGTGGTCGACGTTCCACGCGCGCACCTGCGCCGCCGTCGCGTACTGCCCGAGGGCGTTCCGGCCCGGGTCCCCCGGCACGACCTGGACGAGCCAGAACGTCAGGACGGAGACCACGACCAGGACGAGCGGGATCTGGACGACCCGTTGCCCGACCAGGGTCAGCAGACGACGGCGGCGCGCGGTGCTCATGACGCGGTGACCCCGATGCCCCGGAAGTCGAACCCGCCCGGGAAGTCCTGCCCCGACCGGAAGGTGCCCGTGACGCGCTTCTGCAGCAGGATGCTGCTCGACGCGAACGCGGGGACGATCACGGGCAGGTCGGTCCACTCGATCTCGGCGATCTGGTTCGCCAGGTCCTGCCGCTCCGACTCGTCGGTCGTCGACTCGTACCGGTCGGTCAGCTGCTCGAGCTCCGGGCTCGAGTACTTCGAGGCGTTCCAGACCGCGCCGTCGCGGTAGATCAGGTCGACGTACTGCGCGGGCAGGCGCTGCGCCCAGTTGGTGATCGTCACCGGGGCGTTCAGCCACGGGGTGTCGTCGCCGTCGGCGTAGTACTGCGCGCTCGTCAGCACCTTGAGGGTGACGTCGAACCCGCCGACCGCCTCGAGCTGCTGCTGCACCACCTGGGCGAGGGCCTTCTCGGCGTCGAGCGTCGTGATCTCGAAGGAGACCGTCCTGCCGCCGAGCAGGTCCGCGACCTCGGCCTTGTCCTGCTCGCGCTGCTCGAGTCCCTTCGGTCGGATCGCCGAACTCGGGAAGAACGTGGTGTCGTTGCCGACCTCGGCTGCGCCGCCGTAGACCGTCTTGACGATCTCCTCACGGTCGATCGCGAGGGCGAAGGCCTCACGGACCTTCGGGTCGTCGAAGGGCGCCTTGGTGACGTCGAGGAAGATGCCGTCGAACTTGTTGAAGTACGGCTCGGTCTCGGTGTAGTCCGAGGCCTGCAGCGTCGACGTCGCGGTGGGGCTGGCGGCGATCTGGTCGATCTCCCCGCTCTGGAACGCGAGCAGCTGGGCCTGGTCGTCGGCGTAGAACTTCACGTCGACCTGCTGCAGCTCCACGTCCTTCGCGTCCCAGTAGTCCGGGTTCTTCGTGAACGTGGCGCCCTGGCCGGCCGAGTACTTCGTCAGCACGAACTGTCCGGCGCCGACGGGCTGCTTGGCCCAGTTCGCGCCGGCGTCGAAGCCGGCCGGCTGGATGGTCGTGTTCGAGCCCGTGAGCAGGTACGGGAAGTCGGCGTACGGCTTGGCGAGCGTGAAGTCGATGGTCGAGGCACCGTCGGCGGCGACCGACTGCAGGATGCCGTCGAAGCTCGACTTGCCGGGCGACTGGCTGTCCTTGCCGATGATCGAGTCGAACGTCGCGACGACGTCCTTGCTCGTGAGCGCGGCACCGTCGGAGAACTGCAGGTCGTCGCGGAGCTGCACCGTCCAGGTGCGTCCGTCGGACGACGCCTTCCACGAGTCGGCCAGACGGCCCTCGAGCTTGCCCTTCGCGTCCTGGCTGAGCAGGCCCTCGGACGCCAACCCCACGATGAACATCGCGTTGTAGTCCGAGGTGGTGAGCGGGTTGATCGTGCTGTCGGGCTCCTGGAGTCCGAGCGTGTAGGTGCCGGTGTCCGAGGACGATCCGGGCGAGGCGTCGCCGCCGGACGAGCACGCGGCGAGCGTGAGGGCGAGGGCGGACGCGGTGGCCGCGAGGGCGAGGCGCTTGAGGCGACGCCGCCGCGACGTGAGGTCGACGGTCACGGATGACTCCTAGGGGTTCGGGTTGCAGGGGTGCGGTGCTGGGAGGGGTGGAGCGGTCAGCGGTGCGCGCGGTCCGGCACCCGGGGGTGTCCGAAGCGCTCGCGCAGGGTGAGGTCGTCGTACGCCGTGGCGGTCCGGCCGCGGCGCTGCAGTTCGGGCACGACGTGGTCGACGAACCGGTCGATCCCGCCGGGCAGGTACGGGAACTGCACGATGAAGCCGTCGGCGCCACCGTCGTCGGCGAGCTCCTCGAACCGGTCGGCGATCTCCGGTCCGGTGCCCGTCAGCAGGCTGCGGCGGTACGACCACGCGTAGACGTCGCGGGGCGTCGCGGGGCCGTCGGCGAGGAGCCGGTCGACCGCGGGCTTCGGCGAGCGGGTCTCGTTCGAGGTGTCGAACTCCTCGGCGTAGTCGAACGGCACGTCGACGTCGCGGCCGGACAGGTCCTGCCCGATCTGGTGCGACACGTCCTCGAGGATGAGAGCGTCCGGCGTCAGGGCGAGGATCGCGTCCGCCTCGGCTCGGGCGTCGGCGGCGGTCTCCCCCACGACCGGCATCACCGACGGCATGATCTTCACCGCGTCGGCGGAGCGGCCATGCCGGACGGCGCGGGCGCGCAGGTCGTCGACGAAGCGTCGGACGTCCGCGGTGGAGCCACCACGGGTGAACACCGCGTCGGCCGTGTCGGCGGCGAGTTCCAGCCCGGACTCGGACCCGCCGGCCTGGAACAGCAGCGGGTGGCCCTGCGGCGGCCGGGCGATGTTGAGCGGCCCGCGCACCCGGAAGAACTCGCCCTCGTGGTCGAGACGGTGCAGGCCGTCGCGGCGCGCGAAGACCCCGGACGACGGGTCGGCCACGATCGCGTCGTCGTCCCAGCTGTCCAGCAGCCCGTTCACGACGTCGACGAACTCGCGACCGCGCTCGTACCGCCGGGAGTGGTCGATGTGGGCGTCACCACCGAAGTTGCGAGCCTCTTCGTCGTAGCGGCTCGTGACGAGGTTCCACGCGGCTCGCCCACGGCTGAGGTGGTCGAGCGAGGCGAGGGTCCTGGCCACGTGGTACGGCTCGTTGTAGGTCGTCGACACGGTCGCGGCGAGGCCGATCCGCGACGTCACCTGGGACAGCGCGGCGAGCAGCGTGAACGGTTCGGGCCGCAGCGCACCGTAGTGGTCGACGCCCGACGGGTACCGGTCCCAGAAGTACAGGCCGTCGGCGAGGAAGAGCGTGTCGAAGACCCCGCGCTCGGCGGTCTGCGCGATGTGGCGGTGGTGCCGGATGCTCAGGTGCTCGGCGGGGCGCGAGGACGGGTGCCGCCACCCGGTGACGTGCGCGCCGCCCGGGTGGAAGGCGAAGGCGCCCAGCAGGATGCGGTCGCTCATGCGGACGCCTCCTGGTCGACAGCCGCGGGCGCGGGCGCGGCTGCCGAACCGTCGTACCGGCTCGCCGGTCGCGCCAGCCCGAGGTGCTCCCGCAGGGTGTCGCCGCGGTACGTGCGGTCGTACACGCCACGACGTTCGAGCTCCGGCACGACCTGGTCGACGAACCGGTCGACGCTCACCGGGATCGACGAGAACGCGAGCATGTAGCCGTCGGCGGCGTCCTGCTCGTAGCGCTCGGCCAGCCAGTCGGCGATCTGCTCGGGCGTGCCCGGCAGGAACCGACGGCGCAGGATCGTCCGGTAGACCTCGCGCAGCGTGGTGGCCTCGGCGGCGATGCGGCGGATCGACTCGTAGACGGACTTCGACTGGTTGATCGCCGTCTCGTCGAAGACGTGCTCGAACGGTGCGTCGAGCGGCCGGTCGGACAGGTCGGTCTGCAGGTAGTGGGACAGCAGGTCGAGCGAGACGCGGTCCGGTGTCAGTTCCTCGATCTCGTCGAGCTGCCGCAGCGCGTCGGCCTCGGTGTCGCCGATCACCGGCGACACCGCCGGCAGGATCAGCATCGACGACGCGTCACGTCCGTGCTCGACGGCGCGGCGCTTGTAGTCGGCGTACAGGGCCTGCGCGTCGGCGAGGTCGTCCTGCCAGAGGGTGAAGACGCCCTCGGCCTTCGCCCCGGCCAGCGCGCGGCCGGCCTCGGACGCCCCGGCCTGGAACAGCACCGGGTGGGCCTGCGGCGGCCGGGCGATGTTGAGCGGCCCGCGCACGCGGAAGAACTCGCCCTCGTGGTCGAGCACGTGCAGTCCGTCGCGCTTCGCGAAGTACCCGGACTCCTGGTCGTACAGGAACGCGTCGTCGTCCCAGCTGTCCCAGAGGCCCTGCACGACGTCGACGAACTCGGCACCCCGGCGGTAGCGGACGGCGTGGTCGAGGTTCGCGTCGCGACCGAAGTTCCAGGCCTCTTCGTCCGAGGCGCTCGTGACGAGGTTCCAGGCGGCCCGGCCCTCGCTGAGGTGGTCGATCGACGCCAGCTTCCGGGCCACGTGGTACGGCTCGTTGTAGGTGGTCGAGACGGTCGCGGCGAGCCCGATGTGCTCGGTCCGCTGCGACAGGGCACCGAGCAGGGTGAAGGGCTCGGTGCGGATGTTCACGGCGTGGTCGATGCCCGATGCGAAGCGGTCCCACACGTACAGCTCGTCGGCGATGAACAGCGTCGCGAACCCACCGCGCTCGAGCGTCTGCGCGAACCGGACGTAGTACTCGACGTCCAGGTAGGCGTTCGGTTCGCTGCCCGGCAGGCGCCAGCTCGTGACGTGCTCGCCGCCGGGGTAGAACACCATCCCGCCGAGCACCAGGCCGCCGTCGCGGGTCATGCCGTCACCGCCTCGTGGGCCAGGACGGCGCCGAGCTGCGGGGCCACCTGCTCGGCGAACAGCGCGAGGGCGTCCGTCCGTGCACCGACGTCGGAGTAGCCGTCGTCGACCTGCACGTTGAGCTGCGTCGCGTACCGGGAGTACGGCTTCGACGCGATCGACTCCGCGATGTCGTCGGCCGTGCCGTAGTGGAGGTTGAGCGACGCGGCCTTCTCGGCCAGGGTCGTCGCCGGCGGCAGGAACGACTCGCCCCACGCGTACTTCGCCTCGATGCCCGCACGCGCCTCGCGCAGCGCGGTCTCGCGGTCCGGGGCCGGGTAGATCGCCGTCGAGAGCGCGACGCGGGGAACAGCGCCGTCTGGCAGTGCGGCGTGGTAGGCGTCCGCGGTGACCTCGGCCGGCACGGTCTGCGTGGTGCCGATCAGCACTCCGTGCCCCCGACGGGCGGCGATGGCGGCGCTCTCGGCGCTGAGCGTGGCGTCCCAGATCCGGTCGAGCAGCCCGCTGCCGTCCGGGTTCAGGCGTGCGGTCCCCGTGCCGAGTGACGCACCACGCAGCGCGTCGAGCAGCCGTGCGAGCTGCTCGTCGAACGCGGCACGACGGGTGTCGTGGTCGGCCCCGACCAGACCGGGCGCGAAGACGTCGAGGGTCTCCGGGCCGCCACCGTTCGCGACGCCGAGTTCCACCCGGCCGTCGCTGATCGCGTCGAGGACGGCGGCGTCCTCGGCGACCCGGACCGGGTCCTCGTGCGGCAGCGTGACCGCGCCGAGCCCGAGGCGCAGGGTGGACGTCCGTTCGGCGAGGGCGGCGAAGAAGACGAACGGGGACGGCAGACCGCCGCGAGCCGGTGCGTCGTCGTGCCGGAAGTGGAACTGGCGGACCCAGGCCCCGTCGTACCCGAGGCGTTCCGCCGCGGTGAAGAGCTCGAGCTCCTCGCGGTAGGCCCGGGTCGCCGGCGGCGCCTCGGTGCCGTGCGAGAACACCGCGATCCGCAACGGCACCGTGGCCGCGCGGGCGGTGCGTTCGACGTGCGTCATGCAACACTCCCTCGTCAGTGGAGCGATGCAAACACGAGCGAGCGACGCGCACGAGCGTCGACGTAACGGGGCGCAGTGATTCGTCACGGAACGTAGGAGAGCGCGCACAGCGCGGAACAGGAGCATCATCACCGCCCTTGTGCCCGGAGCAGGACCGACGTAGCTTGGCGGCAGCTGCCCCGGACCCCGGTCGCCGGAACTCCTGTGTTCCTCGAGACGATCAGGGAGTGTCACCGTGCCGCAACAATCCGTCGACGAGACGTCATCCGCGACCACCACCGAACCGAACACCGCCACCGCTGCCGCACCGGTCCGCCTGGAGGCCTCGGCGTCCTCGCCCGAACAGGCCCTCGAGCAGTTGCCGGGCCTCGTCACGGGCACCTCCTGGCAGACCCGTCCGACCACCGGGGCGTACTCGTTCCGGTACCTGGCCGTCGGTGACGGCAACGTGACGCTCCGCCGGTCGCAGATGCGCGGCTACGTCCGCGGCACCGTGGCCCCCGACGACGCGTACATCGTCGTCCTGGTGCTCGGCGGCGTCGTCACGCTCGACCTCCTGCGCGGCGGCGGGCCGGTCGACAACGGCGTGCCGGCGCTGATGCCCACCGAACGACGCGCCGTCGTCGAGGCCAGCAACCACGACGCCGTCATGGTGCACCTCACCCGCGCGTTCGTGCGGTCCGTCGCCGAGGAGCGCCACGGACTGCCCTCCGGCGGCCTGCACCTCGACGAGCGTGCCGTCCCCGCAGCGGACGCCGTCGTGCGCTGGCGGCAGGTCCTCGAGTCCGCTCGTCGGGTCCTCGCGGCGCAGGGTGTGGCCTCCACCGCCTGGTCGGACGCCACCCGGGCCGTCGCCGTCGCCTTCCTCGCCCTGTACCCACCGAAGGCCGCCGAACCGTCGAGCGCCCTGTGGGCACCCCGGAACGCCCGGATCCGGCGAGCGGTCGACCACGTGCACGAGCACGCGGCGGAACCCATCGCCGTGTCGGACCTCGCCGCGGTGTCCGGCTTGAGCGTCCGTGCCGTGCAGGAGTCGTTCCAGCGGCTGTTCGGGATGCCGCCGTCGGCCTACGTCCGGTCCGTCCGGCTCCAGCGCGTCCGGGGCGACCTGCTGCGACTCGACACCGCGACCACCTCGGTGAGCGAGGTCGCACGCAGCTGGGGGTTCGCCCACCTCGGCCGGTTCTCGGCGGAGTACACGAGCCGCTACGGCGAGTACCCGAAGGCCACGCTGCACCGGTGACCGGTCGAGCGCGCACCACGCGCCCTGGGCAGGGCCGACGGGCGGACGGGAGGCGCGGGGCGGGCCCGGACCGCGCCTCCCGTCCGTCAGGTCGTCCCGTCCACCGCCCTGGCGGACGTCACGCAGACGGCGTCGCGTCGAGCGCGATGACCGCGACCTGGACCACCGCGTCGTCCGGCATGTCCGGGTAGTAGTTGGCGCGCAGCTGCCGGGCGAAGTCGACCATGTCGGTGTCGGCCGGCTGGTGCGCCGCCCGAGGGGTGAGCTCCGCCAGGCGGTGGTCGGTCACCTCGGTGACCTGGCCGCCCAACGGCGTCGCTGAGGGGTGCTCGTCGAAGACGAACACCGCGGGGCCGGTGCGGATGTCCTCGTGCCAGCGCACCGTCGTGACCTTCTCGCCGCGGTGGACGGCGTCGTGGTGCTTCTGGTGGAAGTGGATCGTCGGGGACACGGATCAAGTCTGGTCGATGTCGACCAGGTCCGCGTGCCGCGCGGCGTAGGCCGTCGCACGGCGGATCCGGCGGAGCGTCAGCGGGACGATCCAGACGAGCACCGCCACCATGAGCACGAGGAACACCGGCGGCAGGATCCCGAGGTCGCCGCGGATCCACGTCGACACCATCTGGAACGCGAGCGCCGTGTAGAGCAAGCCGATGTACACGAGCTGGAACCGCAGCGCGAGTGGGACAACCGTGGCGTACCGGACGACGCCGACCTGCTCAGCCGGGTCGAGCGGCAAGTCCGCGCCGCGGAGCACGATCTTCGAGAACCGGCGGAGCCGACCGAGGTCGTGGCCGGCGGACGCCCGCAAGAGCCCGTTCAACGGCAGCGACTGGAGCAGGGCCGCGAACGCGGTCGCAGTGAAGACCAGCTGGCCGGCGAGGAAGGCGGCCTGGGTGAGTCCAGCGGGGTCGTCCCCGGAGAGGGCGGCCAGGACCACCACGCCGATCGTCACGACGACGATGGACACGCCGAAGGTCACCGCGATCACCACGATCGTGTGGCGGAGTTCGGCCAGTCCGAACCGGTAGCCGACCGGGTACGCCGACGGCGACGGCTCCGTGCGCCGGAACAGCGCACCGAGTGGTCGCGCGATCACCAGCAGCACCGCCGCTCCCCCGATCAGCACGACCGGCACCCAGACCGGCGCGCCGGCCGAGACCGACGCGAGCACGACGACCACCGCACCCGCCACGTCCACGGCGACCACGCCCAGCAGCCACCACCGCAGGTACCGGGAGCTGTCCGTGGACGACCGGTGGTCCCAGTAGCCCGCCAACGACCCGACCACCGCAGGTCCGACGACGAACATCGGGATGCTGACGCTCACCGCGATGATCAGGGCGTCCGAGACGTCGCTGAGTTCGAACACCGCCAGCAGGGTGCCCCCGAGGGTGAGCGCCGTGATCAGCACGTAGCTCAGGACCCGCATGGGGAGACTCCTCTTCCGGCAGGACGACGCCTCCCAGTGCATCCTGGCCGAGCTCCGACGGGCCGGCCCACTTCGTGCGGAGAACCGCATCACGTCACGTCGTCGAGGTCGCCGTCCCTACGCTGAGGACATGGCGCATCTGCGAGCGGTCGGGTTCGACCTCGACGGGACGCTGTTCGACCACCGTGGTGCAGCGACCACCGGTGCCGGCCGTTTCCTCGAGTCACTCGGCATCCCGGTCTCGGTGTCCGCCATGGGCCGTTGGTTCGCCGCCGAGACCGAGCAGTTCGAGCGGTGGCGAGCCGGGCAGATCAGCTTCCCCGAGCAGCGGCGTGAACGGCTGCGGGCCGTCCTGCCCGCGCTCGGCGTGCCGATCCCCGCCGACGACGGTGGGCTGGACGAGCTCTTCGACGCCTACCGGCGCCAGTACGAGGCATCGTGGCGTGCGTACCCGGGGAGCCTGCCGCTGCTGCGGGCGCTCCGTGTGCGGGGGTACCGCATCGGCGTGCTGACGAACGGCACCGAGACGCAGCAGGTCGACAAACTGCGCCGGACCGGCCTGCTCGACGCGGTCGACGTCGTGTGCACCTCGGAGCGGATCGGGGTGCAGAAGCCGGACCGTCGAGCGTTCGAGACCCTGTCCGCCGAACTCGGCGTCGAGCCGAGCGGCTGCTTGTTCGTCGGGGACAGTGTCGCGCACGACGTGGAGGCGGCCCGGTCGGCCGGGATGCACGGGCTGTTGATCGACCACGGGGCCCAGGACGGCCCCGACATGGAGACCCTGGTGCTCACGGCGCTCGGCGACCGCCGCGGGTGACGTGGCCGCTCGGCCGCTCGGCCGCCCGGCGGCTCGGCGGCTCGGCGGCTCGGCGACTCGGCCGCTCGGCGGCGGCAAGCGGCCGTAGAGTGCACCATGACCCAAACACCGGCAGCATCGCCGCTGCTGCACCTCGGGGTGCTGGCCGAGTCGCGGAAACCCGACGAACGCCGCCTCCCGATCCACCCCGCCCACTTCGAGCGCATCGACCCCGACCTGCGCGCGAACATCATCCTGGAACGCGGGTACGGTCGCCGCTTCGGCGTCACGGACGACCAACTCGAACCCCTCGTCGGCGCCATGGCGGACCGTGACGAAGTCATCGCCGCGTCGGACGTCGTGCTGCTGCCCAAACCCCAGGTGTCCGACCTCGAGGACCTACGGGACGGACAGGTCCTCTGGGGCTGGCCGCACTGCGTGCAGGACCCCGCCCTCACCCAGGTCGCGATCGACAAGCGCCTCACCCTCATCGCGTGGGAGTCGATGAACCACTGGCGGTCGGACGGCGGGTTCAGCCTGCACGTGTTCCACAAGAACAACGAACTCGCGGGCTACTGCTCCGTCATCCACGCCCTGCAGCTCTGCGGCTCCACCGGGGACTACGGCCGCCGCCTCACCGCGGTCGTGATCGGCTTCGGGGCCACCGCCCGCGGTGCCGTCACCGCGCTGAACGCCCACGGGATCCACGACGTCCGCGTCCTGACCAACCGCGACATCGCGGCCGTGGGGTCGCCGATCCCCTCCGTCGACATGCTGCAGATCAGCCAGGACGACCACGACCCCAGCGGCAACACGGTGAAGACCGAGGACGGTCCGGTGCCGCTGGCGCCGTACCTGGCCGAGAACGACATCGTCGTCAACTGCACGCTCCAGGACCCGAACGCTCCGCTCACGTACCTGCGCACCGAGGACCTGGGCGTGTTCCGTCCGGGCAGCCTCATCGTCGACGTCTCGATCGACGTGGGGATGGGGTTCGAGTGGGCGCAGGCGACGACCTTCGCCGAACCGATGACCACCGTCGGCGAGAGCACGAACTACTACGCCGTCGACCACAGCCCGTCGCTGCTCTGGAACTCGACGACGTGGGAGATCAGCGAGGCGCTCATGCCGTTCCTCCGACCGGTCATGGAGGGCCCGTCGTCGTGGGCCGACTCGGACACGATCCGACGCGCCGTCGAGATCGAGGACGGCCACGTGCGCAACCCGGCGATCCTCGCGTTCCAGGGGCGCTCGGACGAGTACCCGCACGTGGTGGGCGGCTGACGCGGGCGCTGGGGGCGCTGGTCGGCGCTGACCCGATGCGGAACGACGAGGTCGACGTCGTGCGACAACGGCATCGTCGTACCGCGTCGGCGGTGCTCACCGGAGCGCCGCAGCAGCCTCCCGCAGCTCGGCGAACGCTGCGAGCGCATGACCCGCGAGTCCGTCGTCATCAGCGCGTGCCGCACCGGCCCACCGGTCGAACCCCTGCTTGAAGGCGAGCACGCCCATCTCGCTCGCGAGCCGGGCCGTCGGTTCCGCGACCCCGCGCTCGATGAGCGCATCGGTCATCGCGGCGGCCATCCCGACGCTCTTCAGGGCGTCGCGCTCCTGCAGTTCGGCGCTCGCGGCGACCGCGGCCTTGAGTCGCGGTCCCAGCTCGCGGTTCATCGGACCCATCTCGCCCGATGCACGTTCGAGCCCAGCGGCGACGGCGTCGAGCGGTGAACGTTCGGGCGCTGCGTCGGTGATCCCCTCGGACAACAAGCGGCTCAGCGTCTTCTGCCCGGCGACGAGCAGTTCGCGCTTGTCCGGGAAGTGTCGGAAGAAGGTGCTCTTCGTGACCCCCGCTCGCTCGGCGATCTGCGTCACGGTCGTCTCGTCGTACCCCTGCTCGGAGAACAGGTCGACGGCGGCCAGGACCAGCCGTTCCCGAGCTCCCGGTTCCCATCGCGCCATGGAAGCATCCTACGGGACGGGACAATTGTCTCATCACAGGTGTACGGTGACGAGACACTTGTCCCATCACTGGAGGATCTCATGCGCGTCTTCATCACCGGCGGCACCGGCACCATCGGAACGGCCGTCGTCGCCGAACTCATCGCCGCAGGCCACAGCGTCACTGCGCTCGCCCGCTCGGAACGCTCGGCCGCAGCCCTCACCGCGGCGGGCGCAGAACCGATCCGGGGCGGTCTCGGCGACCTCGACGTCCTGCGTGCCGGTGCTCGCGCCGCCGACGGCGTCGTCAGCCTCGCGTTCTCGAGCGACTTCAGCTCGCCGGACGCCCTGACCCGGGGCATCGCCGAGGAGGCGGACGCGATGGCCGCACTCGGCGAGGAACTCGTCGGCTCCGACCGCCCGTTCGTCGTCGTGTCCGGCACCCCGTGGGTCCCGGGCAGGGCGTCGACCGAGGCCGACCCTCTGCCCCTCGAGGGACCGGTCGCCGGCCGCGCTCGGTCGACGCTCGCCGCGCTCGAGCTCGCGGAGCGCGGCGTCCGGGTGTCGGCGATCCGCCTGCCGCGGACCGTGCACGCCGACGGCACGGGCGGCTTCGCGGGCATCCTCACCGAGACGGCCCGAGGCAGCGGTGTGGCCGGGTACCCCGGAGACGGCGAACAGCGCTGGCCCGCCGTGCACGCTCGGGACGCTGCCGTGCTCTTCCGACTGGCGCTGGAGGTCGCACCGGCCGGCACGGTCTGGCACGCCGTGGCCGACGAGGGCGACCGGGTGCGCGACCTCGCCGAGGTGATCGGCCGACGGCTCGGACTGCCGGTCGAGCGCGTCGCGGATGAGACGTTCGGGGCGTTCGCCCCGATCTTCGTGATGGACCAGCCGGCGTCGAGTGAGCACACGCGTCGCACGCTCGGTTGGGAGCCGGTCCACGAATCACTGCTGGCAGACCTGGAACACGTCGAGCGCTGACGTCGAGCGCTGACGTCGGGCCCTGGGCGCGACCGAGGGACGGACGGGAGGCGCGGTGCAGGCCCGCACCGCGCCTCCCGTCCGCCGTCGGCGCGCGTGACCTGCCCCCCGTCGGTCGCGCGGACCGGTGCGGTCGTCAGGCGGTGCGGTCAGTTCCCCCACACGAAGAACGCGATGACCCCGCCGACCAAGACCGCGCCGATCGGGACGAGGTACACCCAGTCGTGACGGATCGGACCCTGTCCGGGCTGGTGGTCGCGCTGGAACGGGGCGACCGGGTTCCCACTCGTTCCCGGCAAGAAGTCGACGGAGTGCTGTCGGACCGGCTCGTGTCGTCGGCTGTTCATCGGACCCCCCGTGATCGCGTCTGCGGTGGGCTCTGGCGGGCTCGAACCGCCGACCACTTCGGTGTAAACGAAGTGCTCTACCAACTGAGCTAAGAGCCCGCGACACGATCCTAGAGGTCGATTCCCCGTATCGTTGCGCTGGACATCCCGTCCGTTGGCCAGTTCAGCGCTCGGCTTCATTTCGCCGATAGTAAGCCGTACACTTAACCCATGTCCGACGACCCCGTCTACGCCGTGATCCTCGACCTCGTCGACTCACGAACGCTCGACGACCGCCCCGCCGCACAGCGCGAGGTCGAGCAGGCGTTCCGCGAGACGACCGACGTCACCCCGGTGGACCCGGTGCACGCGACCGTCGGCGACGAATTCCAGGTGATCTACGCCACGCTCACCGACGCGCTCGTCGCCAGCACCGCCGCCATGCTCGCCCTGCCACCGACGGTGCAGGTCCGGCTCGGGATGGGTCGCGGGACGGTGCGGACGGTGGGGTCCGGTACGAGCGGTCCGCTCCAGGACGGCCCGGCGTGGTGGTCCGCCCGCGACGCCATCAACGAGACGCACCGCCGCGAAGACGGCCGGACGTCCTTCCTCCGGTCGTGGTTCCACGCGTCCGACGATCGCCACGGCACCGAGGAGCGACTCGTGAACGCCTACTTCCTCAGCCGCGACCACGTCATGGCCCGCCTGACGCCCCGGGCAAGACGCATCGCGCTCGGCCTCGTCCAGGGCCGGACCCAGGCGCAGATCGCCGCGACCGAGGGGATCACCCCGTCAGCGGTGTCCCAGTCGGTGCAGAAGTCGGGTGTGGCCGCGATCGTCGAGGGCCTCCGGGTCCTCGTGGGACAGGAACGCTGATGCTCGCCGGGATCCTCCTCGCACTCATCGGTCTGGGCGACGTCGTCCGGGCCCGCACCGGTGCCGATGCACACCGGCAGCGCACGCTGACCACCATCGCGGTCGTCGTGCTGTGGGCCGGGGTGTCCGCCGTGGCGTGGCTCGGTCTCGGTGTCCCCGTGTGGGGTGTCCTCGTCACGGTGGTGCTCGCGGCGGCGTGGATCGCCACGACCGCGCCGGTCCGGGCCGGTACCGGGACCGCCGACGACGACCATGACGCGCCGACGACCCGGGGGCTGCTGCGGCGGTCCGGGTCCTGGCCAGCGGTCCTGCTCGCCCTCGCCGTCGCCGTGCTGCTGCTCTGGGGGCCACTGCCCGACGGCACGGGCTTCGTGGTCGACTGGCACGACGGCTCGGGCCTGGCGTTCGTCGACGCCGTTCCGCTCGCCGCCGTCGTGGGCGGTGTCGGCTCGGCGCTGTTCCTCGTCGACTCCGCGAACGTGGTCGTCGCCCAGGCACTCCCGCCGGGACTGCAGCGCGGAGCCACTACGGGCGCCGAGGCCGATGACCTCCGCCGCCGGTTCGGGCGACGCCGACGCGCCGACGCCGACGCCGAACAGTCCGGGGACAGCACGGTGAGCCTCAAGGGTGGACGACTGATCGGCCCGATCGAACGACTGCTGCTGGCCGGGTTCGCGATGGCAGGGGCCTTCCCGGTGGTCGCCGCACTGATCGCGGCCAAGGGCATCGTCCGGTTCCCCGAGATCCGGCGCGAGACGACCGGCTACCAGGCGGAGTACTTCCTGATCGGCAGCCTGGTGAGCTGGGCGATGGCCTTCGCCGCCGCCGGCATGTGCTGGCTCCTGGCGCACAGCTGACGCGCGCGGAGCCCGTCGCGTCCCCCGTCCCCGTCCCCGTCCCCGTCCCCCGAGGTTCCGAAATCTCGGCACCTCGCAGCCCCGAGCGCGCCGCCGTGGAACCTCGGCGATGAACGGGCGGCGAGTCGTGGAACCTCGGCGCAGTAGGTCCGCCCGGCATCGGGGTGCTTCGGAGCCTCGTCAGGCCGCGCGGCGGGCCCGACCCTCGACCTGGCGTTGGACGAACGCCTGTCGGAGTCGTTCGAACAGCACGGCCGGACGCCCGGCGTCGGCAACTGTCGCGTGGATGACGATCCAGCCGTTCACCGCGAACCCGTTCGACCGGCGCTGATCGTGCTGGAAGGTCCGGCGGTCACGGTGGTGGTCACCGTCGTACTCGAGCGTGATCTGGAGCGTCGGCCAGGCGAGGCGCTCCCCAGAGCCGAGCGGCCGTGGTGTGGCTGACGAACTGGTCGCTCCGGAGGACGACGGCGATCGCTTCGACGACCGTCACGGGCACGTCCGCTCCGACGCGGACGCCGTGGACCGGAGCCCTGAGGTCACGACGGGTCAGCCGCGATGGGCTCGCTCCGGCCCCCAGCGCCTCTCGCACCGGGAACGGCCTCGGCGAGTGGTCGACGCGTGCTCGATTCCCCATGACGAGAGCATCGCGCACGAGGTGTCGGGCCCGACCCCGGTGGGACGCAACTGTGGAGAACGACGCGGGACGGGCCTCCAGTCCGAACCAAAATGACGTGGCGAGGTTCCACGACATGCCGCGCGATGATCACCGAGGTGCCGATCCCGGGCGCACAGCGGCCCGAGATGCCGAGATTTCGGAACCTCGGGGCACAGCTGCACCCTCGGGCGCACCCGCACCCGAGAACCCCGGGGGTGGCGGGTACCCTCTCCCTCGTGAACGGTGCCGGTGTCCTCGACGAATCCGGGCGGCTGCGGCTCCTCGGCTCCGGGGTGACGGGTGCCGCGTTCGCGGTCGTCCTCGTCATGCTCGTGTTGTCGTCGTGGACGGAGGCGACCACCACCGTCCTGGTCTCCGTCGGCATCCCGTCCGCGGCGGCAGGTGCCGCGATCGCCGTGTACCTGCAGCTCCGGTCCTGGCGCGCCGAGGGCGGGTACGAGAACTCGGTCCTGGTCCGCGACTGGGTCGCCGAGGGCCAGATCCCGGTCGGAGTACCCGCCGAGCTGTGGATCCCACTCGTCCAGGCGCAGGCCGACCGCGAAGGAGCCGGCTGGGGCAAGGTCGTCCTCGGCACGCTGTGGATCGCGATGACGTGGTCGATGCGTGACCAGCACGACGCCCTCATCACGACGATGTTGATCCTGCTCTGGGCCGGCATGGTCCTGTGGGCGGCGGTGTGGGTCATCCCCCGTGCTCGAGCGGCCCGTGCGCTGCTCCGCCGCGGCGTCTCCACGATCGGCTGAGCGACCGCGCGGGACCATCGGCTGAGCGACCGCCGGAGCCCGCTGACTACGCTCGGCGGCATGCAGAGTCGCACCCTCGGTCGCACCGGCCGCGAAGTCTCCCCCATCGGTCTCGGTACGTGGCAGTTCGGCGGTGACTGGGGTCCGGTGAGCGAGGCGGACGCGAACGCCGTGATGGACGCCTCGGTCGAGTCCGGTGTCACGCTCTTCGACACCGCCGACGTGTACGGCGACGGTCGCAGCGAGCAGCTCATCGGGTCCTGGCGCGCATCGAACCCCGACGTGCCGTTGACGGTCACGACGAAGATGGGTCGGCGTGCCGAGCAGGTCCCGGCGAACTACGTCGCAGCGAACTTCCGCGAGTGGGTCGACCGTTCCCGCACGAACCTGCGGCAGGACACGCTCGACCTGTTGCAGCTGCACTGCCCGCCGTCCGAGGTCATCGGCGACGACGCCGTGTACGACGCCCTCGACGCGCTGGTCGCGGACGGCTCGGTCGCTGCCTACGGCGTCAGCGTCGAGACAGCCGACCAGGCACTCGCCGCGATCGCCCGGCCCGGCGTCGCGAGCGTCCAGATCATCCTCAACGCGTTCCGGCTCAAGCCGCTCGACCGCGTGCTGCCGGCAGCCCTGGAGGCAGGGGTCGGCATCCTCGCGCGCGTCCCGTTGGCATCGGGGTTGCTGTCCGGCAAGTACACGACGGAGACGTCGTTCGCCGAGGGCGACCACCGCAACTACAACCGCCACGGCGAGGCCTTCGACCAGGGCGAGACGTTCAGCGGTGTGGACTACGACGACGGCGTGCGCGCGGCGCAGACCTTCGCAGCGTCGCTGCCGGACGCCGTCTCGGTGCCGCAGGCGGCGCTCGCCTGGGTCATCGCGCAGGACGGCGTGACCGCGGCGATCCCCGGAGCCCGAAACCCGGAGCAGGCCCGGTCGAACGCGGCGGCCGGCGACCTGCCGGAGATCGACGGCCTGGACGCCACGGTGCGCGACCTCTACGACACGTGGTTCCGCGCCACGGTCCACGACCGCTGGTGAAGACCCGCGTCGTCGCGGTCGCGGTGGCAGCACTCCTGCTGCTGTCCGGCTGCGCAGCGCCGGAGGCGGGGGCGTCGCGCGACGCTCCGCCCTGGCCGCGGCCGACCGACCTGTCCGCCCGTGCCGACGCGGCGGGCCTCCGGAACGTGTGGGGCGAGCGGCTCGCCGAGCACGTCCACACCCACCTGACGATCCTCGACGGCGACACCCCGGTGACGGTCCCGGCGAACATCGGGCACTCGGACCGGGGGAAGTTCGCCGCCGAGATCCACACGCACGACACCTCGGGCATCGTGCACGTCGAGTCCCCCACCGAGCAGACGTTCACGCTCGGCCAGTTCTTCGACGAGTGGGGTGTCTCGCTCGGTCCGGAACACGTCGGCGGCCTGCGCGGCGAGCTCACGGTGTGGGTGGACGGGCGCCGGACGATCGGCAACCCACGCTCGATCGAGCTGACGAACCGGCGCGAGGTCGTCCTGATCGTCACGACGATCGGCGAGGTCCCGCGCCTGCCGGCCCCCTTCGACTGGCCGCCGCAGTACGGCTAGCTCGAAGGGTGCGAGGTTCCGTACCCGGTGCGCCCCGACGGGACCCGCACCGAAGACGGAACCTCGCACGGAACCGCACCGCCCCCGCTCACGCCTCCTTCGGCGCGACCCACGTCAGGTCGAGCTCCCACTGCTCCACGGAGCCGGCCGGCAACTGCCACACGTACTCGTTCTTGAGCTTCTTGCCGTCCTCGCGGAACGGCCCCGTCCGGTACGGGTAGAACGCCACCGTCGGCAGTGTGCCGGGCGGCGCAGTGCGGATCGCGTTCGAGAAGTCCTTGTTCAGCCGCCGCAGTTCGGCGATGACCGCGGGGCGCGCCGCGTCCGAGTCGAAGTCACCGGCTCCGGTGGCGAGCTGGAACGCGATGTGCAGCTGCCGGTCGCCCCGGTCGTCCTCGTAGCTGATGAGCCGGTGGTTCTCGACGGCCTCGAGCAGCTCCGGGTCGCCGTAGACCACGTCGCGCACGACATCGGGCGCGACGACCGCGCCGTTGTAGTCGACGGACAGGTCGGACCGGCCGTAGTGGAACAGCAGCGGCAGGTCGAGCTCGGCGGCGTCGGCGAGTTCGTCGAAGCCGTGTGCGCGGAGCGTCTGCCGCAGTGGACGCATCCGGACGACGTGCCCGCGGTCGTGGATGTTGTACCGGATCCGCGGACTGATGTTCTCGGACCGGGTGATCGTGACGACGAGTTCGCCGAGTTCGTTCGTCTCGATCAGGTACCCGAACGGGTTGAACTGGAACACCATCGGCAGCACGCCGTACTCGGCCTGCTTCGTCAGCGCGGCGGACAGCTCGGGCGACGCCGCGATCGCCCGACGCAGCTGCACGCTGAACGGCGTCTCGATGCCGAGGTTGATCTCGAGGTCGCTCGCCCCGTACGACCCGAGGACGGCCTGCGCGTACTGCTCGATGTGGGCGCGCATGTTCTCGCTGATGCCCTCGCCACCGAACGCCGCGACGATCGTGTACTCGCTCCAGTCGATCCGGTCGTCCTCGAACAGCGCCTTCAGGAACGGCGGGTAGCTGCAGATGATGTACGTGAAGTCGGTGCCGAACTCGCGCATCGTCTGCACGATCTTGTCGCGGTCGGGCCCGATCGACTTGATCATCGACGACTCGGTGAGCGACGCCGTCACGTTCATGCCGGTTGCCCACGCCCCGAGCGAGAACGCGTTGAGCACGAACGGCTGCTTCGGCAGGTCCTTCGCGGTGCGCGAGAACCCGAGCTGCAGCAGTTGCCGTGTGGCCTGGCGTTCGTCGGGACCGCGCACCCAGCTGGTCGGCGTGCCGCTCGACCCGCTCGACTCGTCGACGACGACCCCGCGCCGTGGCAGCCGTCCGTCGACGCAGCGCTCGGGGATGCTCCACCGCTTGACGTACGACTCCTTGTCCATCTCGGGCAGCCCCGAGATCGCTGCGGCGATCCCGCCACGCGTGTCGAGACGGAACGGACGGGAGGCCCGCCCCGCCTCCGCCAGGAACGCCCCGTACGCAGGCACCCGCTTCGCAGCCCGCTCCACGGTCCGCCAGGCACGCCAGCGTCCGAGGGTCCAGCGGAGCGGCTCGATGCCCGGCGTGAGCAGGAGCTTGTGGGTGCCGACGCGCGGCATGAACAGCGCCACGAAGGTCTCGACGACCCAGACGACCGTGAAGACCGCCGCGCGCTTCACCGTGCACCCCCGAGCGTCATGGCGGCCGCGGGTCTGCGGTGTGCCAGGGGTGGTGGCGCGCTGTGCCCGAAGCGGAAGAGCATCCACGCCATCCGACCGTCGGACTCGTCGACGCCGGCCTGTTCGACGAAGGCGGCGTGCGAGCGCGGGTTCGTGATCACGGTGCCGAACGGGTGCAGGGCGATCCCCCGCGCGGTGAACTCGAGCCAGATCCGCATGAACACGCGGCCGGCCTCGACGTACTCGGCCGGCGTGCGGAACGGCCCTTCGAGCCAGCCGAGCTGCCGGACCCCGCGCATGGTCGACAGGTACACGCGCTTGAAGACCCCGCCGACTCCGGGTGCTTCCCACAGCCCGCGGTGCTCCATCGCGAACCGGAGCACCGGTCCGGGCATGAGCATCGTCTCGGCCGACAAGCCGTCACCGGTCGTCGCCGCCTGCCGCTTCGAGAACCGCAGCCAGTGCAGGATCTCGTCGTGCACGGCGTCGTGCTGCAGGTCGTCGAACAGCGTCTCCTGGTTGACGCGCACGATCTCGTCGACGGTCGCCCGGTCGGACGTGGTGCGGAAGCGCTGCCCGGCTGCCGACGCGATGGCGGACGCGGCCTCGATCGCTGAGTCGTCCACCAGGGTGGCGTCGTAGGGCCTGCGTGAGGTGCGCCGCGCGAGGAAGCGGGCCAGGGCCTCCCGGTCGTCCGCCGTGACCGCCCGCGGACGCAAGGTCACGCTGCCCAAGCGGTGCAGACCGTCATCGGCCGCGCCGTCCAGCCGGCCGAAGTCCATCTCGGCGTGGTCGAGCCGCTCCTGCACGGAGAAACCGTGCGCCCGGGCGACGACCTCGAGCCCGGCCAGGAACACCCCCGCGCAGACGTGCCCGAACGGGATGCCGAAGGACTCCGCCGGCAGCCCCCGTCGCAGGTCGTAGAACACGGTCGCGGTGCGGTCGTCCTCGACGCGCACGACGATCGGTTGCGAGTTGTGCGGCGACGGGTAGTGTCGCGCGTCCTCGATGATGCCGGTCCACGGTGATGCCATCGGTTCCCCCTCGGTGGTCTCTGGCACCGATCATACGAACCCCCTCCGACGCCCATGCCGCTGCCGGCATGCGGGGTCGCCGCGACCTGCGTAGCCTGCTGCCATGGGCACGATCCGGACCGGCACCGACCTCGCCGCGGTCGAGGACGTCGTCGCGAGCATCTCCGCCCACGGTGAGCGGTACCTGGACCGGCTCTTCACCGTGCGGGAGCGTACCGACGCGGGCGACGACCCGGAGCGTCTGGCGGCACGGTTCGCGGGCAAGGAAGCGGTGGTGAAGCTCCTCCGCCCCGCGCCGGAACAGGCGATCCCGCTGCGCGACGTGGCGATCGTCCTCGACGACCGCGGGGCGCCGACGGTCGAGCTGACCGGGGCCGCCGCCGCGCTGGCCGAGTCGGTCGGGTGCGGCCCGATCGCGGTGTCACTCGCGCACGAGCGGGGGCTGGCCGTGGCGACGGCGGTCGCGCTGTCCGACCGCTGACGGGGCGCACCGGCACCACCGCCCGCGCCACCCTGTACCACCGCACAGGGGCGTCGGACGCCGTGCGGTTTCGCGCACCCGCACGGCGGTTTCCCGAGGCCCGGTCTTCCTTATCGTTGCCGTCATGGACCAGGAACCACAGCTCTCCAGCACGACCGCACCGACGGCGACCACGACCGCGACGCTCGCCGACCCGGCGATCGAGCAGGCCGTCCGCCGCGCCCTCGCCGACCACGGGCGCCTGACCGTGGACGCGCAGGACGTCGCCTCGATCGCCGACCTGTACGCGCTCGGGCTGTCGTCGCACGCCACGGTGAACGTCATGCTCGCCGTCGAGTCCGAGCTCGACGTCGAGTTCCCCGACTCGGTCCTGAACCGGTCCACCTTCGCCACCGTCGAGTCGATCGTGGCCGCTGCGGAGCTCGCCTCGTGACCCTGACCATGGCGGCGACCGCGGTCGTCGACCGGTTCGCCGAGCGTGCCGCCGCCGTCGCCGCGGTCGCTGCGCAGTTCGCGGACGAGGTCGACCGCGACGCCCGTCCGCCGCGCGAGGCCATCGCGGCGATGCGCGAGTACGGTCTGCTCGCCGCTGCCGTCCCCGCCGAGCACGGTGGCGAGGGCGCTTCGGTGTCCGAGCTCTCCGCGATCGCCACCGAGCTCGGGCGTGCCTGTGCCGCCACCGGGATGGTCTTCGCGATGCACCAGGGTCAGGTGATGGCGCTCTGGCGGCACGGCGGCGACGGTGCCGGGGTGCTCGAGACCATCGCCGCGGTCCGTGACGGCGCACTCGTCGCCTCGGCCACCACGGAGCGCGGGGTCGGTGGCGACGCCCGTCGTTCGACGTGCTCGATCGAGGCAACCGACGACGGCCGGATCCGCCTGCGCAAGGACGCGCCGGTGATCTCGTACGCCACCGAGGCCGACGCGGTGTTCGTCACCGCCCGCCGCGACCCGGACGCCCCGGCCTCCGACCAGCGGCTGCTCATCTGCCGGACCGACTCGATGCTGCTGTCGCAGACCTCCACCTGGGACACCATGGGGCTGCGCGGGACCTGCAGCAACGGCTGGATCCTCGACACCGAGACCACGGTCGACCGGGTGTTCCGCGACGACTACGCCGCGATCTCGGCGCAGACGGTCCTGCCGGTGTCGCACGTGCTCTGGGCCTCGGTGTGGCTCGGCATCGCCGCCTCGGCAAGCGAGCGCGCCCGGACCGCCGTCCGCAAGCAGGCCCGCGCCGCGATCGGGACGACCCCGCCCGGAGCACTCCGGCTCGCCGAACTCCTGGTCGACCTGCAGGCCCTCGCCGACTCCGTCCGGCACGCCGCCGAGCGGTTCGACGCCGCCGCCGACGACCCCGAGGTGCTCGCCTCGAGCGCCTACGCCCTCGCCGCGAACGCCCTGAAGATCGGGGCGTCCGAGCGCGTCACCGACATCGTCACGAAGGCGATGCGGATCGTCGGGATCGCGGGCTACGCCGCCTCAGGTCCGATGAGCATCGCCCGACACCTCCGAGACGCCCACGGCGCCGCCGTCATGGTGAGCAACGACCGTCTCCTCAAGAACGACGCCGACCTGGCCCTCATGACGGGAGTGATCCTGTGACCCTCACGGACCCCACCACCACCACCACCACCGCTCCGGACCTCGACGCCGCCCGCGCCGCACTCCGTGCCCGCCTGCTCGCCGACCGCGTGCTCATCGACCTCGGCTCCCCCGGGCTGTACGGCCGCACCGGCGTGTTCGAGCGCGTGTACACGGCCGTCGACGCCGCAGCCGAGCGCAGCCAGCAGGACCTCGACGCCGAGGTGCTGCGGTTCCCGCCGGTCGAGCCGCTCGCCGCGTTCGAGCGCACCGACTACATCGCGTCGTTCCCGGACCTCGCCGCGTCGATCTCCGGCTTCACCGGCGACGACCGCACGCACCGGGCACTGCTCGCCGCCCGCGAGCGCGGTGAGCGCTGGGAGGGCTTCCTCGAGCCCGCCGACCTCATGCTCACCCCCGCGGTCTGCCACCCGGTGTACGGCCTGGTCGGCGACACGATCCCGCAGGAGGGCCGCTTCTTCGACATCGTCGGCGACTCCTTCCGCCGCGAGCCGTCGCTCGACCCGATGCGCCTGCAGGCCTTCCACATGCACGAGTTCGTGCACATCGGCACGCCGGCGTCGGCCCAGCAGCACCGCGACGGCCGGATCCCGGTGATGCGCGAGCTGCTCGAGTCGTTCGGGCTCGAGATCGACGTCGTCCCCGCCAACGACCCGTTCTTCGGCCGCGTCGGGCAGATGCTCGCCCGCAACCAGGTCGAGCAGGCGCTCAAGTTCGAGTTCGTCACGCCGGTCTACGGTGACGACCACCCGACCACGGCGATCAGCTCGGCGAACCTGCACGAGGACCACTTCGGCACCTCGTTCGGCCTCCGCACCGCCGACGGCAAGGTCGCCCACAGCGCCTGCATCGCCTTCGGCCTGGAGCGCATCACCATCGCCCTGTTCGCCGCACACGGCACGGACGTCGACGCCTGGCCGGCGTCGGTCCGCGCGGCACTCGAGCTGTGACGACGCTGCACGGATGGTCCGGTTCACCGGCCGTCCGGGCCGCCGTGCAGCTGCCGCCCGCGGCGCGGGCCGGCGTCGTCATCTGCCCGCCGCTGGGTCAGGAAGGCGTGATCGCGTACCGCACGCTCCGCCTGCTCGCAGACCGCCTGGAGGCCCGTGGCATCGCCTCGGTGCGCTACGACCCGTCCGGACGCGGTGACGGCGCACCCGACACCGACCCCGACGCGCAGGTCCGGTCCGCACGCCACGCGGCCGCCGTGCTCCGCACGTCGGGAGTGCAGCACGTCGCGTTCGTCGGACTCGCCTCCGCAGCCCTCGTCGCCGCGGCCGCCGCGGAGGAAACCGACGCCCTGCTCGTCTGGGACGCCCCGGCGTCCGGTCGGGGCTGGCTCCGTCGGCAACGTGCCCTGGCGACGATCACGATCGGCAGCGAGCGGATCGTGGACGGCGTCGAGAGCCTGATCGGCATCGAGGTCGAACCCGACGAGGCGACGGCGCTCTCCGCCCTCGCGTTCGCGCCGCGCACCGGTCCGACCGTGGCGTTGGTGCGGCCCGAGACCCGCGCGCCGAAGGCCCTCGGTCCCGTCGAGACCGTCGAGGTGCCCGGCAGTGCCGAGTTGCTCGACGGCACGAGCATCCACGCCCGGATCCCTGGAGCCGCGGTCGACCGAGCCGTCGCCTGGCTCGACGCCTGGGCGCCGACCGCTGCGGCGCCGGTGGTGCCGCCCGTGCTCGACGAGGTCCTGGACGTCGACGGCCGCGTGTCGGAGCGCATCGTCCACCTCGGCCCCGACGCGTTGTTCGCCGTCGAGACCGTGTCGTCCGCCCAGCACCACGACGCCCCGCTCGTCGTCCTGCACAACGGCGCCGCCGAACACCGGGTCGGCGCCACCGACTACCAGGTCGACCTCGCCCGTGCGCTCGCGCGTGACGGCGCCCGCGTCGTCCGGGTCGACCGCCGTGCCACCGGCGAGAGCACCAGCGTGCGCGAGGACGAACGCAGCTTCCTCTTCGCCCAGGAGTGGGTGGAGGACCAGTCCGCCGTCGTCGCCGACCTCGGCACCCCCTCGGACCGCCTGGTGCTCGTCGGCATGTGCGCCGGCGCGTGGCTCGCCGGTCGGTCGGCCGACGAGGCTCCGCGCCTGGTCGTCGAGATCAGCCCGAACGACTACCGCCGGCAGCCGGCGGCACCGGGCAGCTACGAGGACGCCGTGCGGGCGATCGACGCCCCCTCGGCCGGTCGGCTGTGGGTCCGCCAGCGGTACAACGCCGTCGTGCCGAAGGCCCTGCGCGAGTGGATCGCGCGGCGGGATCGGGTCGGCGGCGTCGTCGAGCACGTCCGACCGCTCGTGGAGCACGGCACCGACGTCGTCGTGATCGCCGCCCCGGACGACGCCGCGCTGTTCGACCGGCTCGGCGGACAGAAGGCCCTGCGCCGCTACGGCGGTGTCGGTCGGCGCGGTTCGGTGTCGATCGTGCGGGTCGAGGACGGCGACCACTCGCTGTTCTCCCCCGTGATGCGTCGCGCCGTGCGCGCCGAGGTGCGTTCCCGCGTCGCGGCGACGTTCCCCGTCCCCGCCTGACCCGTCGACCCGCTCCGGTGCGTGTGCATCGAGCGACGTTCCACGAGCGGATCGACTCGTGGTCTGTCGCAGTGTGCGCACGCATCAGGTGCGTGTGCATGTTCCGACGATCCACCGGTCGATCGACGCGTGCTTCGTCGGAACATGCGCGCGCAACGACAGCGCGCGCGAGCGTCAGGCGAGCCCGAGCTCCCGGGCCACGGCGTCCGGGTGCTCGACGTGCGCGAAGTGCCCGCAGTCGTCGAGCAGCACCGTGCGGACCTGCGGCACGAACTCCCGCAGGGCCTCGAGGTCCGAGACGCGCGCGAACACGTCGTCGCGCCCGGCGATCGCGGTGACCGGGCAGGTGATCCCCCGCCAGCGGCCGAGGTCGTAGCCCGCAGCGGTCCGCGCCGCGTCGGTGAACCGGGTCGGCCGGAGTTCCTGGACGAAGGCGTCGAGCACGCTGCGGTCGAGGCGTCGCACGTGCGTGAACACGGGTGCGGCGAGCAGCGGCAGTAGCCCGACGCGAGACAGCGCCCGGAGCATCGGCCGCGCGGCCTCGCCGGTGATCGACAGGCCCGCACGCAGCAGGGTGAACGACGGCAGCGTCCGGAGCCCTCGGAGCGGGTGCCGTGCGGCGTCCGCGGTCGCGACGGTCGTGCCGGACACGAGGGCCACCGAGCGCACGAGCCGGGGCGCGACGACCGCCAGGTGCATCCCGACGAAGGCCCCCATCGAGTGCCCGACGACGTCCACCGTCGTGATCCCGAGTGCATCCAGCACCGCGACCAGCGACACGGCCACGTCGTCGAGGTCGAACGAACCGCTCGGCGCCGGCGACGATCCCCAGCCCGGCAGGTCGACGAGCACGAGGCCACGGTCACCGACGCCGTGCGCCGCGGTCAGCAGCGGGGTCCACGTCGACCAGGAGCCCGCGACGCCGTGCAGCAGCAGGAGCGGGTCGGGACCCGCGCGGTGGTGCACCACGACGGGTCCTGCGGGCGTCAGGACCTCGGTACGCCGGAGGTGCCACGCGGCGGGCGTGGGCGACACCGGGTAGGGGGCGTAGGCCTCGGTGGTGACCACACGGTCACGTGCGTCCGTGTCGATGGCGTGCACCGGGCCTCCTGTCCGCTGTCGACGCGGATGCGTCGCAGGAGGGATTCGGAACGCTAGCCGACCGGGACGGGTGCGGTGCAGGCGGCGAGGCGGTCGAGCGCGGCCTTGTACTCGGCGACGTCGCGCTGCAGGCCGGGCTCGGTGATGATCGAGGCCTTGATGCGGCCCTGCACGTCGATGACGAAGGTCGCACGGGTGGCGAAGCCCTTGTGCTCGAGGAAGACGCCGTACTCCTTCGAGACCGCGCCGTGCGGCCAGAAGTCGGCGAGGAGCTCGAAGTCGTAGCCGTTGAGCTCGGCGAAGGAGCGGAGCGTCGCCTTGGAGTCGACCGAGATGCCGATGAGCTCGACGCGCTGGTCCTGGAACATCGCGACGTTGTCCTGCAGGGCGCAGAGCTCGTTCGTGCAGTTCGACGAGAACGCGAGCGGGAAGAAGACGAGTGCGACCGGGCGGTTGCCGCGGAAGTCGCTGAGTCGGACGTGCTCACCGAACTGGTTCGGGAGCTCGAAGTCCGGCGCGAGAGAGCCGATCTCGAGAGCCATCGGGACGTGTGCTTCTTCCTCGGGTGTGGGGTGTACCCGTCGGGTCCGTGCGCACGCGGGTCGCGTGTGCACGATCGGCCATGCTACGCCGACCGCACCCGAATGCAAGCACCCGCCACGTGCACCGCACCATCAGCATCACCGTCGGTGCTGGGGCCTAGAGTGGACGGGGCCCCATCCGGTCGTGACCCGACCACCGGAGCCACCATGTCCACCACCACGAGAACGAACGAGGTCAAGGGTGACGGTGAACGACCAGGACCCGTACAGCACCGGGGCGAACGACCAGGACCCGCAGGAGACCGCCGAATGGCGTGAGTCCCTCGACGGATTGGTCCAGACCCACGGACACCAGCGCGGTCGCGAGATCATGCTGAGCCTGCTCAAGCGGTCCAAGGAACTGCACCTCGGTGTGCCGATGGTCCCGACGACGGACTACGTGAACACCATCGCGCCGGAGAACGAACCCGAGTTCCCCGGCGACGAGGAACTGGAGCGCCGGTACCGCCGGTGGATCCGCTGGAACGCGGCCATCACGGTGCACCGCGCGCAGCGTCCGGGCATCAGCGTCGGCGGCCACATCTCGACGTACGCGTCGAGCGCCGCGCTGTACGAGGTCGGCTACAACCACTTCTTCCGCGCGCAGGACCACGCGTCCGGCGGCGACCAGGTGTTCTTCCAGGGCCACGCCTCCCCCGGCATGTACGCCCGCGCTTACATGGAAGGGCGTCTCGGCGAGGACCAGCTCGACGGGTTCCGTCAGGAGAAGTCCCATGCCGGCGGCGGCCTGTCGTCGTACCCGCACCCCCGGCTCATGCCGCACTTCTGGCAGTTCCCGACCGTGTCGATGGGCATCGGCCCGATCAACGCGATCTACCAGGCGCAGCAGGCCAAGTACCTCACCAACCGCGGCATCAAGGACGCCTCCGACCAGCAGGTCTGGGCGTTCCTCGGCGACGGCGAGATGGACGAGGTCGAGTCGCGCGGACAGCTCCAGGTCGCGGCGAACGACGGCCTCGACAACCTGAACTTCGTGATCAACTGCAATCTGCAGCGGCTCGACGGTCCGGTGCGCGGCAACGGCAAGATCATCCAGGAGCTCGAGGCGTTCTTCCGCGGAGCGGGCTGGAACGTCATCAAGGTCGTCTGGGGGCGTGAGTGGGACGACCTGCTCGCCCGCGACACCGAGGGCGCGCTGCTCAACCTGATGAACCAGACGCCGGACGGCGACTACCAGACGTACAAGGCCGAGAACGGCGCGTACGTCCGCGAGAACTTCTTCGGGCGCGACCCGAAGGCGCTCGAGCTCATCGAGGGCTACAGCGACGACCAGGTCTGGAACCTCAAGCGCGGTGGCCACGACTACCGCAAGGTCTACGCGGCGTTCAAGGCCGCGACCGAGCACAAGGGCCAGCCGACGGTCATCCTGGCGAAGACGGTCAAGGGCTACGGCCTCGGCCCGAGCTTCGAGGGCCGCAACGCGACCCACCAGATGAAGAAGCTCACGCTCGACAACCTCAAGCAGTTCCGCGACGAGATGCGCATCCCGATCTCCGACGCGCAGCTGGAGGAGAACCCCTACACGCCGCCGTACTACCACCCGGGCAACGACGACGAGGCGATCCAGTACATGCACGAGCGTCGTCAGGCGCTCGGCGGCTACGTGCCGGAGCGTCGCACGAAGTACACCACGATCACCCTCCCCGAGGACGCGAAGTACCAGGTCGTCAAGAAGGGCTCCGGCAAGCAGGAGATCGCCACCACCATGGCGTTCGCCCGGCTGCTGAAGGACCTTCTGCGCTCCCCGGACTTCGGCAACCGCGTGGTGCCGATCATCCCGGACGAAGCCCGCACGTTCGGCATGGACGCGTACTTCCCGACGGCGAAGATCTACAACCCGAACGGCCAGCACTACACCTCGGTCGACCGCGAGCTGCTCCTGGCGTACAAGGAGAGCCCGCAGGGCCAGATCATCCACGTCGGCATCAACGAGGCCGGGGCCATGGCCGCGTTCACCGCGGTGGGCACCTCGTACTCGACGCAGGGCGAGCCGCTCATCCCGGTCTACGTCTTCTACTCGATGTTCGGGTTCCAGCGCACGGGTGACGCCATCTGGGCCGCCGGCGACCAGATGACCCGTGGCTTCATGATCGGCGCCACCGCCGGTCGCACGACGCTGACGGGCGAGGGACTGCAGCACGCCGACGGCCACTCGCTGCTCCTCGCGACGACGAACCCGGCCGTGGTGTCGTACGACCCCGCGTACGGGTACGAGATCGGGCACATCGTGCAGGCCGGCCTCGACCGGATGTACGGCACGAACGAGGACGGCTCGCCGAAGCACAGCGACCCGAACGTCATGTACTACCTGACGGTCTACAACGAGCCGATCGTCCAGCCGGCCGAGCCCGAGGGCATCGACGTCGACGGCATCGTCAAGGGCATGTACCTGCTCAAGCCGAGCGAGCACGACGGCCCGAAGGCCCAGCTGCTCGCTTCCGGGGTGGCCGTGCCGTGGATCCTCGAGGCGCAGCAGCTCCTCGCCGAGGACTGGGGCGTCTCCGCCGACGTCTGGAGCGTCACGAGCTGGGGTGAGCTGTACCGCGACGGTCTCGACGCGGAGCAGCACGCGTTCCTCAACCCGAACGAGTCGCCGCGCACGCCGTACGTCACCGAGCGCCTGCTCGCCACCGAGGGGCCGGTCGTCGCCGTCAGCGACTTCATGCACCAGGTGCAGGAGCAGATCCGCCCGTTCGTGCCGACCGACTACGCCACGCTCGGCGCCGACGGCTTCGGCTTCTCGGACACCCGTCCGGCCGCTCGTCGCTTCTTCCACATCGACGGCCCCTCGGTCGTCGTGCGGACGCTGCAGCAGCTCGCCCGCCAGGGCAAGGTCGACGGCGCACTCGTCCAGCAGGCGATCGACAAGTACCGCCTGCACGACGTGACCGCCGGCACCACGGGCAGCGCGGGCGGCGAGAGCTGATCAGCAGGTGACGCCCGTCCAGCCGGACACCGAGGGCCTGTCGAAGGCCCAGAGCCAGGAGAGCGCGCGCGAGCGGGCGCTCTCCTGGCTCCGTCAGGTGTCCGGAGAACTCTCCACCGCCACGATCAAGCGGCTCGAGGACACCCTTCCCTGGTACAGCGAGATGCCGCCGGGGCGCCGCTCCGCCGTGGGCCTCGTCGCCCAGGCAGGCATCACCTCGTTCATCAGCTGGCTCGAGGGCACCGCGTCGACGCCGTGGATCGCCGCGGCCGACGTCTTCGGTTCGGCCCCGCGTGAGCTGCTGCGCTCGGTGAGCCTGCAGCAGACCCTGCAGCTCATCCGCGTGGTCGTGACCGTGGTCGAGGAACGCGCCGCCGACGACGAGATGCTGCAGGAAGCGATCCTCAAGTACTCGCGGGACATCGCCTTCGCGGCGGCGGACGTCTACGCCCGGGCGGCCGAGGCCCGCGGGCTGTGGGACGCCCGACTCGAAGCGCTCGTGGTCGACTCGATCCTGTCGGGCGAGTACGACGACGAGCTGCCGTCCCGCATCGCCGCCCTCGGGTGGCACGGGCACGGCGAGGTCGCGGTGCTCGTCGGCACGGCACCGAAGCAGCTCGAGGTCGACCAGGTCCGCCGCACCGCCCGCCACATGGACGCCGACGTGCTCGTCGGCGTCCAGGGCTCGCGGCTCGTCGTGGTGATCGGGCGCTCGACCCCGCGGGACGACGTGCCCGAGGGCGAGGACCCGGTCTCGTTCACGGCGATCGCGCAGGCGCTCGAGCCGCTGTTCGGCGAGGGCCACCTGGTGCTCGGCAACGAGGTCCCCGGGGTCGTCGACGCCTCGACCAGCGCGAAGGCAGCCCTCGCCGGGTTCGCCGTCGCGCGGGCATGGCGCGGGGTCCCCCGTCCGGCGCTGGCCGACGACCTGCTGCCCGAACGTGCCCTGGCCGGCGACCCGCTCGCCCGGTCCGCCCTGGTGCAGCGGATCTACGTGCCGCTCAAGGACCAGTCCACCGAGCTCCTGCAGACCCTGTGGTGCTACCTGGACACCGGTCGGTCGCTCGAGGCGACGGCGCGCGAGCTCTTCGTGCACCCGAACACCGTCCGCTACCGCCTACGCCGCGTCGCGGACATCATCGGGTGGGACGCCACGCACGCTCGGGACGCCCTGATCGTGCAGTCGGCCCTGATCCTCGGCGCGATGTCCGAATCGGCCACGGGTCGTCGCCGGATCACCCCACGCCGGTAGGGAACCGACAATGTCACGCGGGGTTTCGTGTGGGAAGCCCACACGGGCCCCGCGGTGCATGAGCGACAGGATTGTCCGGTGATCGTCGTCGTCGCGCCCGGACAGGGCTCCCAGACCCCCGGCTTCCTCGCCCCCTGGCTCGAGGACGCCGCCGTTCGTGAACGTGTCGGGCAGTGGTCCGAGTCGATCGGGGTGGACCTCGCCGCACACGGCACCACGTCGGACGCCGACACCATCAAGGACACGGCGCTCGCGCAGCCCCTCATCGTCGCCGCCGGTCTCGTGACCGCCGACGCCCTGCTGGCCGACGGCCGCCGTGCGCTGGTCGGCGGGGTCGCCGGGCACTCGGTCGGCGAGTTCACCGCCGCTGCGGTCGCCGGGGTCCTCGAGCCGACCGACGCCGTGTCGCTCGTCGCCGAGCGCGGCCGGGCCATGGCGGACGCCGCTGCCCTCGAAGCGACCTCGATGGCCGCCGTGCTCGGTGGCGACGCGGACGCGGTCGCCGCAGCACTGGAGTCCCACGGGCTCGTCCCCGCGAACCACAACGGCGGCGGCCAGACCGTCGTCGCCGGCACGGCCGCCGGCATCGCCGCGCTCGTGGCGGACCCGCCCGCCAAGGCCCGCGTGATCCCGCTCGCCGTCGCCGGTGCGTTCCACACCCACTTCATGGCCCCCGCGGTCGAGCGCGTGGCCCCGGTCGCCGCGGCCGCCACGGTGCACGACCCGACCCTGCCGATCTGGACCAACGCCGACGGCTCACGGGTCGACGACGGTCGCCGGTTCGTCGACCTGATGGTCCAGCAGATCGCGAGCCCCGTGCACTGGGACGCCGTGATGGAGTCGTTCGCGGCCGCCGGCGTCACCGGCATCATCGAGCTCGCGCCGGCCGGCGCCCTGGTCGGGCTCGCCAAGCGCGGCCTGCGCGGCACGCCGTCCGTCGCCATCAAGACCCCCGAGGACCTGCCCGCAGCGATCGACCTGCTGCAGCGCGCGGACCAGGAAGCAGACGCCACCGCATGACCGAACGTCCCGCACTCTCCCAGCGCCGCGGCCACGAGTTCACCCGGATCCTGGCCTTCGGCGCCGCCCGCGGCGAGAACGTCGTGCCCAACGACGACCTGGTCGGCCCGATCGACTCGTCCGACGAGTGGATCCGCCAGCGCACCGGGATCATCACGCGCAAGCGTGCCGGCAAGGACGTCGAGGCCGTCGACCTCGCCGAGGCGGCCGCGCGCGAGGCGATCGAGAAGGCCGGCCTGTCCCCCGACCAGATCGGTGTCGTGCTGGTCAGCACCGTGACGCACACCGTCGCGACCCCGTCGATGGCGTCGCTGCTCGCCGAGCGGATCGGCGCGACGCCCGCCGCCGCGTACGACATCAGCGCCGCGTGCGCCGGGTACGCCTACGGCATCGCCCAAGCCGACTCGTTCATCAAGTCCGGCCTCGCCGACCACGTCCTGGTCGTCGGTGCCGAGAAGCTCAGCGACGTCGTCGACCCGACCGACCGCTCGATCTCGTTCCTGCTCGGCGACGGTGCCGGCGCGGCCGTCGTCGGCCCGAGCGACTTCCCCGGCATCGCCCCGACCATCTGGGGCTCGGACGGTTCGAAGTGGGACGCCATCGGCATGACGGCGACCTACAACGAGTGGGAGGCCGGCGCGCCCCGCCCGACCATGCGCCAGGCCGGTCAGACGGTCTTCCGCTGGGCCGTGTGGGAGATGGTGAAGGTCGCCCGCGAAGCCCTCGAGACCGCCGGTGTGCGTCCGGAGGACCTCGCGGCGTTCGTGCCGCACCAGGCGAACATCCGCATCATCGACGAGTTCGCGAAGCAGCTCGGCCTGCCCGAGTCGGTCACGATCGCCCGTGACATCACCACCACCGGCAACACCTCCGCCGCGAGCATCCCGCTCGCCACCCACCGCCTGCTCGAGGAACACCCCGAGCTGTCCGGCGGGCTCGCCCTGCAGATCGGCTTCGGTGCCGGGCTCGTGTTCGGCGCCCAGGTCGTCGTCCTGCCCTGATCCCACCCGGCCGCGCATCCCGCGCGACCAGCGACCACCCCGACGAGTCTCCGGGCGCGAGCACGCTGCGTGCCCTAGGCTGGTCCACGGTCAAACGACACCCCCCTCAAGGAGAAACTCATGGCCCTGTCCAACGAAGAAGTCCTCGCCGGCCTGGCCGAGCTGATCAACGACGAGACCGGTATCGCCACCGACACCGTCGCCGCCGACAAGTCCTTCACGGACGACCTCGACATCGACTCCATCTCGATGATGACCATCGTGGTCAACGCCGAGGAGAAGTTCGACGTGAAGATCCCGGACGAAGAGGTCAAGAACCTCAAGACCGTGGGCAACGCGGTCGACTACATCGTCAAGGCCCAGGCCTGACACGAGCTTCCTGAGCGCCGCGGCCAGCGGTCACCGTCGGCCGCGGCGCTCATCTTGTTCCCCAACGAAAGAACCGTCGTTCCATGACCAAGAAGACCGTCGTCGTCACCGGGATCGGTGCGATCTCACCCCTCGCCGCGACTGCCCCGGAAACGTGGGACGCGCTGCTCGCCGGCAAGTCCGGCATCACCCGCATCGAGGACCCGCGTTACGCCGAGCTCGAACTCCCCGTGGAGTTCGCCGGCCAGGCACGTCGGTTCCTCACCGACCAGCTCACCCGCCCCGAGTCGAAGCGCCTGGACCCCTCTTCGCAGCTGTCGCTCGTCGCGGCGCGTGAGGCGTGGGCCGACGCCGGCATCGACGCCGATTCCGTCGTGCCCGAGCGCCTCATCGTCGACTGGGCGACCGGCATCGGTGGCGTGAACACCCTGCTCGACGCCTGGGACACCCTGCGCGAGAAGGGCCCGCGTCGGGTCCTGCCGATGACGGTCCCGATGCTCATGGCGAACGGTCCGGCCGCTGCCATCGAGATGGAGTTCGGCGCCCGTGGCGGCGCCCGCACCTACCTGTCGGCCTGTGCCTCGTCGACCGAGTCCTTGGCCGAGGCGTACCGCCACGTCGCCGACGGGGACGCCGACATCGTCATCACCGGTGGCGCCGAGGCCGCACTGCACCCGCTGCCCCTGGCGGCGTTCGCGGCGATGCAGGCCCTGTCGCGCCGCAACGACTCCCCCGAGACCGCGTCGCGTCCGTACGACGTCACCCGTGACGGCTTCGTCCTCGGTGACGGCGCCGCGGCGCTCATCCTCGAGTCGAAGGAGCACGCAGAGGCCCGCGGTGCGACCATCTACGCCGAGGTCGCCGGCGCCGGCATCACCTCGGACGCGTTCCACATCACGGCACCGGACCCCGAGGGCAGCGCGGCCGCCCGTGCGGTCCTGCAGGCCCTCGACCACGCCGGAGCCAGCCGCGAGGACGTCGTGCACGTCAACGCGCACGCCACCTCGACCCCGGTCGGCGACGTCGCCGAGTACCACGCCATGCGTCGCGTCTTCGGCGACCACCTCGACGACATCGTCGTGTCGGCGACCAAGGCGTCCACTGGGCACCTGCTCGGTGGCGCCGGTGCGATCGAGGCCGCGTTCACGGTCCTCGCGCTGCACAACCGTGTCGCGCCGCCGACGATCAACCTCAACGACCAGGACCCGGAGATCGTCATGGACGTCGCGCGGGAGCCGCGCGCGCTGCCCGACGGCGACCTCCTCGCGGTGAGCAACTCGTTCGGCTTCGGCGGCCACAACGCCGTGGTCGCGTTCCGCAGCGTCTGATCCGTCGCACCCTGCCAGGAGGCCCGTCCCGCGTCGTCGGGGCGGGCTTCCGTCGTGTGTGTTGCCGGCTTCAGTGCCGCGAAGGCGACAGTTCGCGGCCACACGTTCACGACCGCACCGTCAAAGCGACAGTCTGCGGCCGAATGTTGGCGGCACAGTGTCGCTTTCGCGAAACGGCCGAGACGCCGGCGCGGCCCGAGTCTCAGCCGACGCGGTGCAGCCAGACGACGGGGTTGCCCTCGGCCGCGTGACGGAAGGGCTCGAGCTCGTCGTCCCAGGCCTGTCCGAGCGCGAGCCGGAGCTCACGGTGGAGTTCGAGCGCGTTGCTGCCCGCGACCTCCATCGCGTAGCGGACGCGGTCCTCGGGGACGACCACGTTCCCGGTCACGTCGGTCTGCGCGTAGAAGACCCCGAGGTCGGGCGTGTGCATCCAGCGGCCACCGTCGGACTCGGTCGTCGGTTCCTCGGTCACCTCGTAGCGCAGGTGCTCCCAGCCGCGCAGCGCGGAGGCGATCGCGGCACCGGCGCCGACCGCGCCGGTCCAGGTGAACTCGGTCCGCCGGGCACCGTCCTGTGCCGGCTGGTCGAGCCACGAGAAGTTCACGGCGCGGTTCATCGCGCGACCTGCTGCCCATTCGACGTGCGGGCAGAGCGCGCGGGGTGAGGAGTGCACGTAGAGCACTCCTGTCGTCGTTCCGTTCACGGTTCCTCCGATACGTCAGGTGCGACTTCCCCATCGACCTGGTGCGGAGGATCCGAGCGGCTGCGAGCCACGGAACCATTCGGTATGCGATTGTGATGTCCCGACAGGACACGCCCATTATGCAGCGTTCCGGCTGGGAACGGCAAGGACCCCGCCGAGCGCGGTCCGGTTCAGTGCAGGACGGTGCCCGCAGCGTCGACGGGGTGCCGCTCGCCCGCCGTGATCGGCGCGGGCACGCGGTTCTCGGCCGGCGGGATCGGGCAGGCGAACTGGTACGAGAACGCGCAGGGCGGCAGCACGAGCAGGTTCCAGTCGAGCTCGACCGGGCCCGCGGCGCCGGGGTCGTCGAGGTACAGGAAGCGGCCCATCGAGTAGGTGCTGCCGGGGTCGTCCTCGGCGAGGGCGCTCGTAGTGTCCTGCACGATGAGCTGCAGTCGCGGAGCACCCCGGAACGCCGCGGACCGGACCGCGACGAACCGCATGGTCGTGCTGCCGACGGCCGTCTCGATGTGCCCGGCGACCGGCAGGGCGTCGCCGGCGGCGTCGAGGACGCTGCCACGGGCCTCCTGGTCGTCGCCCGCACCGGGGTCCAGCGGGACGTACGTGCCGGAAGCCACCCAGTCGTCGGACCGGTCGAACCGGGCGATGCGCGCGAAGCGGTGGATCGGCTCCGCCGCGGGGTCCCAGACGCGCAGCGTCGAGCCGGACACGGTGCCCGCGAAGCCGTCGGGGAACCCGACGGCGGACGGGACCACGGCGGTGTCACCGGCGACCAGCACCGTGCCGTCCACCGGGACGCCGTCCACGACGACACCGTCGGTGGCGGCGGCTGTCACCGAGAGGCCGCCGACCGTCGGTGCCCAGGTACCGGGGACCGGCCACACCGGCTGCGGGTGGTCGACGTGCTGGGCGTTCACGAGAGCCAGCGGGCCACGGGGACTGCGTGCCCAGCGGTCGCGTTCGGCGACGTGGTCGGCGAAGTCGGAGGCGGCGTCCGTCACGCCAGCTCCTGGCGCGGGTAGATGACCTTCTGCACGATGATGATGATCGACGCGGCGACGGGCAGGGCGACCAGGGCGCCGAGCACGCCGCCGATCGTGCCGCCGGCCACCGCGGCGATGACGACGAGGGCCCCGGGTACCTGCACGGCACGCGACATGATGCGCGGCGAGATGAGGTACGCCTCGACCTGCATGTAGACGAGGTAGTAGATCGCCGCGGCGAGTGCTGTGGCGGGCGACGCGAACAGGCAGAGCAGCGAGATGACGATCGCGGCGCCGAGGGTGCCGACGAGCGGGATGAGCGAGCCGAGGAACGCGAACGAGGCCAGCAGCACGGGCAGCGGCGCACCGATGATGAGCAGGAACACCAGGCTCAGGATGCCGTTGATGAGTGCCTGCGACACCTGGCCGACGACGTACCGACCGACCGCCTGGGTGATCTGCTCACTGACGTCGATGAAGTTCTCGCGGCGGGACGCCGGAACGAACCGGTACGCCGCACGCTTCATGCCCCGCATCGACGCGAGGAAGTAGAGCATCAAGATGAGGACGATGAGCACGCCGGTGAGCCCCGACAGGATGCCGCTGCCGACCGCCAGGATGCCGCCGCCGACGCTGAGCAGGTTGCCCGGGTTCTCGACGAACGACTGCACCGACTCGAGGGCGTGGTCGATGTCGAACGACCCGGCGAACTGCTTCGACAGGTCCTGCACCCACTGCTGTTTCGAGATGTCGTCGACGACCTCGGGGAAGTTCTGGATCAGGTTCGTCGCCTGCTCGACCAGGATCGGGACGACCGCGAAGACGACCCCGGCGAACGCCGCAAGGACCCCCACGACGACGACGGTGATCGCCGCCCACCGCGGGATGAGCCGCTCGAGGAACGAGACGAGCGGGTCGATGCCGAGCGCGAGGAAGAGCGCGACCCCGATGTAGACGAGGACGGTGCTGAGCTCGCCGATGATGGTGCCGGCGAGCAGCGCGACGAGCACACCGATGGCACCCATGAACCCGATGCGGAAGGCGTTGACGCGCACGCCGGTGCCACCACGGTTCACCTGGAACGTGACGTTCGGCGTCGGACCAGCTGCGTCGTGGTCGTCCTCGCGCTTGCGTTTCATCTGCACGTAGGGCGGGCGGGACTTGAACCCGCGAATCGTTCGGTTATGAGCCGACTGCCTTGACCAGCTTGGCTACCGCCCCTCGACGACCGTCAGGCCACCGGTTCCCCACGATACAGCGCCTCGAACGTCGTGAGCGTGCGGTTGATGTCGTGTGCCTCGATCATGGCCAGACTGCGCTCCCGCATGGCCGTGTACTCCGCTTCCGACGCCGTGAGCACCGCCTCGAGCTTGGCGGCGAGGTCGTGTTCGTCGCCGGGGGTGAACAGGTACCCGTTGCCGTCGATGAGGTGGGGCAGCGCCATCGAGTCGGCCGCGACGACCGGCAGCCCGGACGCCATGGCCTCGAGCGACGAGATGCTCTGCAGCTCGGCGGTGGAGGGCATCGCGAACACCGTGCCGTTCGTCAGGGCGGTGCGCTTGGCCTCGTCCGAGACGAACCCGAGGAACCGGACGCGGTCCTCGAGCCCGAGTTCCTTCGCCAGGGCGGTCAGCTTCGGGATCATCTCGCCGTCGCCGACGATCGTCAGGGTCGCCGCGAGCGAACCGGGCAGCAGCGCCACGGCCCGGACCAGCACGTCGAGGTTCTTCTCCGGCGCCACGCGGCCGACGAACACGATGTCGTTGTTGACCGGACGGCCCTCGCGCGCCACGTACCGCGACGCATCGATCCCGCACGAGATCGCGAGCACCCGCTGACCGGCGATGGCCTTCCGCAGGTAGTCGGCGGCCAGGTTCGTCGGCGTCGTGATGGTGTCGGCGAGCCGGTAGGTCTTCGCGGCGTCGCTCCACGCGATCTTCAGCGCGATGGGCAGCGTCCACTTGCCGAACGGCGTGTACTCGAGCAGGTTCTCGGGCATGAAGTGGTTCGTCGCGATGACCCGGATGCCGCGCGCGTTCGCCTCGGGGACGATCCCGCGACCGATGACGACGTGCGACTGGATGTGCAGGACGTCGGGCTTCACGGCGTCGAGGATCGGGCCGGTCCACTTCTTGACGCTCCACGGCCACACGAAACGGAGCCAGGCGTGCAGCGGCCACTTGTACGACTTCAGGCGGTGCACGACGAGGGTCACGCCCTGGTGCTCCTCGTCGAAGGTGCCGTAGTTGCGGCTTGAGGCCGGGGCGACGACGTGGACCTCGTGCCCGCGCTCGGCCAGGCCGACGGCGAGCTGCTCGGCGAAGGTGGCGGCGCCGTTGACGTCCGGCGGGAAGGTGTCCGCGGCGATCAGGATGCGCAAGGGCCGGTGTCCGCCCGTCGCACCCGTCGGTTCGGCGGTGGCGGTGGTGACGTCTCCTGACACGGCTGGCGTCGTCCTCTCGTGGGCGATTGCTGGTCGGACTGCCGACGGTACCGCACCTGGTTCCGCGGCCGCGTCAGCCGCGCGGAGGACCCCGTGCTCCCGCGGGGTGACGGGGCGACGGCGCTGCGCCGCGCCCGTCCGCGGTCAGGCGCGGGTCTGCGGGTGGTGCTTGGCGAGCAGGAACACCCCGGTGATGGCGATGCCGGCCGCGACCACGAACCCGGCGACCGCACCCCACGGCGCCCCGGACGCCTCGTCGAGCACGACCACGCCGATCCCGACGGCGACGATCGGGTCGATCACGGTCAGCCCCGCGATGACGAGGTCCGCCGAACCGGCCGAGTACGCGTTCTGCACGAAGTACCCGCCGAGCGACGCCGCGACGACCACCCCGATGATCGCCAGGACCGTCAACCAGTCGAACGTGCCGTTCACGAACCGGTTCAGCACGACCTTGGCGAGCGTCGCGACGAACCCGTAGAGGATGCCCGCGCCGACGATGTAGTAGAGCGCGCTCTTGTGCTTGGCCACGAGTCGGAACGACACCAGCACCAGCACGAGCACCACCGCCAGGATGATCAGGACGGTCACCAGCTGCTGCCGGGTGATCGCGCTCTCGTGCCCGACGAACGCCGCGATGCCGACGAAGATCGCGACACCGATGATGCAGGTCCACACCGCACGCTTCGCCCGACGGCCCAGCGGCACGCCCGACGAGCGGGAGGAGAACCACGTGGTGATCACGAGCGCGACCGCTCCGAGCGGCTGCACGACGATCAGCGGCGCGTACGTGATGCTGATGAGCTGCAGCACGACGGCGATGCCGAGCATCAGCGTTCCGAGCACCCAGTAGCCGCTCGAGACCAGCCCGACGACGTGCCGGACGCTCAGTCCCTTCGACTGCCGCCCCAGCCGCGCTTCGACCCGCTGCACGCCACGACTCTGGAACTGCGCTCCCAGCGACAGGAACACCGCACCGATGAGCGCGACGGGGATCATGAGGGCCTGGAACGGCGTCAGGTTCACCGCGTCGGGCAGCTGGAGGTCCGTCGTCACGCGTCGAGGCTACCGTCCACCGCCGGATAACCTGGGTGAATGGCCGTTCTCCCGATCCGCATCACCGGCGAACCCGTCCTGCACGAGCGTGCAGCCGAGGTCACCGAGTTCGATGACGACCTCCGTTCCCTCGTCGCCGACATGTTCGAGACCATGGACCTCGCCCCCGGCGTCGGGCTGGCCGGACCCCAGGTCGGCGTCGGCAAGCGCCTGTTCGTGTACTCGTACACCGACGACGACGAAGTACTGCACCGCGCCGCGGCCGTGAACCCGGTCCTCTGGATCAGCCCGCCGGTCCCCGAGTCGGTCGACGAGCTCCACGAGGACGACGAGTCCGAGGGCTGCCTGTCCGTGCCGGGTGAGCGCTTCCCGCTCCGACGCTCCGGCAGCGCGCTGCTCCAGGCGTTCGACGAGCACGGCGAACCGTTCGAGGTCCGGGCCGACGGCTGGCTCGCGCGCATCTTCCAGCACGAGTACGACCACCTGGACGGCTGGCTCTACGCCGACCGCCTGGTGCACCCCTACGCCAAGCAGGTCGCCAAGGCCATCCGCAAGAACAGCTGGGGCGGCCCCGGCCAGTCGTGGCTACCGGGTCGCGACCACCCCGAGGGCTGACGGGCCGGTCCGGCCCGCGCGTCGCCTGCCGTGGACAGCTGACGACCGGGAGGCCCGGCTCAGCTCCGGTACGTCGTCAGCGCGTCGCGCAGGTGGTCGGTCTCCGGGTGCCCCGGGCAGTACTGCAGGAGGCCGGCGGCGACGTGCGCTGCGCCGTCGTCGGCGACGGCCGACGTCCACGGGTCCGTGCCGGTCACGGCGCAGGTGCTCGCGAGCTCGACGAGGGTGGCGTCGCCCCGGGTCGCATCGACCGCGGCCTGCTGCTGCGTCGACGGCACCGAGCCCGTGAGCCGCTTCGCGGTGCACGAGGTCCGCTCGTCCTCCCACACCGCAGAGTAGGTCGTGTAGGTCTCGGGGTCGCCGTCGTCGCACACGAAGGCGAACACGACCGGCGAGGCACCCGACCCGAGCCCGGTCTCCGAGCTCGTGGGCTCCTCTGACGCATCGGTGTCGGGTCCGGCATCGCTGCACCCGACGAGCACGGGCGCGATGACCGCCGCGAGCATCACGCCGAGGAACACGGCGCGGGGCGGACGGGATCGGTGCACCTGTGAACGCTAACAGCAACTGCCCGGCAGGACCCGCACGGTCGCTCCTGCGATGATGGTCGGGCACGCCCCGCCCTGGAGGTCCTCATCCCCCGCCTGCACTCCCGCCCCGTCCGCGTCGCCGCCCTCGTGGTCGTCGCCGTGGCTGCCCTGTTCGTCGCCTTCTGGCACCTCGGCCGCCCGACCATCGTCAACGACGAGTTCGTCTACCTCCGGGCGAGCTGGGCGTACGTGCACGGCAACTTCTCGCTCAACCTCGAGCACCCGCCGACGGCGAAGTACCTGTACGGCATCGCGCAGCTCGTCGTCGGACAGGGGCCGCTCGGGCCCCGCCTGGTGGCCGCGGCCGCGATGCTCGGCACCGGCGTGGTCCTGTTCGTCTGGTTGCGCCGTGAGGTCGGCTTCTGGACGGGGCTCCTCGCCGCCGGTGCGTGGTGGCTGACGCCGCGCGGGTCCGGTGCGTCGTGGGCCGAGGCGGGTTCGGTGATCGGCGCGCGGATCGACCGCTTCGCGATGCTCGAGCCCCTCATGGTCTTCTTCGCGATCGCGTCGCTCGCCGCCGCCTGGACCTGGATGCGCACCGGCAACCGGTGGTGGATCGCCGCAGCAGGGGCGCTGCTCGCGATGTCCGTCACGTCCAAGGTCTCGACCGCCGTGCTCGTGCTCGCGATCGGCGCGCTGCCCCTGCTGTTCCGCCGCTGGCGCGACCTGGGCGTGGGCGCACTGTACGGCGGCGTCGCGTTCGTGGTGGTCTTCGTGCTCCTGTACCTGCCAGTGGGGCTCTTCACCGCCATCGGGCACATGCTGAAGTTCCAGGCACAGCAGAACGCGCACGGACACCCGACGACGATCCTCGGCACGATCTACCCCCAGGCACCGTGGTGGGCCAACTTCGCGTTCCTGGCGACGGGCACCGGCTGGTTGCTGCTCACGGTGCTGGTCGTCGGCGTCGTGTGCGCTCTGGCGATCCGGCCGGACCGACTCGTCGCGTACCTCGGCATCGCGCTCGGTGTCTTCCTCGTGTTCTACGTCATCGTCGCGAACGTCTCGCTCCCGTACTACTACGACGCCTGGATGCCGCTCATCATCGCCCTGGCCGCCATCGGGTACGGCCGGCTGGCATCGGTGCGGCCACCCGCCGGACGCATCGCGGCGGCCGTCCTCGTCGCCTGCCTGCTCGTGCCGGCGGTGCGGCTCGGGGTCGCGGTGGCACAGTCCCGCCCGAGCGGCATCGCCCTGCTCTCCGACGCCCTGCACGTGCGCGGCAAGGACTCCGAGGGCGTGCTGTTCGCCCGCTTCAGTGCGAACACCTGGCGCATCTACCTGCCCGACCGGGGCACGCAGAAGCCGCAGTACGGACCGTTCGACGCGATCGTGGTCGGCCACGACGACCGTCGGGCCATGCCCCACCAGGTCACGGAGTTCCTGTCCGAGTACGCCGATCAGCTCGACCATTTCCGGCTCGACTACCTCGACGTCTACGTGCCGAAGACCGGCACGATCGACGACAACAACCGCGACGGCACGCTGCACATCGAGCCGAGCACCCCCGCCTCCTGACCGGCGCGGCCGTGCGGCGCGCGGCCGTGCGGCGCGCGGCCGTGGGCATCGCCCCGGGAACGCAAAAGGCCCGGATCCGTGAGGATCCGGGCCAGACGCTCCCCGAGTTGGACTCGAACCAACAACCTGCCGGTTAACAGCCGGCTGCTCTGCCAATTGAGCTATCGAGGATCACTGTCCGCTGTCGAATGTCGTGCGAACAACGGGTAACAGCATAGCAGCACCGCAGCGCCCCTCACCGCATCGGACACGCCGCCCGGGCGCGCCGCGCTGTGGCCCCCGGTGCAGCGCTGCTCCTCAGTACCCGGCGACCGGGTCGACGACGCCGACGAAGCCCTCGCCGCTGCCGTCGAGGAACGCCGTGGTGTTGAGTCGCACCCGCTCGGCGAGCAGCGGCGCGACCATCTCCGGGGTGTCCGCCTGGTGCGGCGTGATGACCGCGCCGGGCTCGGACCACAGCGGGTGGCCGTCCGGCAACGGCTCGGGGTCGGTGACGTCGAGCCCTGCGGCGGCGATCGCACCGCTGCGCAGGGCCTCGACCAGGGCGTCGGTGTCGACGAGTCCCCCGCGGGCGATGTTGACGAGCCGGGCGGACGGCTTCATGATCGCGAACTGATGACCGCCGAAGAGCTTCGCGGTGCCCGAGGTCATGGCTGCTGCGATCATCACGACGTCGGCGTCGGGCAGGACCTCGTCGAGCTGGTCGGTGGTGACGGTGCGCGATGCGCCGTCCACCGGGTCGGCCGAGCGACGCACCACGGTGACGTCGACGTCGAACGGGGCGAGCAGGCGGATGTACTCGAGCGCGATCCCGCCGGCGCCGATGACGACGACGTTCCGGCCGTAGAGCGACACACCCTCGGGCTCGGTGGCCCACGAGTGTGCACGGGCACGCTTCTGCAGGACCCGCAGCGTCCCGAGCGTCAGCGCCAGGGCGTGCTCGGCGACGGGCTCCGCGTACGCGCCCTTCGCCGAGGTGAAGAGCACGCGGTCCCCGTGCTCCTGGATGAGGTGCGCGAAGGCGTCGACCCCGGCGAACGGCAGCTGCACCCAGCCGATCCCCGGTGCCGCGTCGAGCGCGTCCGCCAGGCCGGACGGGTCGCGGGGGTCGAGCCAGACGAGCCCGCGGGTGTCCGCGTCGAGCGGCGCGACGGTACCGCCGGCCTCGGTCACGGCGGTGACGTGCAGGTCGGTCGGCTCCGGCAGCACGGCGACGGGGCCGGGCTGCGGTGCGTCGATCGGCAGCGGGGCGCCGGAGGTGGGGACGACGGCGCGGTGGCCTCGGGTGGCGGTGCTCACGGGTTCTCCTGTCGGTCCGTGCGGGGGCCGGTGCCGGCGGCGACCGGTCGGCGTGGCGCCGTCGAGCGGCGCGGGGCGGTGGGTGCCGGGCGACGCTTCACGCCGCGGGCCGCGGTCGCGGCCAGGGTCTTGACGTAGGGGTCGACGGGGTTGTCGAGGACCTCGTCGAAGGTGCCGAGGCCGACCAACCGGGCATCGGCCATCACGGCGACGCGGTCGGCCAGGGCGCCGGCTTCGCGCAGGTCGCTGGACACCACGACGGCGGAGAACTGCCGGTTGCGCTGCAGGGTCGCCAGGGCCTCGAGCACCGACTGGCGCACGAGCACGTCGACGCCGCGGGCGGGTTCGTCGGCGACCAGGAGCTGGGGTTCGAGCACGAGGGCCCGCGCCAGGGCGACACGCTGCCGCTGTCCGCTGGAGAGCTCCCAGGTGTTCAGCCGCATCACGCCGAGCGGCAGGTGCACGGCGTCGACCAGGCGCGCGACGATCAGGCCCGCCTCTTTCCGGTCGAAGCGGCGGTCGCGCTGGTAGATCGGTTCGGCGATGGCCTCGCCGACGGTGAGGTCCGGACTGAGTCGATCGGCGCCGTCCTGCGGCAGGTAGCCGATGCGGCCGCTCAGCCGCTCGAGCTTGCGGGACGAACCGCGCAGCCCGCGGGTCTTCTGGCCGAGGACGGTCAGTTCGCCCCCGACGATGTGCCGGCGCAGCGCACCGTCACCCTCGCCGTGTGACCCGAGCTGCCCCGCGATCGCGGCGGCGAAGGTCGACTTGCCCGACCCCGACTCTCCGAGCAGCGCGAGGATCTCGCCCTGCCGCACCGTCAGGCTGACCCCGTCGACCGCTCGGATCGACTCGGACCCCCGTCCGCCCCGGTACTCGATCGACACGTCGTCCGCGACGACCGCCGGTCCGTTGACCGCGATCATGGGTCCCCTTCCACGCCGCCCCCTGGCGGCGGTTCGCGACGGACCGCGCTGGCAGGACCGTCGTGCGTACAGCTGTGGAGGCGACCGTCCAGGAGGCCCGGCGTGCGTCGACGACGCTGGACGGGCCTCCTGGGCGGGTCGCGCCGGGTCGGGACCAGACGCGGGTCGCATCGGGTCAGGACCCGACGTTCTCCAGTTGCTCCAGCGTACGCCGTCGCTCGGCCTGCTCCGCAGGGTCCGGCACCGGGAGCGACGCCAGCAGGCGTTGCGTGTACGGGTGCTGCGGAGCGCCGAGGACCTGCGCCGTCGTGCCCACCTCGACCAGGTCGCCGCGGTAGAGCACCGCGATCCGGTCGGACAGCGCGCCCACGACCGCCAGGTCGTGGCTGATGAACAGCGACGCGAAGCCCAGGTCCTGCTGGAGCTCGAGGAAGAGCTCGAGCACGCGGGCCTGCACCGACACGTCGAGCGCACTCGTCGGCTCGTCGGCGATGAGCAGCTTCGGCCGGAGCGCGAGCGACCGGGCGAGCGACGCGCGCTGGCGCTGCCCACCGGAGAGCTCGTGCGGGTAGCGGTCCCCGTACGCCTTCGGCAGCTGGACCGCCTCGAGGAGTTCGTCGACGCGCTTACGGGCCGCACGCGGGCTCGACACCTCCTTGTGGACGACCAGCGGCTCGGCGACGCACTCGGCGATCGTGAGCAGCGGGTTGAACGACGTCGCCGGGTCCTGGAACACGAACCCGATGTCCTTGCGCAGGTGCTTGAAGTCGCGCTCCCGGTAGCCGAGCATCTCGGCGCCGAGGACCTTCAGCGAGCCGCCGGTGACCTTCGTCAGCCCGGCCATGGCGCGACCGATCGTGGTCTTGCCGGAGCCGGACTCCCCCACCAAGCCGAGGACCTCGCCGGGACGGATCGCCAGGTCGACGCCCTTCACGGCGCGGAACGCGGGCGAACCGAGGCGGCCGGGGTACTCGATCTTGAGCCCCTTCGCCTCGACCAGCGGGGTGACGTCCTCGGTGATCGCGGCACGGCGGGCGGTGCCCGTCGACGCCTCGAGCCGGGGCACGGCGGCGAGCAGCCGCTTCGTGTAGTCGGCCTGCGGACGCGCGAACAGGTCCGTCGCCGATGCCTCTTCGACGATCTCGCCCTGGTACATCACGGCGACGCGGTCGGCCAGGTCGGCCACCACACCCATGTTGTGCGTGATGATCACGATCGCCGTGCCGAACTCGTCGCGGCAGCGGCGGAGCAGGTCGAGGATCTCGGCCTGCACCGTGACGTCGAGCGCCGTGGTCGGCTCGTCGGCGATGATCACCGACGGCTCGAGGGCCAGGGCACTCGCGATGACGACACGCTGCTTCTGGCCGCCGGAGAACTGGTGTGGGTAGTGGTCGACGCGGGTCTCGGGGTCGGGGATGCCGACGCGGCCGAGGTAGTCGATGGCCTTCGCCCGCGCCTCCTTCTTGGACATGCCGCCGTGGGCGCGGAGCCCCTCGGCGATCTGCCACCCGACCGTGAAGACCGGGTTGAGGGCGGTCGACGGCTCCTGGAAGACCATCGCACCGGCGGTCCCCCGCAGGCTGCGGAGCTTCTGCGCGCCGACGGTGACGACGTCGGTGCCGTCGAGCAGCACCGCGCCGCCGAGCGTCGCCGTCTCGGGCATGAGCCGGAGCATGGCGCGAGCCGTGACGGACTTGCCGGAGCCGGACTCGCCCACCAGGGCGAGGACCTCGCCGGGGCGGACGTCGAGGCTGACGCCCTTGACCGCGTCGACGGCGCCGCCGTCGGTGGCGAAGGTGACCGTGAGGTCGTCGACGACGACCACGGGTGCGTTCTCGGTGTCGGTCGTCATGCGCCCGATCCTTCCGCGGTGGCCGTGTTGCGCGCGTCGCGCGTGGACACCAGCTGCTTCAGCCGTCGGCGCGCACGCAGACGGGGGTCGGAGATGTCGTTGAGGCTCTCGCCGATGAACGTCACACCGAGCACCAGCACCACGATCGCGACACCCGGGTAGACACCGGTCCACCAGACGCCGCTCGCGACGTCGGACAGCGCACGGCTGAGGTCGTAGCCCCACTCGGCGCCGGACGTCGGACCGATGCCGAACCCGAGGAAGCCGAGGCCGGCCAGGGTCAGGATCGCGTCGCTGGCGTTGAGCGTCAGGATGAGCGGCAGGGACCTGGTCGAGTTGCGCAGCACGTGGCGGGTCATGATGCGCCACGGGTTCGTGCCCATCACGCGCGCCGACTCGACGAACGCGTCGTTCTTCAGACGCACGGCCTCGGCACGGACCACCCGGAAGTACTGCGGCACGTAGACGACGGTGATCGAGATCGCCGCCGCGATGATGCCGCCCGAGTAGCTCGAGTTGCCGCCGGAGATCACGATCGACACGACGATCGCGAGCAGCAGCGAGGGGAACGCGTAGATCGCGTCGGCGACCACGACGAGGACCCGGTCGAGCCAACCGCCCAGGTAGCCGGAGACCAGCCCGAGCAGCACGCCGACGATGATCGACACGACGACCGCGACGATCACGACGAGGACCGCGGTCCGGGCGCCGTAGACCACCCGGCTGAACACGTCGAACCCGCCGACGGTGGTGCCCCAGATGTGCTCGGCGCTCGGTGCGCCCGTGCGCGGGAAGCTCTCGCCGTCCGCGCCCTGCAGCTGGCCGAAGCCGTACGGGGCCAGCAGCGGCGCGAAGACCGCGACGAGCAGGTACAGGGCGCAGATGACCACGCCGACGATGAGCATGGCGCGCTGCCAGCCGGTGCTCTTGCGGAGCTGGACCACCACGGGCAGCCGCTTCCAGAGCGGCTCGTGGCGGTCGACGAGGGTGGTGTCGGCCATCGTCAGAACCTCACTCTCGGGTCGATCAGGGCGGCGACGACGTCGACGATGAAGTTGGTCACCGCGACGATCACCGCCAGCATCGCGACGATGCCCTGGACCGCGACGAAGTCACGGGCCGACAGGTACTGGTTGAGCTCGAAGCCCAGGCCGCGCCACCCGAAGGTGGTCTCGGTCAGGACCGAACCGCCCAGCAGCATCGCGATCTGCAGGCCCATCACGGTGATGATCGGCACGAGAGCGGGGCGGAACGCGTGCGTCCGCACCAACCGCGACTCGCGGACACCGCGCGAGCGGGCCGCGTCGACGTACTCGGAGCCGAGCGACCCGATCATGTTCGCGCGCACCAGGCGCAGGAAGATGCCGGCGGTCAGCAGTCCGAGGGTCAGCGCCGGCAGGACGGCGTGCTGCAGCACGTCGCCGATGACCGCCGCGTTGCCGGTCCGCAGTGCATCGATGATGTAGATGCCGCTCGCGCCGGGGATGCCGTCGAGGATGAGCTCCACCCTGGTCGACGCGCGGTCGCCGAGCGGCAGCCAACCGAGCCACACCGAGAAGACGAGCTTGAGCAGCAGGCCGCCGAAGAACACCGGGGTCGCGTACGTCAGGATCGCGAGGGCACGGAGCAGCACGTCGGGCCACTTGTCGCGCGTGTACGCGGCCAGCATGCCGAGCGGGATGCCGAGCACGAGCGCGACGACGAGGGCGTAGAAGACGAGCTCGGCGGTCGCGCCGCCGTACTGCAGGATGATCTCGGTGATCGGCCGGTTGTCGGTCGACGCGTTGCCGAAGTCACCGCGCAGGATGCCGCCGAGGTACTCGAAGTACTGCACGAGCACGGGACGGTCGTACCCGGCGGCGTGCAGGCGTTCCTGCAGCTGCGTCGGGGTGAGTCGGCCGCCGACCGACGCGGTGATCGGGTTCCCGATGACGCGCATCAGGAAGAACACGAGCGTCACCAGGATGAAGACGGTCGGGATGATGAGGAGGAACCTGACGAGGACGTACCGGCCGAGTCCGCCGCCACTGCTCTTGGCACGACGTTGTGCCTGTGGCTTGGTCGGATCGGTGCCGTTCACGTCCTGGGTCGCCTCTGGGGTGCTCAGGGTCACGGGGAGGGGTGCCTTTCATGCCGGTGCGCAGGCACGCGGGCGTTCCTCGTGGGAACGCCCGCGGCCTGCGCGAGGGGCGTGGTGCTACTTGCTGAGGGTGGCGTACCGGAACTTGAACGAGGCATCGAGGGTCAGGCCCTTGACGTCCTTGCCGGCGACGGCGACGGACTTGCCCTGCAGCAGGGGCAGCGTCGAGATCTGCGATGCCTCGCGCTCCTGGGCCTGCTCGATCAGGTCGGCACGCTTGTCCGGATCGGACTCCGCCTGCTCCTTCGCGATGAGGTCCTGGATGACCGAGTCGTCGTAGTGGTTCTGGACGAAGTTCTCCTTGGTGAAGAACGGCGACAGGTAGTTGTCGGCGTCGGAGAAGTCCGGGAACCAACCGAGCTGGTACTCCGGGTACGCGTCCTTCGTGCGCTCCTGGGCGTAGGTCGTGTAGACCGTCGACTGGATGTTGACGGTGAACAGGCCCGAGTCCTCGAGCTGCGTCTTCAGCAGCGCGTACTCGTCGTCCGACGCCGAACCGTAGTGGTCGGGCGCGTACTGGATGTCGAGCTGCACCTTGCCGGAGACACCGGCGTCGGCGAGGGTCTTCTTCGCCTTGTCGACGTCGGGGCCACCGTCGCCGTCGCCGTACATGTCCTTGAACGGCTGGACCGCACCGGTGAGGCCGTCCGGCACCATCGAGTACAGCGGCGTGAAGGTGTCGTTGTAGACCTCCTTCGCCAGGGCGGCGCGGTCGACCACGTCAGCGGCGGCCTGGCGCACGGCGAGGGCCTTCGCCTCGTCGGCGTCGTCCTGACCGGTACCGAACGGCTGCGTCTTGAAGTTGAAGACCACGTAGCGGATCTCGCCGCCGGGGCCGTCGGTGACCTTGAGCTTGTCGTCCTTGCGCAGGTCCGAGATGTCGGTCGGCGTCAGGGAGCGGTACGCAACGTCGACGTCGCCCTGCTGCACGGCGAGCTTGAGGTCGGTCTCCTTGGTGTAGTAGTTGGCCGTCACCTCGGAGGTCTTCGCCTTGCCGAGCAGGCCGTCGTACTTCGGGTTCGTCTTGTACTGGATCAGCTGGTTCTCCTTGTAGGAGCTGATCTGGTACTGCCCGGCGAACGCCTTGCCCTTGACGATGTCGTCGGCGCTGGTGAGCTTCGTCGCGCTGAAGACGTCCTCGTCGACGATCGGGCCGGCGGGGCTCGAGAGCACCTGCGGCCAGGTCTGGTCGGCGTGGTCGAGGTTGAACACCACGGTCGTGTCGTCCGGGGTGTCGATGCTCTTGAGGTTGGCGAGCAGCGACTGTGGGCCGTTCTCGTTGTTGATCTTGAGTTCACGGTCGAACGAGAACTTCACGTCGCTCGACGTGAGCTTGTTGCCGTTCGCGAACTCGAGGCCGTCCTTGAGGGTGACCTCGTACGTGGTCGGGCTCGTGAACTCCGCCTTCGTGGCGATGTCCGGCTCGACGTCCGGGCTGCCCACGGGCGTGTTCATCAGGAACGGGAAGACCTGGTTCTGCACGGCGAACGAGCCGTTGTCGTAGGAACCGGCCGGGTCGAGGGACGTGATCTTGTCCGTCGTCCCGATGCTCAGGCCGTTCAGCTCGGTGTCGCTCACGCTGCTGCTCGCGCAGCCGGTCAGCACCAGCGCCGTCGCTGCTGCTCCGGCGCCGAGCGCGATGCCGCGCCTGCCCCACGTGGCTGTGTGCTTCTTGAACACGGATGCCATGTTCGATGCCTCTCTTGAAGTTGGGTGCAAGTGTCCGGACCGGCGGGTGGTACGTCTGTGTGCCCGGCCAGGAACGCTCATTGGTATCACCCTGTCACGGAACAGATCGAACCGGGAGCGATTTGTTTACACCGCTGTAATGCAAGCACCCGTCGCGTGATGCATCATTCGTGCGCATCGACCCGGCGCGCCGCACACGAAAGTTGCGCCGTGCAACCTGGGTGGTCGCCCCCGCCGACCGGTCACGACACACCGCCCGTCCCACCCCGAGCGGTCACGTCCCGTCGGCCGGACCCCGGCCAGCCGACGCCCTGCGACCACTCGACGCCCGACACGCGGCACGTCGTGCGGCCACACCGTCGGCCTGGAGGCTCGCCCCACGTCGGCCCCGTCCCTCGCCCCCGCCGACCGGTCACGACACACCGCCCGTCCCACCCCGAGCGGTCACGTCCCGTCGGCCGGACCCCGGCCAGCCGACGCCTTGCGACCACTCGACGCCAGACACGGCCGCGCGCCAGGCGCCCGGCGCCCGGCGCCCGGCGCCCGGCGGGGAGAGGCTAGGACGCCTCGGCGTCGGCGCGGAGCCGCATGCGCTGCGCGTCGATGTCCACGAGCTGCCGCTGGATCTCAGCGCGCCGCTCGGCCTGCTCGTGCGGGTCCGCACGCTGCAGTTGTCCGAGCAACGAGGCCTTGCGGGCGAGCAGGTCCCGCTCGACCAGGGCGACGACGATGCTCCGGCAGTACGCGGCGAGGTCCTCGGCGTTGCGCGCGGGGATCGGCGCGAGGGCCAGCTCGTGCGTCAGGGTGCGCAAGGGGGTCGGCACGTCGGCGAGCAACCGGTCGAGCCAGTCCCCCGCCCCGATGACGTCGACGTTGGCGACCACGGCGTCCCGCACGACGGCGAGCATCGGCGCCGAGAACGTGGCGGACGCGGCGAGCCCGAGCAGCGGCGCTCCGACCGAGGTCGGCTGCTGCACCATCGCCATGACGGCGTCGCGCTCCATGCGGCTGATCGGGTCGTTGGGCAGCGAGCGGATCCCGGCGACGGGCTCCTCGACCACACCGGCCCCGTCGGTGGCGTGACCGGCGCGGCCGTCGCGCCCCGGGCCTCCTGACCGATCGTCCGTCGACCCCGCACGCCGACGCGCGGTCTCGACCGATCGACGGACCTCGGGCATGTCCATGCCGAGCCAGCCGGCGAGCTCGCGGACGTACCCCTGGGTGAGCGACCGGTCGCGGATTCCGGCGAGCACGGGCGCGGCGGCGCGGAGGGCACTGACGCGGCCCTCGACCGTCTCGAGGTCGTGGCCCTCCAACGTGCGGCGGATCATGAACTCGAACATCGGGCGCTTGTTCGTGATCAGGCGGCGGATGGCGTCGTCGCCGCGGGCGAGCCGGAGGTCGCACGGGTCGAGACCACCGGGCGCCACCGCGACGAAGGTCTGCGCGGCGAACCGCTGTTCCTCGGCGAAGGCGCGGGAGGCGGCACGCTGTCCGGCCTCGTCCGGGTCGAAGGTGAAGACGACCTCGCCGTTGGCGTTCGGGTCGGCGCCGGCCAGGTCGCCGAGCATCGGGCGCAGCACCTTGATGTGGTCGACGCCGAACGAGGTGCCGCACGTGGCGACCGCGGTGGTGATGCCGGCGACGTGGCAGGCCATGACGTCGGTGTAGCCCTCGACGATCACGACCTGCTTCTGCTTCGAGATGTCGCGGCGGGCCAGGTCGAGCCCGTAGAGCACCTGGCTCTTGTGGTAGATCGGGGTCTCGGGCGTGTTGAGGTACTTCGGGCCCTTGTCGTCGTCGAGCAGGCGACGGGCACCGAACCCGATCGTCGCCCCGGTGACGTCGCGGATCGGCCACATCAGGCGACCACGGAACCGATCGTACGGCGACCGGTCGCCCTGGCTGACGAGCCCGGCCGAGGTGAGTTCCTCGAGCGTGAAGCCCCGACCGCGCAGGTGGTCCTTGAGCATGTCGAAGGACTTCGGGGCGAAGCCGACACCGAAGTGCTGCGCCGCCGAGGGATCGAACCCGCGCTCCCCCAGGAACCGCCGTGCGGGGTCGGCCGCGGCGGTGGTGAGCTGCGCCGTGTAGAACTCGAGCGCGGCTTCGTTGGCGGCGATCAGCCGGGCGCGGGTGTTGTAGTCGGTGCGCGGCCCGTCGCCCTCTTCGTAGTGCAGGGTGAAGCCGATCTTCGCGGCCATGCGCTCGACGGCCTCGGCGAAGGTGGTGTGGTCCTGCGCCATGATGAAGCTGAAGACGTCGCCGTCCTCGCCGCAGCCGAAGCAGTGGTAACGCCCGACCTGGGGCCGGACGTGGAACGACGGGGAACGTTCGTCGTGGAAGGGGCAGAGCCCCTTCATCGAGCCGACGCCCGCGTTCTTCAGCGTGACGTAGTCGCCGACGACGTCGGCGATGTTGACACGCGAGCGGACCTCGTCGATGTCGTTCCGCGCGATCCTGCCAGCCACCCTCTGATCCTAGTTCGTGGGACCGACCTCGGCCGACCGCTCACACCGGGATGTGGACCGCTTCCCGCTCGCCGACGACCAACCGACGGTGCCAGGCGATCGCCCCTTGGTCCGTCAGGCTCGCGACCTGGTCGACCACGGCGCGGAGTCGGCCGTCGTCGTCTGACGCCGCACTCCAGTCGGCGGCGAAGCCGGGCTCGAGGTCCGACGCACCCGATGCTGCCAGGGCGTCGAGCAGCTCGGTCAGGATCCGGCGCTGGTCTTCGTACACGGGCTGCCGGTCGCCCTGCGTCATCACGAACGCCGCCACGATGCCCTTGAGGACCGCGATCTCGCCGATGATCTCCGGCGGCGTCACGACGGACGCCGCGAACCGGACCAGGGACCCGGAGGCGTAGGACTCGCGGGTCGCGGCCGTCGCCGTCCGCGCGAAGCGTCCGATCAGCTGCGAGGTCAGGTTCTTCAGGTGCGCTGCGTCACGCCGAGACCCGTCGTACGAGGTCATCCAGAGCGGCAGGGCCCGGAGGCGGTCGAACGCCTCGAGCAGTTCCTCACGACTCAGGTCGTCGCCCACCCACGCGTGCATCGCGGTGACGATGTCGTTCTCGCCGACGCGGTCGCCGAGCGCCGCGACGTCGATGAACCCGGCGACGACGGCGTCCTCGAAGTCGTGCACCGAGTACGCGATGTCGTCGGACAGGTCCATGACCTGCGCCTCGATGCACCGCTGCCGACGGGGCGCCCCGGCACGAAGCCACTCGAAGGCGTCGTGGTCGTCGTCGTAGAAGCCGAACTTGGTCCGGCCCGATGACGACTCGGAGACGCCCTGCGCCGCGGGCCACGGGTACTTGCAGCTGGCGTCCAACGACGCACGGGTCAGGTTGAGTCCGAACGGACGGTCGACGTCGGCGCCGGCCCCCGCGCCAGCCCCAGCGGCGCCCGCCCCCGGCCGCAGCCCGTACACCTTCGGCTCGAGCCGGGTGAGCAGCCGCAGCGTCTGCGCGTTGCCCTCGAACCCGCCGATGCCGGCGGCCCAGGCGTTGACGGCGGTCTCACCGTTGTGGCCGAAGGGCGGGTGGCCGATGTCGTGCGCCAGGCACGCGGTGTCCACCACGTCGGGGTCGAGGCCCAACGAGTCCGCGAGCTCGCGACCGACCTGCGCCACCTCGAGCGAGTGGGTCAGGCGGTTGCGGGCGAAGTCGAGCCCGGTCGTCGGGCTGAGCACCTGGGTCTTGGCGGCGAGGCGACGGAGCGCGCTGGAGTGCAGCAGCCGTGCGCGGTCGCGGGCGAAGTCCGATCGGCGGTTGCCGTGCTCTTCCGGGAGCCAGCGCTCGGCGTCGGCCGGGCCGTACGAGGCGGTGGCGCTCATCCGCCGCTGTGGTGCAGCTCGGCGGCGGCGAGGACCTTGCGGAACTCGCTGTCGACGTCGCGCGACTCGAGCCAGCGGTCGGGCAGTGCGATGCGCTTCGGGTTGCCGGAGCGACCACGGGGGCCCTCGGCGCCCTCGCCCGGGTACGGTGCGTCGCGGTCGAGCTGCCCGAGCAGGTCGTCGATCTCCTGCAGGCTCGACGACAACGCGAGCCCGGACCGCACGTCGCTGCCGATCGGGTACCCCTTGAAGTACCAGGCCACGTGCTTGCGGGCGTCGCGGCAGCCGTGGTCCTCGGACCCGAAGAACTCGACGAGCAGTTCGGCGTGCCGACGGAACCCGTCGGCGACCTCGCCCAGGGTCGGCATGTACCGCAGCCCTTCGCCGCGGAACGCCGCCGCCAGGTCGCCGAACAGCCACGGGCGCCCGAGGCACCCGCGTCCGACGACGACGCCGTCGACGCCGGTCTCGTCGACCATGCGCAGGGCGTCGGCAGCCGACCAGATGTCCCCGTTGCCGAGGATCGGGATGTCGGTGACGGTTTCCTTCAGCGTCGCGATCGCCGACCAGTCGGCGTGACCGGAGTAGTGCTCGTTCGCCGTGCGGGCGTGCAGCGACACCGCGGCGACGCCGGCGTCCCGCGCGATGCGGGCGGCGTCGAGGTAGGTCAGGTGGTCTTCGTCGATGCCCTTGCGCATCTTCACGGTGACCGGCACGTTCCCTGCGGCGCGGACGGTCTTCGTGACGAGTTCGCGGAACAGCTCGAGCTTCCAGGGCAGGGCCGCGCCGCCGCCCTTGCGGGTGACCTTGGGCACCGGGCAGCCGAAGTTCAGGTCGATGTGGTCGGCGCGGTCCTCGCCCACCAGGATCGAAGCGGCCTCGGCCACGGTGTTCGGCTCGACGCCGTACAGCTGGATCGACCGCGGGGTCTCGGACTCGTGGTGCTGGATGAGCTGCATCGACACGGGGGTTCGTTCGACCAGTGCGCGCGAGGTGATCATCTCGCAGACGTAAAGACCGGCGCCGTACTCGCGGCAGAGCCGGCGGTACGCCATGTTCGTGATGCCCGCCATGGGCGCGAGCACGACCGGCACGTCGACCTCGATCGGGCCGATGCGCAGAGGCCGTGCTGGGGCTTGTGTGATCGTCATACCTGTCCCATCTTCCCACGTCGGTGCTCGCCGGTAGCGTTCTCCACATGACGATCGACGCCAGCACCCGGTTCGACACCGACGCAGCAGCCCGCGGCCTGACGGTCGAGGTCGTCGAACGCCCCGCCGCGGACTCCCTGCAGCAGGCCGCCGGACTGCTCGGCATCGACCCCGGCGACATCGTCAAGACGCTCGTCGTGAAGCGCCACGACGGCGGCTTCCTGCTCGCGCTCGTGCCGGGCGGCCGGAGCATCGCGTGGAAGAAGCTCCGCACCGTCGTCGGCGTGAACAAGCTCTCGATGCCCGACGCGGCGACCGCGCTCCAGGCGTCGGGCTACGAGCGCGGCACCATCACGCCCATCGGCGCGACCGGCAACCTGCCCGTCTACGCCGACGAACGGATCGCCGGTCGACGGGTCGCCCTCGGCGCGGGCCGGCACGGCGCGAGCGCCTTCGTCGACGCCGACGACCTCGTCGCCGCGTACGGCGCGACGGTCGCCGACATCACCGACGAGGAACCGCAGCGCGCCTGACCGGTCCTGCGACCGACGGATCGCGCCCCCGCACAGCCGTTGCGCCCCGCAGAGTCGGGGCGCAACGACCGCACGGGGGCGCGGGACCAGCAGCGCGCGGCGCGGGACGAGCAGCGCGCGAAGCGCGACCGACGGATCCGTCAGTCCGGCACCTCGGTCCAGTCGCCCTCGGCACCGGCGAACGATCCGGCGTCGATCAGGCACGAATCACCGTCGCAGACCGGCGCACCGCCGGGCGTGACCAGCGTGAGCAGGCCGGGGCGCGCCTCCAGACCGGAGATCGCATCCGGGACCGACGGGGCGGACGGGAGGCCCGCCCCACCCCCGACGGTGACCGTCGCGCCCGTCATCGGGTCGCCGCCACGTCGGCGCTCGCGTCGTCCGCAGCGCGTTCGGTCGCCGAGGCGACCTCGTCCGGAGTCGTCCCGCGCAGCGCGACGACCTGCGTCAGCACCTGCTCGAACGCTGCCGGATCCTGCGCGCCCGAGACGCCGTACTTGCCGTCGATGACGAAGAAGGGGACGCCGTTGATGCCGAAGGCCTGCGCCTGGGCCTGGTCGGCGCGGACGGCTGCGAGCTGCGAGTCGTCACGGAGCGTGGCGAGGACCTCGTCGCGGTCGAGCCCGATCTCGGCGGCCAGGTCGGCCAGCGTCGCGTCGTCGCCGACGTGCTCGCCGCGCTCGAAGTAGGCGGTGAACAGGCGCTCGACCATGTCGAGCTGCTTGCCGTGCTGCTTGGCGAGGTGGATGACCTGGTGCGCCTTCACGGTGTTCGTGTGGTGCATGGCCTCGAAGCCGTAGTCCAGCCCGACCGAGGCCGCGATGCCGGTGACCTGGTCGAGCATCTGCTGCGCCTGCTCGACGGGCATGCCCTTGTGCTCTGACAGGAACTCGGCCTCGGTGCCCTCGAAGTCGACCGGGGTTTCCGGGCTGAGCTCGAAGGAGTGGTACTCGACCTCGACCGGGCGGCCGTCCGCCGAGGCGCCGAACGCGGCGACGCCGGCCTCGAACTTGCGCTTGCCGATGTAGCACCAGGGGCAGGCGATGTCCGACCAGACATCGACCTTCACGGAGTCGTTCATGCTGATCCCAACGCGGACGTTGCGCGCGCATTCCCGCCGCACAACCAAAATCACCTCGCGCCGCGGGATCGCGCGGTTCGAGGTGACTTTGGTTGTGCGAAGCGCATCCGCGCCGTGCCGGGTCGGGCCGCGCCGCGCCCCTACGCGCCGAGCAGGCGCTGCGCCAGGTAGCCCTGCAGCTGGTCGAGGGCGACCCGCTCCTGCGCCATGGTGTCGCGCTCGCGCACGGTCACGGCCTTGTCCTCGAGCGTGTCGAAGTCGACCGTGATGCAGAACGGCGTACCGATCTCGTCGTGGCGACGGTAGCGACGGCCGATCGCCCCGGCGTCGTCGAAGTCCACGTTCCAGTTCTTGCGCAGGTCGTCGGCCAGGCCGCGGGCGACCGGCGAGAGCTGCTCGTTGCGCGACAGCGGCAGCACCGCGGCCTTGACGGGCGCCAGGCGCGGGTCGAGTCGCAGGACGGTGCGCTTGTCGACGCCGCCCTTCGCGTTCGGTGCTTCGTCCTCGTGGTACGAGTCGAGCAGGAACGCCATGAGCGCACGGGTCAGGCCGAAGGACGGCTCGATGACGTACGGCACGTACTTCTCGTTCGCCGCCTGGTCGAAGAAGCGCAGGTCCTGGCCGGACGACTCGATGTGGTTGTTGAGGTCGAAGTCGGTGCGGTTCGCGACGCCCATGAGCTCGCCCCACTCCGATCCGGTGAACCCGAAGCGGTACTCGATGTCGGCGGTGGCGTCGGAGTAGTGCGCCCGCTCGCCGTCCGGCACGTCGAAGCGGCGGAGGTTCTCCGGGTCGATGCCGAGCTCGGTGTAGAACGCGATCGAGTCGGCGATCCACTGCTCGTAGTGCTCCGCAGCCTCGGCCGGCGGCACGAAGTACTCGATCTCCATCTGCTCGAACTCGCGGGTGCGGAAGATGAAGTTGCCGGGCGTGATCTCGTTGCGGAACGCCTTGCCGACCTGGCCGATGCCGAACGGGGGCTTCATCCGGCTGGTCGTCACGACCTGCGCGAAGTCGACGAAGATGCCCTGCGCGGTCTCGGGGCGCAAGAAGTTCAGGCCCTCTTCGGACTCGACCGGGCCGAGGTACGTCTTGAGCATCCCGGAGAACTCGCGGGGCTCGGTCCACTCGCCGCGGGTGCCGCAGTTCGGGCAGGCGATCTCGGCCATGCGGCCCTCGGGGTCGCGGCCCTTCTTGGCGACGAACGCCTCGATCAGGTGGTCCTCGCGGAAGCGGTGGTGGCAGTGCAGGCACTCCACGAGCGGGTCGGTGAAGGTCGCGACGTGGCCGGAGGCCTCCCACACCTTGCGGGGCAGGATGACGGCGGAGTCGAGGCCGACCATGTCGCCACGGCCGCGGACGAACCGCTGCCACCACTGACGCTTGATGTTCTCCTTGAGCTCCACACCGAGGGGCCCGTAGTCCCACGCGGAGCGGGAGCCTCCGTAGATCTCACCCGACTGGAAGACGAAGCCGCGGCGCTTGGCCAGGGCGATGACGCTGTCGAGACGGGTGGGCTGTGCCAAAGAGTGCTCCAGAGGTCGCCGAGCTGGGTGCTCGGTGCGGAAACGGTCCGGGCAAGACTACCGGCGTTCGTCGGCCGGGAGGCCCGCCCCGCGTCCGCCCGCAGCGCTCACGTCCTCGCCGTGGTCGCCCCCACCCCGCACAGTGCGGCCGCCACGTCGGCCACGTCGGACTCGTCGTTCCACAGGTGGAACGCGATCCGGAGTCGCCCGGCACGCCCCGACGCGGTGAGCCCGGCGGCGGTGAGGGCCCGGAGGGCCGACCCGTCGGCGTCCGCGAACGTCACGATCGCCTGCCCGTCGCCCTGCCGAGGCGACCCGAGGGCGTCGCACAGCCGATCTGCGAGACCGGTGGCGTGCCTCCAGACCGCCTGCTGGTCGAGCGCGACCGCGTGTTCGAGCGCGGCCACGGCACCGGGCCACGCCTGCCAGGCCGGCGAGACGTCGAAGCGACGGGCGTCGTCAGCCAGGCGCATGTCGGGGCCGTAGCAGGACGACCAGACGTCCGCGCCGGCGTACCAGCCGGCCTGGACCGGGCGGAGCCGACCGAGGGCGGTGTCGGAGAGTGTCATGAAGGCGACGCCGCGCGGCGCGCAGAGCCACTTGTAGGCGTGCGTGAGCGTCACGTCGAACAGTGCCGCGTCGACGGGCAGGACGCCGGCCGCTTGCGTGAGGTCGCAGAGGGTGAGGGCACCGACCCGCCGGGCAGCGGCGACGACCGGGTGGGGATCCGTGACGGCGCCGGTGGCGGACTGCACCGCGGACCACGCGACGAGGGCGGTGTCGGGCCCGACGGACGCGGCGAGCCGGTCGAGCGGCACGTGCCGGACGCGGACGCCTCGGTGCGCCTGGGCGAGGAACGGGAAGACGACCGAGCTGAAGTCGCCGTCGGGGACGACCACCTCAGCACCGTCCGGCAACGCGTCGGCGACTACCGCAGCCATCACCGAGGTCTGCGAGCCGGTCGCGACATGGGACACCGGCACCCCGACGAGGGCGGCGAACAGCGCGCGGCCCTCCTCGACCAACGCTCCGTAGTGGGCCGGCGAGGTCTCGGCGCGGGACCACGCATCGAGGTCGGCCCGCTGGGCGGCGAGCGTGGCCCGGGTCGGCAGACCGGCGGTGCACGCCGCGAGGTAGCCACGGCCGGCGGGGAAGGAGTCCATGCGGACAGCGTCCCGGCTCGTGCCCCATCACACCAGGCCGGGTTCGTTGTGCAGCCGATAACATCGCGTGATGGACGACATCGATCCCCAGCTGCTCCGGGTCCTCCGCGCCGTGGCCGACGGCGGATCGATCACCCGCGCCGCCGCAGCGCTCGGGTCGAGCCAACCCGCGGTCAGCCAGTTGCTCGCCCGGGCCGAGCGGCGGCTCGGGCACACCCTGGTGCTGCGGTCCGGGCAGGACGGTCGCGGCGGGCGCGGTGCCACCCTGACGGACGCCGGTCGGGTGCTCGCGGACCACGCCCTGCACGTGCAGGCCGCACTGGCCGCCGCGCGCGAGGACCTCGACGCCGTCGGGGGGCTGACCCGCGGCCGCGTGCGCCTCGCCGGGTTCCCGAGCGCGTCCTCGGCCCTCGTGCCCGCGGTGCTCGCCCGGCTGGCGTCGACGGCTCCGGGCGTGACGACCTCGTACGTCGAGGTCGAACCGCCCGAGGCGCTCGACCTGCTGCGGAGCGGGGAGGTCGACGTCGCCCTGACCTTCACCTACGTCGGCGACGAGGTCGGGTCCGCCCCGGACCCCGGGCTCGTCACCCGGGCGCTCGGGCGTGACCCGCTCGCGCTGGTGACGCCGGTCGGAGGCTCGGGCGGCGTCCGCGCCGGGGACTCCGGTGCCGAGGGCACTGGCGCCGTGGACGCCGGTGCCGTGGGCTCTGCCGTGGACCTTGCGTCGCACCGCGACGCCCGCTGGATCGGCGGCTGCCCGCGGTGCCGCGGCCACCTGCTCGCCTCGTGTGCGACCGCCGGGTTCACCCCGGACATCGTGCTCGAGACCGACAACGCGGCTGCGGTGGTGGGGCTCGTCGCCGCCGGACTCGGCGTGGCCCTGCTCCCCCGGCTGGCGCTCGCGACGACGGTCATCCCCGCCGAGGTCCGGGTCGACCCCGTGGACGACGACCTGGCCCGCCGGGTCGAGGTCGTCATCGCCCGAGGGGCCGAGCGCGTCCCGAGCGTCCGTGCGGCCCTGGACGCGGTGCGGTCAGCGGCACACCTGCTCGACGGGCCGCTGCCCGGCTGACGGGTGCGTCAGGCGGTCGGGGCGTCGACCGCACCGCCGTAGCGACGGTCGCGGCGTGCGTACTCCTCGATCGCGCCCCACAGGTCGGTGCGCCGGAAGTCCGGCCACAGGCGGTCCAGGAACACCATCTCGGCGTACGCCGACTGCCACAGCAGGAAGTTGCTCGTGCGCTGCTCCCCCGAACTGCGCAGGAACAGGTCGACGTCGGGCATCTCGGGCACGTAGAGCCGCTTCGCCAGGGCCTTCTCGGTGACCTGGCTCGGCTTGAGGCGTCCGGCGGCGACCTCTTCGGCCATCCCCCGCACGGCGTCGACGATCTCGTTCCGGCCGCCGTAGTTGACGCACATCGTCAGGGTCAGCACGTCGTTGCCCGCGGTCATCTGCTCGGCACGGTCGAGTTCGTCGATGACGCTCCGCCACAGCCGCGGACGCCGTCCGGCCCACCGCACCTTGACGCCCCACTCGTTCAGTTGGTCGCGCCGACGACGGATCACGTCACGGTTGAAGCCCATCAGGAACCGGACCTCTTCCGGCGAACGCTTCCAGTTCTCGGTGGAGAACGCGTACGCCGAAATGTGTTTGACGCCGATCTGGATCCCGCCGGCGACGACGTCGAGCAACGAGGCCTCGCCCGCCTTGTGTCCCTCGATCCGGGTGAGCCCGCGGCCGTTGGCCCACCGACCGTTGCCGTCCATCACGATCGCGACGTGGTCCGGCACGAACCGGGCCGGGATCGCCGGAGGCGTCTCACCGGTCCAGTCGATCGGGCGGAACGGCTCGGCGTCGTCGGGGCGGCGGGGGCTCATGCGGTGGGGGTTCCTTCCACGGTGCGGGTTCCTTCCACGGCGGGATCGGGCTCGGGGACGGCGGGTGCGGGGGTCGAGGCCACCGCGCGTGCTGTCGCCTCGGGTCCATCATGGGTCAGCGGCACGGGCAGCGGGTGCTCCGAGCGGTCGACGTGCGGCAGGGACCGGAGCGATCGTTCCAGGTGCCACTGGGCGTAGGCCGCGACCACGCCGGAGGCCCGCGACCGCGTCCGTTCGTCGGTGGCGTCGACGCTCGCCCAGTCGCCGGCGAGCAGCGAGCCGAGCACGCCGAGGGTCGCCGGGTCGAGCCGCGGCGTGCCGGGAGGCGCAGCCCGGTCGGCGACGACCCCGCCGAGCTGCACCACGAACGCGGAGTGCGGCCCGGGCTCCCCCGTGACCGCGCAGTCGCTGAACGACGGCGCCCACCCCGCGATGCTCATCGCGCGGAGCAGGTAGGAGTCGAGCGTGGCGCTGGAGTGGTGCTCACCGCGCGACAGCGACCGCAGCGCGCCGACGAGCAACAGGTACTGCTGCAGCCCGGCGTCGGCCTCGCTCAGGCGGTCGGCGGTCTCGACCATCGCGCTGGCCGCCGTGTACGCGCCGTAGTCGGCGACGATCTGCGCCCCGTAGGCCCCGAGCGACTCGGCCTGCGTGACGATGTCGAGCGAGCGGCCCTCGTAGAACTGGGCGTCGACGACCATGAACGGCTCGAGCCGGCTGCCGAACTTCGACGCCGTCCGCCGCACGCCCTTGGCCACCGCACGGATCTTGCCGTGCTGCCGACTGAGCATGGTGACGATGCGGTCGGCTTCCCCGAGCTTGTGGGTGCGCAACACGACGCACTCGTCCCGGTACAGCGGCATGCCCCCAGTATCCCCCGCCCCGCCGACACCGCGTGCGGCGCGCAGCGCGCAGCGCGCGCCGCGCGCAGGGGTACCGAGCGGAATCGGGCGTACCTGGTCGAAAGAAACGATCAGGTACGCCCGATTCGACTTGCCATCGCGCGTGACGGGGGAAAGACCGGGCACAGACGGGAGGCTCCCCACCGGGCACGGCCGGTCCGCCGCTGGCGCGTCGGCCCGGAACCGGCCGGCGTGGGCCCAGGTGCAGGACGGACCTGCACCGCGCCTCCCGGTCTGGCCGCGTCTCAGGCGGAGACGAGCTCCGGCGAGTCGGCGCCGGCAGCAGCACCGGCGCGCACCGCGCGGTTCACCGCGGACACGATCGCCTTGAGCGAGGCCGTCGAGATGTCGGCGTCGATGCCGACGCCCCACAGGCGCACGCCGTCGACGTCGAGCTCGACGTACGACGCCGCCTTGGCGTCACCGGAGGCGCTCATCGTGTGCTCCGAGTAGTCGTACAGCGTGACCTGGACGCCCTGCTCGGCGAGGACCTTGAGGAACGCGTCGATCGGACCGGTGCCCACGGCGTCGGCGGTGACGGAGCCCTCGTCGACGCGGAGTGCGACCGACAGCGAGGTCGTGCCGTCGAAGTCGCTCGAGGTCGCCGTCTTGGTGAGCTCGTACCGGCCCCACTTGTCGTCGTCGGTCGAGGCGGGCAGGTACTCGTCCTGGAACACGTCCCAGATGCGCTGCGACGAGAACTCGCCACCCTCGGTGTCGGTGTGCCGCTGCACGACGCCGGAGAACTCGATCTGCAGCTTGCGGGGCAGGTCGAGGGCGTGGTCGGTCTTGAGCAGGTACGCGACGCCGCCCTTGCCGGACTGCGAGTTCACGCGGATGACGGCCTCGTACGACCGGCCGATGTCCTTCGGGTCGACGGGCAGGTACGGCACCGCCCACTCGATCTCGTCGATGTCCTTGCCCGCGGCGGCAGCCTTGGCCTTCATCGCCTCGAAGCCCTTGTTGATGGCGTCCTGGTGCGAGCCGCTGAACGCCGTGTAGACGAGGTCGCCCGCCCACGGCTGACGCTCCGGCACCGGCAGCTGGTTGCAGTACTCGACGGTGCGCTTCACCTGGTCGATGTCCGCGAACGAGATCTCCGGGTCGATGCCCTGCGTGAACAGGTTCATGCCCAGCGCGACGAGGTCGACGTTGCCGGTGCGCTCACCGTTGCCGAACAGGCAGCCTTCGATGCGGTCCGCGCCGGCCATGTAGCCCAGCTCGGCGGCGGCGACGGCGGTGCCGCGGTCGTTGTGCGGGTGCAGCGAGAGGATGACGTCCTGGCGGTGCGCGAGGTTGCGCGACATCCACTCGATCGAGTCGGCGTAGACGTTCGGCGTCGCCATCTCGACGGTGGCCGGCAGGTTGATGATGACCTTGCGGTCGGGGGTGGGCTCGAAGACCTCGAGCACGGCGTTGCAGATCTGCAGCGCGACCTCGAGCTCGGTGCCCGTGTAGGACTCCGGCGAGTACTCGTAGTAGACCGTCGTGTCGTGCTGCAGCGTCGCCTCGGCCGCCTTGCAGAGCTTCGCGCCGGCCACCGCGATGTCGACGACACCCTGCACGTCGGTGCGGAAGACGACCTCGCGCTGCACGATCGACGTCGAGTTGTACAGGTGGACGATGGCCTGCTTCGCGCCGTCGATCGCCTCGTACGTGCGCTGGATGAGGTGCTCGCGCGCCTGGGTCAGCACCTGGATGGTGACGTCGTCGGGGATCGCGCCCTCGTCGATCAGGCTGCGGACGAAGTCGAAGTCGGTCTGGGAGGCGCTCGGGAACCCGACCTCGATCTCCTTGTAGCCCATGCCGACGAGCAGGTCGAACATGGCGCGCTTGCGCTCGGCGTCCATGGGGTCGATGAGGGCCTGGTTGCCGTCACGCAGGTCGACCGCGCACCAGCGCGGCGCCCGCTCGATGCGCTTCGTCGGCCAGGTGCGGTCGGGCAGTTCGACCGAGATCTGTTCGTGGAAGGGGACGTACTTGTGGATCGGCATCCCGGAGGGCTGCTGCGTGTTCTGCATCGTTCGTCGCTTTCGTCGCGTGTTCGTGTGCTCTGGAGAGTGCGGCCACGACGGACTCCGCGACGAGGTGGGCCGGTGTGTCAGGCCTCGTCGCGGCAGCGAAGGAGGAGGAGTGCCGAGTACATCGAGTCCACGGTAGCACCGGCGGGCTGCTGTGTGACAAGCGCGTGACGCGGGGGCGGCCAGGCACGGTCCGAGCCGGACACCGGACGGGGGCGAGCGGTCACGACATGCCGCGGGTCGGCCGCCGAGCGGTCACGTTCTGTCACCTGAGCCGCGTCCAGGCGACAGTTCGTGACCATTCAACGGACGTGAGCGGCGTGGCACTGCGGTGCGGCACACGTCCACGCGACCACGCGGCGGACGGGAGGCACGGTGCCAGCTGGCACCGTGCCTCCCGTCCGCCGCGTGGTGCGACCAGAGCGCCGCGTCAGTCGACCGCGAGCGCCTCGGTCGGGGGCACGCGCATCGCGCGCCGCACCGGCGCGATCGTCGCGACGACCGCGAGCACGAGCGCCCCGACGACGACGATCCCGATGGTGAGCGGCGGCAACACCGGCGTGACCGGGTGCCCGAGCGACCCGAGCAGCGTCTGCCCGCCGACCCATCCGTAGAAGGTGCCGAGCACGAGCCCCGAGACGACGGCCGCGACGACCATCTGCACGGCCTCGGTCACGATCATCCGGCGGACCTGTGCCCCGGTGAGTCCGAGCACCCGCAGCAGCCCGAGCTCGCGTCGGCGCTGCAGGACCCCGAGTGCCAGCGCGTTGACGACCCCGACGGCGGCGATCACGGCGGAGAACCCGACGATGACGCTGACGACGGCGTTCAGCTGCACGAAGAAGTCGCGCTGCGCCTGCACCATCTCGGTCGTCATCTGGCCCTGTCCCATCTGCTCGAGCTGGGCCTCGAGCACGTGCTGCATGATCCCCAGTGCGACGGCGAAGGTGACGAGCAGGGTGACGCCGATGACGAGCCCGATCGTCGCCCGCGAGGACCGACCCGGCGCACGCATGGCGTTGCGGCCGGCGAGCAGGACGACGGGGTCGTGCGAGCCGATCCGACCGATGAGCTGCAGCACCGGCGGCATCACGATGGTCGCTCCGACGGCGACGCCGGCGAACGACACGAACCCGCCGAGGGCAGCCGGCAGCACCGCGATCGGCGAGCTCGTGCTGACCGCGAGCCCGATGAGCATGAGCGCCGCGCCGCCGACCATGAGCACGATGGCCCAGACCTTGCGGGCCGTGCCGGAGCGGACGTCGTCGTGGCTCGGTTCGACGCTCGAGGACAGCGCCTCGAGCGGAGTGACGGTCAGCACCCGGCGGGAGCCCGCGGCGAAGGCCCCCCAGGTCGCCAGGACCACGGCCACGACGGGCAGCACGAGCTCCCACGGCAGGAGCGTGTAGTCGGTGTCGGGCAGGAACCCGTTGCCGCGCAGGACGACCACGAACACCGCGGACAGCCCGGTACCCACGACGGCGCCGATCAGTCCGCCGAGCACCCCGACGACCAGTCCGGTCCGGGTGATCCGGGCCCGGAGCGTCGCGCCGGTGGCACCGACGAGCCGCTGCAACGCGATGATGCGGGTCTGCCCGGCGATGAGGGTCGCGCAGGTGTTGGCGGTGACGATCGCGCCGACGTACAGCGCGATGCCGAGGAACAGCCACCCGACGACGGACAGGATCGCCCTGACCGGCCCGAGGTCGGCGAGCCCGGCGGCGCCGAGCGCCTCGGTCACGATGCCCGGGGCGATGACGAGTGCCGAGCCGAACGTGGTGCCGAGCGCCGCGACCAGCACGGTGGGGGCGAAGGAGCGGACGCCATTCACGCTGCCGCCTCCATCCCCAGCATCGTGGTGGAGATCGCGCCGGCGTCCATCGCCGGGCGGTCGGCGACGACCCGGCCGTCGGCGAGGAACAGGATCCGGTCGGCGTTGGCGGCGGCGACGGGGTCGTGCGTCACCATGACGACACTCTGACCCCACTCCTGCACGGCCCCGCGCAGGATCGCGAGCACGTCACGGCCGGTGCGCGAGTCGAGGGCACCGGTCGGCTCGTCGGCGACGACGACTGCCGGCCGCGAGGCGAGCGCCCGGGCGATGGCGACGCGCTGCTGCTGCCCACCCGACAGCTGGTGCGGCCGGTGCGACAGCCGGTTGCCGAGTCCGAGCTGGTCGACCAGGCGGTCGATCCACGCGCTCTCGTCCTTCGACGGCTTGTGCCCGCCGAGCAGGAACGGCAGCCGGATGTTCTCGCTGACGTCGAGCGTCGGCACCAGGTTGAACGACTGGAACACGAACCCGAGCCGGCGGCGACGCAGCTCGGTCAGGTCCTTGTCACCGAGCCCCGTGATGTCGACCCCGTCGATCTCGATGCGGCCCGCGGACACCGCGTCGAGGCCCGCGGCGACGTGCATGAGCGTCGACTTGCCGGACCCGGACGGCCCCATCACGGCGGTGAACTCCCCCGCGCCGATGTCGACGCTGACGTCGTCGAGCGCCGTCACCCGGCGCGCGGCGTCGCCGTAGTGCTTGGACACGTGGTCGAGTCGGATGATCGGAGCGTGGCTGGTGGTCATGCACCAACGATGGCGTCCGGGAGGCCCGCCCCGCGTCCGTCGGGCGGCTCCTGTGGATGAGCCGCTCGGCTCGACTTCCTGTGGACGGGTCATCCGATCGGATGACGTCCGTCAGTCGGCCTTGCTCACCAGCCCGTGCTCGTGCGCGAACACGACGAGGCGCACGCGGTCGCGGAGTCCGAGCTTCGTCAGGACCCGCGAGATGTGGGTCTTCACGGTCGCCTCGCTGACGTACTCGTGCTGCGCGATCTCGCTGTTGCTGAAGCCGCGGGCCGCCAGGTCGAAGATCTCGCGCTCGCGCGGGGTGAGGTCGTCGAACGTCGCCGGCACGGTCGCGGCCTGCTCGACCGAGTCGTCGTAGCGCCGCAGGAGTTCCCGCGTCGCCGAGGCCGCGAAGACCGCGGTGCCGGCGTGCACGGTCCGCACGGCGGCGAGCAGGAACTCGGGGTCGGCGTCCTTCAGCACGAAGCCGCTCGCCCCGGCCCGGATGGCCTTCGCCGCGGCCTCGTCGAAGTCGAACGTGGTCAGGACGAGCACCTTCGCGCCGTCGGTGCCGGCCTGTTCGACGATGTGCGCGGTCGCCGTGATGCCGTCCATCACGGGCATCCGGACGTCCATGAGCACGACGTCCGGACGGGTGCGCCGGACGAGTTCGACTCCCTCGGCACCGTCGCCCGCCTCGCCCACGAAGTGCAGGTCGGGTTGGGAGCCGATGAGCATCCGGATGCCGGTGCGGAAGAGTGCCTGGTCGTCGACGAGGGCGACGCGGATGCGGCCGTCGGCCGGCGGGGTGGTGGTCATCGGGCGGTGCGCTCCTGCTCGGTCGGACTGCTGGTCGGGGCGGGGGCCGACTCGGCGGTCGGGCTCGCGGCCCGGCTCGCGGTCGGGCTCGCGGTCGGGCTCGCGGTCGGGCTCGCGGTCGGGGTGATGCGCCCGCGGGGCATCTGCCCGCTCGCGGGGACGGCGGGCATGCGGACGGCGACCTCGAAGTCGGGGCCACGGACCCCGGCGGTCATCGTGCCGCCGGTCATGGTGGCACGCTCGCGCATGCCGACCAGGCCGTGCCCGGTGCCGGGGCCCCGGGTGCCGTCGTCGGCGCGGCGGTTCACCACCGCGATCTCGACGGTGTCCGGGCGGTAGGTCAGCGATGCGTGCACCGGCGTGCCGGGCTCACCGTGCTTGTAGGCGTTCGTCAGGCTCTCCTGCACGATCCGGTACACCGCGAGCTGCGTCGTGGTGGGGAGGCCGGTCGGGTCGCCCTCGCGCTCGACCCGGACGTCGAGGCCGACCTGGCGCATCTCGCCGACGAGCCGGTCGATGTCGTCGATCTCCGGCGTCGGGACGGTCCCCTGCTCGTGCCGGAGCGCGCCGAGGAGCTCGCGGACGTCGCCGAGGGCCCGGCGGGCGGTGGTCGAGATGGTGCCGAGGGCCTGGTCGGCGACGGCGGGGTCCGCCTTCAGCGCGTAGCGGGCTCCGTCCGCCTGGGCGATGACGACCGCGAGCGAGTGCGCGACGATGTCGTGCATGTCCCGGGCGATGCGCACGCGCTCCTGTTCGACCGCGACCGCTCGGTCGGCACGGGCGGCGTCGCGCTCTGCGAGCAGCTGGGCCTCGCGGCTCATGCTCGCCGACCGGCGGGTGCGGACCACGAGGCCCGCCAACCACGGCAGCAGCAACAGGAGCAGGACGACCGCGAAGTACGAGACCGTGACCTGCACCGACTCCTGGAACGGGGTCGACGCGGTGTCGATCGTCAACCGGTTGCGGTAGTCGTCGACGCCGATGTACAGGGCCGCGGTGACGGACCCGACGATCGCCGAGACGAGTCCTGCCAGCCGCACCCGCCGGCTGCCGTAGGCACTCGTCGTGTAGAGCACCGCGGCGATGAAGGCGTTCGACAGGTCGGGCATCTGGCCCGTGACCATCTCGAAGACCGCGAACACCCAGGCGACGGCCAGTGCGAGTCCGGGCGACAGCCGTCGGAGCGCCAGGGCAGCGGTCATGCCGACGACCGTGACGATCGCGAGCGGGGAGTCCATGCCCCGCGCCGAGGTGATCAGCACGAGCGAGCCGAGCACCACGGCGATGACGACGTCGGTGATGACCTGCGCGCGCAGCATGGGACGGAACACCCGTCCACGGTACGGCGCTCGGCTCACGGGCGCGTCCCTCGTGTGGATGACTCCTGGCGCCGGACGCTCAGAAGCCGAGGCGTCCGAGCTGCTTGGGGTCACGCTGCCACTCCTTGGCGACCTTCACACGGATGTTGAGGTACACGTGCCGACCGCCGAGCAGCGACTCGATCTCGACGCGGGCGCGGGAGCCGACGTCCTTCAGGCGCTCCCCCTTGTGGCCGATGACGATCGCCTTCTGGCTGTCGCGCTCGACGAACAGGTTCGCGAAGATGCGCAGCGGCCCGTCGGCGTCGTCGTCCTCGTCCGGCTCGACGATGTCCTCGATCACGACGGCGAGCGAGTGCGGCAGTTCGTCGCGGACGCCCTCGAGCGCGGCTTCGCGGATGAGTTCGCTGATGCGCTCCTCGTCGGTCTCCTCGGTCACGGCCGACGAGTCGTACAGCTGAGGCGATTCCGGCAGCAACGAGGTGATCTCGCCGAGGAGGTCCTCGAGCTGCAGGCCCTTCGTGCCGGACGTCGGGATGATCGAGTCCCAGTCGCGGAGCCGGGAGACGGCCAGCAGCTGCTCGCCGACCTTGTCCTTCGAGGTGCGGTCGATCTTGGTGACGATCGCGACCTTCTTGGCCCGCGGGTACTGGTCGAGGGTGTCGTTGATGAAGCGGTCACCCGGGCCGATCGGCTCGTTGGCGGGGACGCAGAACCCGATGACGTCGACGTCACCGAGCGTGGACTGCACCAGGTCGTTGAGCCGCTCGCCGAGCAGGGTGCGAGGACGGTGCACGCCCGGGGTGTCGACGATGATGACCTGGCCGTCGGGCCGGTGCACGATGCCGCGGATCGCGCGACGGGTGGTCTGCGGCTTCGACGAGGTGATCGCGACCTTCTGGCCCACCAGCGCGTTCGTCAACGTGGACTTGCCCACGTTCGGACGCCCGACGAACGAGACGAAGCCCGCGCGGTAGGGCTTGCCCGAGGCGGTGGGGGTGGAGTCGGAGTCGGTCATGCGTGCGTGGTTCCCGTCGTGGTGGTGGCGTCGTCGAAGGCGTCCTCGACACCCGCGAGGGCGTGAGTGCGTTCGGCGAGCACGGTGATGAGGTGGCGGCGCTTGCCCTCGACCCGGTCGGCCGTCAGGACGACGCCGGACACCGTGACCGTGTCGCCGGAGACCGCCAGGTGGCCGAGCTCCTTGGTGAGCAGACCGCCGGCGGTGTCGACGTCGTCGTCGTCGAGCTCGATGCCGAACAGGTCGCCGAGCTCGTCGACGGGCAGTCGGGCCGAGATGCGCCAGAGGCCGGGCTCGACCTCGACCCGGTCGACCACGGCGTGGTCGTACTCGTCGGAGATGTCCCCGACGAGCTCTTCGATGAGGTCCTCCATCGTGACGAGACCGGCGACGCCACCGTACTCGTCGACGACCAGGACCAGGTGGTTCTTCGCGACCTGCATGTGCCGCAGGGTGTCGTCGGCGGCCTTCGACTCCGGCACGAACTCGGCCGGACGCAGCAGCCGGGTGACCCGCTCACTGCCGGACCCCGGTCGCTCGTACAGCGCCCGCGACACGTCCCGCAGGTACAGGACGCCGAGGACGTCGTCGCTGTCCTTGCCGGTGACGGGCATGCGGGACACCCCGGCGGCGAGGAACTGCTCCATGCCCGCGGCGAGCGTGTCCGAGCCGTCGACCGTGAGCATGTCGGTGCGCGGCACCATCACCTCGCGCACGAGGGTGTCGCTGAACTCGAAGACCGAGTGGATGAGTTCGCGGTCCTCGTCCTCGAGCACGTTGCTCTCGGTGGCCTCGTCGACGAGGGACAGCAGTTGTTCTTCGCTCGACACCGTCGAGGCGCTGCGGCCGCGGCCCGGGGTCACGCGGTCACCGATCCGGACGAGCAGACCGGCGAGCGGACCGAGCACGATCCGGACGGCGCGGACCAGGCCGCCGGTGGACGCCAGCAGCCGTTCGGCGTGCGCCCGTCCGACGCTGCGCGGACTCGACCCGACGAGCACGAACGACACGGCCGTCATGATCGCGGCGGAGACGATGAGCGCCACCCACCAGCTGTCGAACGCCCGCACCAGGGCGATCGTGACGAGCACGGCCGCAGCGGTCTCGGCGAGCACGCGGAAGAAGTTCAGGGCGTTGACGTGCGCGCCGACGTCGTCCGCGATCGCCTCGAGCGCACGACGACGCTCGTTGCCGCGGGCGATCTCGTCGAGGTCGGCACGGGACACCACGGAGAGCGCGGCGTCGCTCGCGGCGAGGAGCCCGCCGAGCACGACGAGCCCGAGCGCGACCGCGAGCAGACCGACGACGACGAGCATCGGCTACCGACCCCGGCGCTGGGCCGCGAAGGCCGTCAGGATCTCGCCCTGCAGCCCGAACATCTCGGCCTTCTCGTCCGGCTCGGCGTGGTCGAACCCGAGCAGGTGCAGGATGCCGTGGCAGGTGAGCAGCAGCATCTCGTCGGTGCTGGAGTGCCCGGCGGTCTTCGCTTGTTCCTCGGCGACCTGCGGGCAGAGCACGATGTCGCCGAGCAGGCCGGCGGGCGTGGGGTCCTCTTCGGTGCCCGGTCGGAGCTCGTCCATCGGGAAGCTCAGGACGTCGGTGGGGCCGGGCTCGTCCATCCACCGCACGTGCAGCTGCTCCATCGCGCCCTCGTCGACCAGGACGATCGCGAGTTCGGCGTCCGCGTGCACGTGCATCGCGTCGAGGGCGAACGCGGCGAGGCGCTGGATGGCGGCCTCGTCCACCTCGACCCCGGACTCGTTGTTGAGCTCGATGCTCACCGGTTGCCTCCTCGGGCGTCGTTCTGGGGGTACGGGGGTCGCTGGCGGTCCTGCGGCGGCCGACCACGGCGCTCGGCACGGTTGGCGCCGTCGGGGTTGCCGACCGGCGCGCTGCCACGGCCACCGGGACGGTGACCGGCCTGCTCGGCAAGGCGTTCCTCGTCGTAGACGGTGTAGGCGTCGACGATGCGACCGACGAGCGTGTGCCGCACGACGTCCTCGCTGCCGAGGCGGGCGAAGTGGATGTCCTCGACCGTCTCGAGGATCCGCGTCACGAGCCGGAGTCCGGACACGTTGCCCGGCAGGTCGACCTGGGTGATGTCACCCGTCACGACCATCTTCGAGCCGAACCCGAGACGCGTCAGGAACATCTTCATCTGCTCGGGCGTCGTGTTCTGCGCCTCGTCGAGGACGACGAACGAGTCGTTGAGCGTCCGGCCGCGCATGTACGCGAGCGGCGCGACCTCGACCGTGCCCGCAGCCAGCAGCTTCGGGACCAGCTCGGGGTCCATCATCTCGTTCAGGGCGTCGTACAGCGGCCGCAGGTACGGGTCGATCTTGTCGGTGAGCGTGCCTGGCAGGAACCCGAGCCGCTCGCCGGCCTCGACCGCGGGACGGGTCAGGATGATCCGGGTGACCTCGCGCCGCTGCAGGGCCTGGACGGCCTTCGCCATCGCCAGGTACGTCTTGCCGGTGCCGGCGGGGCCGATGCCGAACGTGATGGTGTGCTCGTCGATGGCGTCGACGTAGGCGCGCTGCCCGTCGGTCTTCGGCCGCACGGACTTGCCGCGGCTCGACACGATCGGCGTGCCGAAGGTGTCGGACGGCTTGCGGTCGTCGTCGAGGATCCGTGCCGACATCGGGATGTCCGACGGGCCGATGTCCTGCCCGCGCTTGACCATGCCGACGAGTTCGTCGACGAGCGCCTTCGCCCGCGCGACCTCGCGCTCGGGCCCGGTGAGCGTGACCTCGTTGCCGCGGACGACGACCTTGACGCCCGGGTACTGCCGTTCGACGGTCTTCAGCAGGCGGTCCTGGGGACCGAGGAGCTGGACCATGGCGATGCCGTCGACCTGGAGGGCGACGGAGACGACCTGGTCGTCGTCGGTGGTGGGCTGTGCTGGTTCGTTAGCCGGCAAGGGTGCCTTCCTGCAGTTCACCTGCGAGTACGTGCGCGTGCACGTGGAACACGGTCTGACCGGCGGCTTCGCCGGTGTTGAAGACGAGACGGAACTGGCCGCCGGCGCGCTCGTCGGCGATGCGCTGCGCGGTGGCGACCAGGTGGGCGAGGAGGTCGGGGTCACCGGCCGCGAGTTCGGCGACGTTCGCGTACTGCTCGGTCTTGGGGATGACCAGCACGTGGACGGGTGCCTTCGGGGCGATGTCCTCGATCGCGATCACGCGGTCGTCCTCGGCGACGACGGTCGCCGGGATCTCGCGCGCGATGATCTTGCTGAAGACGCTGGGCGTGCTGGTGCTCATGACTCCATCGTAGAACGCAGGACCGACCTCGGGCCTTCCCTCACCAGCGCCCGAGTCCGGCCTGCAGGATCGCGAGTGCCGCGGGACCGGCGGTCGACGTCCGCAGCACGCTGTCGCCGAGCCGGACCCTGATCGCTCCCGCGGCTTCGAGCCGCTCGAGCTCGGAGCCGTCGATGCCGCCCTCCGGCCCCACCACGAGGGCGATCTCGTCGAGGTCCGCCGTCGGTGCCCACGTCGCGAGCCGCACGGTCGCGGTGGGGTCGAGCACGAGCACCGCAGCACCGGCACCGAGCGCGGGGACGAGCTGCGCCGTCGTGACGAGCGGCCCGACCTCGGGCACCCGCGACCGGATCGCCTGCTTCGCGGCCTCGTGCGCGATGGCCGTCCACCGCGATCGACCCTTCTCGACCTTCGGGCCCTCCCACCGGGAGACGCTGCGCGCGGCGGACCACGGCACGATCCGGTCGACGCCGATCTCCGTCGACGCCTGCACCGCCATCTCGTCGCGACCGCCCTTGGCGAGGGCCTGCACGAGCGTCAGCGACGGGACCGGCAGCGGGTCGACGGACAGCGATGCCACGGACAGCACCAGCGAGTTGCGGTCGACGGATTCCACCGCACCGGACACGACGGTCCCCCGTCCGTCCGAGAGCCGCAGCGTCTCACCGACCCGCACGCGCGAGACGGTCACGGCGTGCCGCCCCTCTGCCCCGTCGAGCGTCACGGAGCCACCGACGGCGACCCCGTCGAGCGACTCCACGACGTAGAGCGATGCCATCAGAAGTTGAAGAAGCGGTCGCGGAGCTTGCCGAACATGCCCTGCTGGAACCGGGCGAGCTGCGGCGCCGACGCCTTGTGCGACTTCGCGAGCTGCTCGACGAGCTGGCGTTCCTTGTGCGACAGCTTCGTCGGGGTGACGACCTGCACGCCGACCCGGAGGTCGCCGCGGCCGCTCCCACGCAGCTTCGTGATGCCGCGGTCCTTGATCACCAGGACGTCCGCGCTCTGCACCCCCGGACGGATCTCGAGTTCGACGGGCCCGTCGAGTCCGTCGATCGTCGTGGTCGTGCCGAGCACGGCATCGGTCATCGCGACCTCGAGGGTGGCGAGCAGGTCGTCACCGTCGCGGCTGAAGACGTCGTCGTGCCGGACCCGGATCTCCAGGTACAGGTCGCCGGAGGGGCCACCGGCGGGGCCGACCTCACCCTGGCCCGGCATCTGCAGACGCAGGCCCGAGTCGACGCCGGCGGGGACGTCGACCGGCACGGTGCGACGGGCGCGGACGCGGCCCTGACCCTGGCAGGTCGGGCAGGGGCTCGGGATGACGGTGCCGTAGCCGCGGCAGGTGCCGCACGGGGCGCTCGTCACGACGTTGCCCAGCAGCGAGCGGACCTGGCGCTGGATGTTGCCGGACCCGCCGCAGATGTCGCAGGTGCGCGGGCTGGTGCCGGGTGCGCAGCACGACCCGTGACAGGTCTCGCACAGGACGGCGGTGTCGACCTCGACGTCCTTGTGGGTGCCGAAGACGACCTCGTCGAGGTCGACGTCGATGCGGAGCAGGGCGTCCTGCCCGCGCTCGGCACGGCTGCGGGGACCACTGCCCCGGCCGCCACCACCACCGCCGCCGAAGAAGGCGTCGAAGATGTCGCTGAACCCGCCGGCGCCGCCACCGAAGGGGCTGTCGGCCTGGGGCCCGGCGTCGTACCGGCGCCGCTGCTCCGGGTCGCTCAGGACGTCGTACGCGTGCGTGACGTCCTTGAACCGCTCGGCTGCCTCTGGGGCAGGGTTCACGTCCGGGTGGAGCTCACGCGCCAGGCGGCGGTAGGCCTTCTTGATGTCGGCATCGGAGGCGTCTCGCTGGACGCCGAGGACGTCGTAGTGGTCTGCCACGTATCCCTCAGTCGGTTGTGTTCGGTCGGTCGGTCGGTCGGTGTTGCAGTCGATCAGTGTTCGCCCAGGAGCTTGGACAGGTACCGTGCGACGGCCCGGACGGCAGCCATGTTCGTGCCGTAGTCCATCCGGGTCGGTCCCAGGACACCCAGGCGTGCCACCTCGCCGCCACCGGCGAGGTACCCGCCGGCGACGATGCTCGTGGCGTCGAGCCCGTACTCGGCGTTCTCGACGCCGATGCTCGCCGCCACCGCGATGTCGTCCACCTGCATCTCCCCGAACAACCGGAGCAGGGTGACTTGTTCCTCGATCGCTTCGAGCACCGGGAAGAGGCCTCCGGAGAAGTCCTGCTCGCTCTTCGCCAGGTTGGCGGCGCCGGCCATCACCAGGCGGTCCTGCCGGTTCGCCGCGACCTGCTCGATGAGGGTCGCCACGACGACCCCGCCGAGTGCCTGGGCGTCGGGCCGGAGCTGTTGCGGGACCGCACGGAGCGCGGTGGGCACGTCCTGCAGCAGGAGCCCGACGGCCGCGCCGTTCAGCACGGTGCGGAGTTCGGTCAGCAGCGGCTCGTCGAGCGCGACGTCGGTCTCGACGACGCGTTGTTCGACCCGGGCGGTGTCGGTGATGAGCACGACCATGAGCCGGGCGTCGCCGAGGCGCACCAGCTCGACGTGCTGCACCCGGGCGCGCACCATCGAGGGGTACTGCACCAGGGCGACCTGGTTCGTGAGCTGGCTGAGCAGGCGCACGGTGCGGCCGAGGACCTCGTCGAGGTCGTTCGGGGCCCCGAGGAAGGTCTCGATGGCGTGCCGCTGCGCGCTCGTCAGCGGCCGGGCTGCGGCGAGGTGGTCGACGAACAGCCGGTAGCCCTTGTCGGTCGGCACCCGGCCGGACGAGGTGTGCGGCGCGACGATGAGCTGCTCGTCCTCGAGCAGGGCCATGTCGTTGCGGATCGTGGCGGCACTGACGCCGAAGGCGTGCCGCTCGACGATCGTCTTGGAGCCGACCGGTTCACGGGACGCCACGTAGTCGCGCACGATGGCCTTCAGGACCTCGAGGCTGCGTTCACTGACCACGAGCGCTCCTTCCTGGTCGACCTGGCACTCGGACGTGTCGACTGCTGATCCTACGCCCGCACGACTGCACCCCCGATACGCTTCCGGCATGACCTACGGACAGCAGCCCGGTGGCCCGCAGAACCCCAACGGGCCCCAGTACCCGGGCGGGTACACCCCGCCGCAGCCGATGAGCCCGGAGGACCAGCGCCTCTGGGCCACGCTGACCCACATCGGCGGGATCTTCTTCAACTTCGTCGCCCCGCTCGTGGCGTACCTGGTGCTGCGCGACCGCGGCGGCTTCATCCGCGAGCACACCCGGGTCGCACTGAACTTCCACATCACCGTGGCGATCGCGTACATCGCGTGCGCCATCCTGAGCGTCGTGGTCATCGGCGCGCTGCTGTTCCCGATCGTCGTCGTGCTGACGATCGTCTTCGGCATCCTGGCGGCCGTCGCGGCGAACCGGGGCCAGTTCTACCGCTACCCCCTGTCGATCGAGTTCATCAAGCAGTAGCGAGCAGCGTCAGTCCAGCAGCTCCCGCACCACCGCGTCGGCGAGAAGGCGACCCTGCAGGGTCAGGTCGATGCGTCCCCGCACCGCGGCCGACCCGTCCACGAGACCCCGTGCGATGAGTCCCGCGACCCGGCCACGGGCCTCCTGGCGGATCTCGCTCGTCGCGAGCTCCCCGCGGACCCGCGCGGCGAGGAGCAGGCGCTCGACGTAGCGGGTCTCGTCGTCGATGACCTCGCGCCCGGCGGCCGGCGACTCGCCGGACAGCACCCGGTTCGCGTACGCGGCCGGGTGCTTCACGTTCCACCAGCGCGTGCCGGCGACCGCGGAGTGGGCGCCGGGGCCGACACCCCACCAGTCGTGGCCCTTCCAGTACGACAGGTTGTGGCGACTCGCGTGCGCGTCGCCGCGCGCCCAGTTCGACACCTCGTACCAGGAGTACCCGGCGTCGCCGAGCACCTGGTCGGCGAGCTCGTACATGTCGGCGGCCAGGTCGTCGTCGGGGGCCGGGAGCTCCCCGCGCGCCACCATGCGGCCCATCGCGGTGCCGTCCTCGACGATGAGCGAGTACGCCGACACGTGGTCGGGCTCGCAGGCCAGCGCGGCGTCGAGCGAGGTGCGCCAGTCGTCGAGGGACTCCCCCGGTGTCGAGTAGATGAGGTCGAGGGAGACGTCGAGGCCCTGCTGCTTCGCGAGGTCGACGACGACCGGCACGCGCAACGGGTCGTGGGTGCGGTCGAGGGTCGCGAGGACGTGCGGGACCGCGGACTGCATGCCGTAGCTGATCCGGTTGAACCCACCCTCGCGCAGTCTCTGCAACGAGGACGCGTCGACCGAGTCCGGGTTCGCCTCGGTCGTGACCTCGGCACCGGGCAGGATCCCCCACGTGTCGTCGATGGCCCGCAGGATCATCGCCAGGTCGGACGCCGGCAGCATCGTCGGGGTCCCGCCGCCGAAGAACACGGTCGACACGGGCCGACGCGGGACGCCGGAGCGGTCGAGCACGGTCGCGGCCCACTCGATCTCCCGCACGGCGTGGCCGGCGTAGTCGTCGCGGCGCACGCCGCGGAGCTCGGACGCCGTGTACGTGTTGAAGTCGCAGTAGCCGCAGCGCACCCGGCAGAACGGCACGTGGACGTAGACCCCGAACGGCACGGCCGCCGGGTCGGAACCGCCGGCGGAGCCCGCCGCGGCTCGCGGCACGATCAGTCCGTCAGCGGGTGCCGGATCGGCGATCGGGAGAGCACTCGGCATGGAGTCCATTGTCCGTCATGATGGACGCATGGAGCACCACCCCGTCCCCACCACGGTCCTGTGGGACATCGACGGCACCCTCGTGATGAACGCGTCGTCCCCGGGCAACCTCTACCACCTCGCGCTCGAGCGAGCGGTCGGCCGCGACCTCACCCTGCGCGTCGGGCACCAGCACGGTCGGACCGATGCCGGACTCATCGCCGAGCACGTCCGTGCGCACGCGTTCGAGGACACGATCATCCCGACGGTCAGCGGCCACCTGCGCGACCTCACCGCCGAGCGGCACGCCTCGGGCGACCACCGGTCCCCCGTCCCCGGTGCCACCGCGCTGCTCACCCGCTTCGCCGAGCTCGGGTGGCGGAACGGCCTGCTCACCGGCAACTCCGAGTACCGCGCACGCGTCAAGCTGGCCGGTGCCGGGTTCGACGAGAGTCTGTTCGACTGGGACCACTCCTACTTCGGCGACACCGAGGTGGAGCGTGCGGACGTCACCACCCGCGCGGCGGCGGAGCTCGCCGGCACCCGCGCAGTGATCGTCGGCGACACCCCGCGTGACGGCGAGGCCGCGGACGCCGCCGGCATCCCCTTCCTGGCGGTCGCCACCGGGGTGTTCGACGTCGAGGCGCTGCGGGTCACCAACGCGGTCACGGTCGCGCGGGACTGCCGGGTCGACGCCGCGCTGATCGAGGACGCCATCGCGGCGCTGCCGCCACTGCGCTGACCCAGCGCGCAAGCGCCCGCAAGCGCGTGAACGCTCGCACGCGCTCGCCGCTAGTCGCCCCGCAGCGCCGCCAGGTACTGCTCCGCCATCACCTTCTGCTGCCGTCGCAGCAGCGGCGCGACGAACTGCCACTTCCGGCTCGACGGCTGCGAGAACTGCCGGATCTGCAGCCACACGGAGCCGTCCGACGTGCGCTCGACGACGAACGACTCCTCGCCGGAGAGCGGGTGCCCCTCGAGCGTGCCGTACGCGAAGCCCTTGCGGTCGTGCTCGTCGATGATCGACACGACCCGCACGGGCGCCTGCACGGTCCGCCCGAAGGCGTGCATCGTGAGCGTCGCCGACGTGCCGGCGGTCACCAGCGGTGTGCCGTCGGGCGCGAACTTCTCGACCCGGGGCGTGCCGATCGAGGCCGGGGCGATCGGGACGCCGTCGTCGTCGAACGTCACCGGGTTGTACCGGACCTCGTCGTCGTCGGGCTGTTCCTCGACGCGCACGCGGATACCGCTGCGCTCCTGGATCTGCCACGTCAGGGCCTGCGTCACCGCGGTCTCGAACCGCTGGTCGCCGTGCCCGATCCGGGCACGCGACTCGGTGGGCGTGAACCCCTCGGGCGGGTACGTCATGAGGTCCGACGCCTGGGTCGCCCCCACCGCGCCGTAGGTCAGGGCGGTCCGGTAGCTCCCGCGGATGCTCATGCCGCCAGCCTACTTGCGCCTGACCCGTCGGATCGAACCGATCACCGCTCAGGTCGTGTCGACCGGGTCTCGTCGTCCGGTTCGCGTGCACCCCGAACTGGAGGCCCGACTCGCGGCCGCCCCGCCCCTATCGTTGCAGCGTGCCCCGCTCCACCCCCGCGCCCTGGCGGTCCGTCGACCGTCGGACCACGACGCTCGCCGCGCTCACGCTCGTCGCCTTCGGCGCCGCCGCACTCGCGCGTGTCCTGGTCGACGCGACGACGGCGAGCATCGGCTCGTCGACGCGGTACGTCACAGTGCCGGCCGCGCAGTGGGACACCTTCGACACCGCGAACGCGATCGCCGGCGTCGGTGCGTGCTGCGCCGGGGCGGGTGTGCTGCTGTTCGGAGCCACCCTGGTCGTGGCGGTCCGTCGGCACCGCGCGGCGCGACTGCCGCGCCTGCTCGCCGCCGTGACGCTCACGATGGTCGTCGGTGCCGTGCTCGCCGGGATCGCCGCGGGGGCGCAGGACGACTTCGCAGCGGCTGCGGGCTGGACCATCGTGCGGACCGCACTGGCGGGACTGGCCGCCGCGAGCCTCCCGGCCCTCTGCCTGGCCGCCTTGCGGACCCGCGCCGCGCGCCTTCGCTGACGGCGCCCGACCGCGGCTGCCGGCGCCGACCGGCCCGGGCGAACTCTCGCGCCCAGCGACACTTCACGGCCGCCCCGGCGCGTGCGGTGTCGCTCAGCGCGAAACGTCGGAACCCGGCGCGACGCGCGCTACTACTTCTTCTTCTCTTCCACGTCGCCGGAGAGCGCGGCGATGAAGGCTTCCTGCGGGACCTCGACCCGGCCGATGGTCTTCATGCGCTTCTTGCCCTCCTTCTGCTTCTCGAGGAGCTTGCGCTTGCGGGTGATGTCACCGCCGTAGCACTTCGCCAGGACGTCCTTGCGCATCGCGCGGATGCTCTCGCGGGCGATGATCCGCGCGCCGATGGCCGCCTGGATCGGGACCTCGAACTGTTGGCGCGGGATGAGCTTGCGCAGCCGCTCGGTCATCAGCGTGCCGTAGGCGTAGGCCTTGTCGCGGTGCACGATCGCGCTGAACGCGTCGACCTGGTCGCCCTGCAGCAGGATGTCGACCTTGACGAGGTCGGCCGCCTGGTCGCCGATGGGCTCGTAGTCGAGCGACGCGTAGCCCTGCGTCTTGCTCTTCAGCTGGTCGAAGAAGTCGAACACGATCTCGCCGAGGGGCATCTCGTAACGGATCTCGACGCGGTCCTCGCCGAGGTACTCCATGCCGAGCAGCGAGCCGCGGCGCGACTGGCACAGCTCCATGATCGCGCCGACGTAGTCCTTCGGCGCGAGGATCGCCGCGCGGACCATGGGCTCGCGGACCTCGACGATGCGGCCGCCGGGGAACTCGGACGGGTTCGTGACCTCGGTCACGGAGTTGTCCTCGTTCGTGACCTCGTAGATCACGCTGGGCGCGGTCGTGATGAGGTCGAGGCCGAACTCGCGCGAGAGCCGCTCGGTGATGATCTCGAGGTGCAGCAGGCCGAGGAACCCGCAGCGGAAGCCGAAGCCGAGCGCCACGGACGTCTCGGGCTCGTAGACCAGCGCCGCGTCGGAGAGCTTGAGCTTGTCGAGCGCGTCACGGAGGTCCGGGTAGTCCGACCCGTCGATCGGGTACAGGCCCGAGAACACCATCGGCTTCGGGTCCGTGTAGCCGGGCAGGGCCTCGGTCGCGGGCTTCTGCGCACTCGTGACGGTGTCGCCGACCTTGGACTGGCGGACGTCCTTCACGCCGGTGATCAGGTAGCCGACCTCGCCGACGGAGAGCCCCTTCGTCGGGATCGGCTCGGGGCTCGACACCCCGATCTCGAGGATCTCGTGCGTCGACTTGGTCGACATCATCTGGACCTTCTCGCGCGGCTTGATCGAGCCGTCGATCATCCGGATGTACGTGACCACGCCGCGGTAGCTGTCGTAGACCGAGTCGAAGATCATCGCGCGGGGCGCGGCCTCGACGTCGCCGACCGGTGCCGGCACACGCCGGACCACCAGGTCGAGGAGCTCGGGGACACCGACGCCGGTCTTGCCGGAGACGCGCAGGACGTCCTCCGGCTTGCCGCCGATGAGCTGCGCGAGCTCGGCCGCGTACTTCTCGGGTTCGGCCGCCGGCAGGTCGATCTTGTTGAGGACCGGGATGATCTCGAGGTCGTTCTCGAGCGCCAGGTACAGGTTCGCCAGCGTCTGCGCTTCGATGCCCTGGGCGGCGTCGACGAGCAGGATCGCGCCCTCGCACGCTGCCAGGGAACGCGAGACCTCGTACGAGAAGTCGACGTGCCCGGGGGTGTCGATCATGTTGAGCGCGAAGGTCTCACCGTCGAGCTCCCACGGCATGCGGACGGCCTGCGACTTGATCGTGATGCCGCGCTCGCGCTCGATGTCCATGCGGTCGAGGTACTGCGCGCGCATCGCGCGCTCCTCGACGACGCCGGTCATCTGCAGCATGCGGTCGGCCAGCGTGGACTTGCCGTGGTCGATGTGCGCGATGATGCAGAAGTTGCGGATCGCGCCGGCCGGGGTCGCGGCGGGCTCGAGCGGAGCGGATGCTTGTGGGCTCACGGTTCCTCAGGTGGGTCGGACGGTCGGCCCAGTCTCCCATGCTTCACCCGCTCTGGAGGCACGGCGCGGCTGCGCGACGTGCGATGCGGAACGCGGGGCGGGCCTCCCGTGCGTCACCCGCCCCGGTCCGGACGGTCGCCGCCGTCAGACGGAAGCGTGCGCCGGCGCCGGCAACGCGCCCAGGCCGCGCCGCAGGTCGTCAGGGGTGGCGGCCAGGCAGACGCGGATCCAGCCCTCGCCGGTGCGGCCGAACGCGCTGCCGGGCGCGACCGCGACGGCCTCGCGCTGCAGGAGGCCGAGCGCCCACGCCGCGACGTCGCCGTCCGAGGCGTGCGACACGTCGACCCAGAGGTAGAAGGCGCCCCGCGGGTCGAGGTACCGGATCCCGGCGGCGTCGAGGACCTCCTTCGCGACCTCGAGGTTCGCCCGGTAGTGCTCGCGGGCGTCGCGGACCGCGGAGTGGTCCCCCACGATCGCCGCCAGCGCCGCGTACTGGTCGGGCTCGGCGACGCAGCTGATCATCGCCTCCTGCGTGGTGCGCATCGTCGGCCCGAGGCCCTTCGGCGTGACGAGGTACCCGACCCGGACACCCGTCATCGCGTAGGTCTTGCTCAGCGAGAACGCGGAGAACACCCGGTCGTCCTCGTCGAGCGCGGCCAGGCTGACGTGACGGGTGCCGTAGGTGAAGTACTCGTAGACCTCGTCGCTGATCACCCACAGGTCGTGCCGCTTCGCGAAGGAGAGCAGCGCGCGGAGGGTGTCCTCGCTGAACACCGAGCCGAGCGGGTTCGACGGCGAGTTCACCACGAGCACGCGCGTGCGCTCGGTGACGCTCGCCTCGAGTGCCTCGAGGTCGGGTTCGAACCCGTGCTGCGGTTCGAGCCGGTACGGCACCGGCGTGGCCCCGAGGATGTGCGCGTTCATCGTGAAGGTCGTGTAGCCGGGGTCCGGCACCAGGACCTCGTCGCCGGGACTCAGCGTCAGCGTCATCGCCTGGAACAGGGCCTGCGTCGCGCCGATCGTCATCCAGATCTGTTCGAGGTCGGCCTCGATGCGGTTCTCGCGGCGGAGCTTGTCGCGGATCGCCTCGCGCAGGGGTGCGATGCCACCGTTCGGCGTGTAGTCGGTGCGGTCCTCGGTCCACGCGCGGCGGGCCGCGTCACCGATGTGCGGTGCCACGGGCACGTCCGGTTCGCCGATCACGAGCATCGTGACCGGGGTGCCGGCGGACTGCAGCAGCGCTGCCTGCTCGAAGACCCTCCGGATGCCGGAGGCGGGCACGGTGTCGATCCGAGGAGCGAGGGATGGCATGCCCGACACCGTATCCGGTGCGTGTTGCCGCGAGATCACGCCGATCCAGCGGTGTTTCGTGCTTTGGTGGCGGGCCGTTCGCCTGGTAATGTTGGTGGCTGGCTTGCGCGTTCCCCGCCCACGGGTGGAACGCGATGCGACCGAGGGCCCCTCTACCCCGCGGTCGCGCCCACCCGTACGAGACGAAGCAGGAGCTACACATGGCGAACATCAAGTCGCAGATCAAGCGCATCAAGACCAACCTCAAGGCCACCGAGCGCAACAAGGCCTACAAGTCGGAGCTGAAGACGTTCATCCGTCACACCAACGACGCCGTTGCCGCTGGCGACAAGGACAAGGCCGTTGCCGCCCTGGCCACCGCGTCGAAGAAGCTCGACAAGGCCGTGAGCAAGGGTGTCATCCACCGCAACCAGGCAGCGAACCGCAAGTCGGCCATCGCGAAGAAGGTTGCGTCGCTCTGATCTCCTGAGCGCCGCACGAAGGCCCCGCACCGAACGGTGTGGGGCCTTCGTCGTGTGCGGGGGTGGGGCGTGGGCGGCGGGCGTCTGGGTGGTGGCGGCGGCGGGCCGCACGCTTCGTGAGCAGAAATGGTCGGGTCGCCGGTCGGCACTCGACCATTTCTGCTCACCAAGTGCGCGGGTGTGGGCGCGCGAGCGCGCGACGACCGGGAGGCGCGGGTCGCCTCAGCGCGCCTCGCCGCGTCGGGCGATGGTGCGGACCATGACCTCGAGTGCGTAGTGCGCGTCGCGCGAGCCGCCCTTCACCGCGGTGTCCGCCTCAGCGATGCTCGTGATCGCGTTCGCGAGACCCGTCTCACTCCACGAGGCGACGTCACGCTGCGCGCGCTGCACCTGCCACGGGGCCATGCCGAGCGCCGACGCCGCCTGACCGCTCGGCCCGCGGAACGCGCTGACCTTCGCCATCGTGCGGATCTTGCTCGCGAACGCCGCGACGATCGGCACCGGTGCTTCGCCCGTCGCCAGCGCGTGCCGCAACTCGACGATCGCCGGAGCGGACCGTCCGGCCAGGGCGATGTCGGCCACCTTGAACGCGTTCGTCTCGACGCGACCGCCGTAGTACTTGTCGACGACCTTGTCGGTGATCTCCTGCGCTTCGTCCGCCAGGAGCTGGCGGCACGCGGCGGCGAGCTCAGCCAGGTCGTCCGCGAAGGCGACCACGAGGGTGCGGACCGCCGACGGCGCGATCTTGCGTCGAGCGGCGCGGAACTCGGCGTTCACGAAGTCGATGCGGTCGGTCTCGCGCTTGAGCTCGTCGCACAGGACCTCGACCCCACCGCCGACCCCGCTGCGGATCGTGTCGAGCAGCTTCTTGCCACGCACCCCGCCGCCGTGACGGAGCACCAGGGTGACGTCGTCGGCCGGGGCCTGCAGGTACGAGATGGTCTCGGTGATGAAGGCGTCGGTGCACTTCTCGACGTTGGTGACCCGCACGAGCCGCGGCTCGCCGAACAACGACGGGCTGGCGAGGGTCGCGAGTAGCCCGGGAGCGTACTGGTCGGCCTCGAGGTCGTGCACCTCGAGCGCCGGGTCCTCGCCCACGAGCAGGTCCTTGAGCACACTGCTGGCCCGGTCGGCCAGGAACGCCTCGGGCCCGGTGACGAGCACGACCGGGGCCGGCCGGATCCCCGACCAGGGGACTTGGTCGATCTTCGCTGCGGCGCGCGCGGGCTTCTTGGCGGGCATGCGGTCCTTCCGGTGGTGCCGACCCGGACGGTGCCGGTGCGACGAGTGCTCCGACGATCCTACGGGCGGCCACCGACGGCGTGCGCTCCGTCCACACCCGCAGGTCGTCGGCGGCCGCCCGACCCACCACGACGGTGCCGAGTTCGTCGGTCCGGTACGTGGCGGTCCCGGACGATGCGAGCATCGACAGCGCCGACCGTGTCGGGTGGCCGTAGGTGTTGTCCGCGCCGACGCCGACGAGTCCGACGCGGGCCGCGAGCTGCCGGTACAGCAGGGGGTCCTGGTCGGCCGAACCGTGGTGCGAGACCTTCACGACGTCGACGCGCCCGTCGGGGAGTGCGCTGCCGGAGCGGACACGGCGCTGGGCGGTCTCCCCCAGGTCGCCGAGGAACACCCCGGACAGGCACGTCGGGCAGCCGCCACCTGGCGGCGGCTCGGTCACGAGCACGATGCTCGCGTCGTTGCCGGCGTCCGGGCTGCCCGCCCGCGGCCACACCACGCGCCAACCGAGCGGCCCGAGCACACCGGACACCCGGTCGTCGGCCTGCCGGACGTCGACGCCGCCGCGCTGCAGGTCCTGCACGACGCGGCTGTCCGACGCACGGCCGACGGGTCCGACGAGCGCCGTGTCGACGATGCCCGCGACCTCGTCGACCGCCCCGACGTGGTCGCGGTCGAAGTGCGTGAGGACGAGCAGGTCGATCCGGCGGACCCGCAGCAGGTCGAGGCAGGCCCGGAGACGGTCCGGGTCGTCCCCGGTGTCGATCAGTGCCGTGCTGTCGCCGCCACGGACCAGCACGGCGTCACCCTGTCCGACGTCGCACGCCGCGACCGCCCAGTCGCGCGGGACGGTACCGCGCACGACCAGCACGGGTACCGCGACGGCGGCGACACCGACCACGACGACGACTCCCGCGACGAGCAGCAGGCGGCTCCGCGCCGTCGGAGTGCTGAGCACGGCGACCGCGAGGCACGCGCTGACGACCACGGCGCCGACCACCCCGACGGTCCCACCCGGCCACGGCGCCGACGCGTACGGCAGGAGCGCTGCGCCGTGGGCGATGCCCCCGACCGCCGACGCGGGGGCCCAGGCGACGGCGGCCAGCACCGACCCACCCCACGGCCAGACCGGCGCGAGCAGACACGCACCGAGGCCGACGACGGTGACGATCGGTGCCAGGGGCTCGGCCAGCAGGTTCGCCGGCACCGCGTAGGTCGGCAGCGCCGCGGACAGCGGGATCGTCACGGGCCAGCAGGCGACCTGTGCTGCCACCGGCACGGCGAGGGCGGCGGCCGCCGGGGTCCACAGCCGTCGGGCGAGGAGCGTGGTGAGCGGTGGCCCGAGCACCAGGATGCCGCTCGTGGCGAGCACCGACAGCGCGAACCCGAACGACCGCGCGAACCAGGGGTCGACCACCAGCATGCCGATCGCGGCCAGGGCGATGAGGGGCACGCCGCGCACGGGGCGGCCGGACAGGTGCACGACCAGCACGACGACCGCCATCACCGTGGCCCGGACGATCGACGGGTCTGGCCGTACGAGCACCACGAACGCGAGCAGCACGGCGACGGCAGACGCCGCCCGGAGCCCCCGAGGCACCCCGCAGAGTCGCCCGACCACCACGACGAGGCCGACGATCACCGCGCAGTTCGCCCCGGACACCGCGGTCAGGTGGGTCAGCGCCGAGGTCTCCATCGCTGCCTCGGTCGCGGCGTCGAGGCCGGACCGGTCGCCGATCGCCAGGCCACGCAGGAGCGCAGCCCCGGGCTCGGGCAGGTCCGCCGTCGCGCGGACGAAGGCCCGGCGCGCGGTGTCGGAGGCTCCGAGCAGTCCCCCGGGTGGCTCGGTGGCGGGCACACCCCGGAGGAACAGCACGAACGCGGTCGCGGAACCGGGGACGTCGGCCTCGATCGTCCCGGTGCCGGTCACCCGCGTTCCCGCGGCCAGCACGCGGTCGTCATCGTCACCCGGCGGGACGAGCGCACCGTCGCCCGGCGGGACGAGCCGGACCGGTACCCGGAGCGCACGCTCCGTGTCGGCACGCTCGAGCGTCGCGAGGACGGAGCGGTCACCCGGGCCCAGGTCGCGCGACAGGACCGCGTCGAACGAGACGGTGCCCGACCCGGAGGCGAGGGGGCGGAGCACCTCCGGCGTCCGGCGGGTCTCACCCACGGTGACCGACACCGCGAGCAACGCGGTCAGCGCCGCCGCGACGAGCACCGGGCCGGCACAGGCGGTCACGGTGCGGCAGCGGCGGCCCGAGCAACGACGACCCGCGATGATCACACTCCCACCGGCGAGCACGGCCAGCACGGCCAGCACGGCCAGCACGGCGGCCACGATCCCGACCACCGGCGCTGCCGCCGGTCGACCGACGAGCACGGTCGTCACGATCCAGGCGATCGCCACCGGCACCGCAACCCGCAGGTCCGTCGCACTGGGTCGCAGCTGCACGGGCACGGCTCAGACCCGCACGCGGTCACGCAGCTCAGCGAACCGGACGTCGCCGATGCCGCTGACGTCGAGCAGGTCCTCGACCGCGGTGAACCGGCCGTGTTCGTCGCGCCAGGCGAGGATCCGGCCGGCCAACCCCGGGCCGATGCCGGGCAGGGTCTCGAGCGCAGCCTGGTCGGCGCTGTTCAGGTCGACGACGGGGTCAGCGCCGGTTCCCCAGGCATCCGCGGCACCCGTACTGCTGCCCCCGCTGCTGCCCGCCGCGGCCGCACCGCCGTCGACCGGATCGAGCGCCGCCGGGACCTCGTCCTCGCCCACGCGGGGCACGTACAGCCGCTCGCCGTCGGTCAGGACCCGCGCCAGGTTCAGTCGGTCGAGGTCCGCGTCCGCCGTCACGCCGCCGGCCCGCTCGATCGCGTCGGTGACCCGGCTCGACGGCGGCAGGCGCACCACGCCGTCGCGCTCGACCGCCCCGAGCACGTGCACCACCACACGCGCCGCACCACTGGCAGCTGTTTGCCCACCGGATGCAGGACCAGCGGTCGACGACCCAGCGGTCGGCGCGCCAGCGATGGGCGCACCGGCGGTCGGCACCCCGGCAGTCGGCGCGCCGGCGGTGGGCGCACCACTGACGACGACCCCGCCCGCGCCGGCACCACCACGCCCCGTCAGCGACCCGACCAGGACCACCACCAGCGCCACAGCCACGACGACCCCGGCCAGCACCACCGCGGCCCGCGGCGACAGCACCAGTCGCGACCAGGGCACGCGTCCCGATGCGGGCGCGCCGTCCACTGACCGAGGGTCCGGTGACGATGGCGACGACATGCCCCGAACGCTACGGAGCCCGGCCGATCGGCCGGGCTCCGGAGTGCTGGTCTGTGGACAGGTGCGTCGGACGCCCACCCTGTGGACGGCCAGACGCCCACCCTGTGGACGGCCAGACGCCCACCCCGTGGACGGCCGCGCCGCCCGAGGACTACCCCTTGATGGCGATGTTCACGAGCTTCGGCGCCCGCACGATGACCTTCACGATCTCGCGGTCACCGATGTACCGCTGCACGTTCGCAGAAGCCCGCGCGAGTGCCTCGAGCTCGGACGGCTCGATCGACTTCGACACCTCGAACGAGTCGCGGACCTTGCCGTTGACCTGGACGACCGCGGTGAGGGTCTCCTGCACCAGCAGCGTCGGGTCGGCCTTCCGCCAACCGTGCAGCGCGACGGTGGCCTCGTACCCGAGCTGCTCCCACATCTCCTCGCCGGTGTACGGCGCGAACACGGCGAGGCCGAGCGTGACGGTCTCGACGGCTTCGCGCACGGCGGGGTCGGCGGCACCGGGGCCGCTGTCGATCGCCTTGCGGGTCACGTTGACCAGGTCCATGAGCCGCGCGATCACGACGTTGAACTTGAACGACTCCATCAGGCCCGGCGCATCGGCCAGGAACCGGTGCGTCACCTGGCGCAGGGCGCGGTCGCCCTCGGCCCAGACGACGTCGGGGGTCGACGTGACGTCGGTCGCCAAGCGGTAGGCGCGGGCCAGGAAGCGTGCCGAGGCGGACGGCGAGACGTCCTCCCAGTTGATGTCGTCCTCGGGCGGGCCGGCGAAGCCCATCACCAGGCGGATCGCGTCGACGCCGTTCGCGTCGAGCTCGTCACCGAGCGAGACGCCGCCCTTGGACTTCGACATCTTCGAGCCGCCGGACAGCACCATGCCCTGGTTGAGCAGTGCCGAGAACGGCTCGGTGAAGTCGAGGTAACCGAGGTCGAAGAGCACCTTGGTGACGAAGCGCGCGTACAGCAGGTGCAGGATCGCGTGCTCGATCCCGCCGATGTACTGGTCGACCGGCGCCCACTTGCGGGCGACCGCGGGGTCGAACGCCTGGGTGTCGTCGTTCGCCGCCAGGAAGCGCAGGAAGTACCACGACGAGTCGACGAAGGTGTCCATCGTGTCGGTGTCACGGAGCGCGGGCGTACCGTCGACGGGGTTCGGGACGTTGACCCAGTCGGTCGCTCCGCCGAGCGGCGAGGTGCCCTTGGGCTTGAGGTCGAGCCCCTCGGTGTCGGGCAGCCGCACCGGCAGCTGGTCGAGCGGCACGGGGTGCTCGCTGCCGTCGGCGCCGTGGATGATCGGGATCGGCGTGCCCCAGAAGCGCTGGCGCGAGATGAGCCAGTCGCGCAGGCGGTAGGTCTTGGCGGCGCGACCGGTCCCGCGCTCCTCGAGCAGGGAGATCGCGGCGGTGATCGCGTGCTGCTTCGACATGCCGTCGAGGGGGCCGGAGTTCATCATCCGGCCCTGACCCGTCAGTGCCTCGCCCGTGGTGGCGGGGTTGAGGTCGGGCAGCTCGGTGTCCTCGGTGATCACCGGGATCGCTCCGGTGACCGCGGCGTTGGTGTCGACGACGACCTTCACGGGCAGGTCGAACGCCCGGGCGAAGTCGAGGTCGCGCTGGTCGTGCGCCGGGACGGCCATGACGGCGCCGTGACCGTAGTCGGCCAGCACGTAGTCGGCGGCCCAGATGGGCAGGCGCTCCCCCGTCAGCGGGTGGATCGCGAAACGGCCGAGCGGCACACCGGTCTTCGGGCGGTCCGCGTTCTGCCGGTCGATCTCCGACGTCTTCTGGGTGGCGACGAGGTAGGCATCGAAGTCCGCACGGACGGAGGAGGACGCTGAAGCGACCAGCGACGCCGCCAGGTCCGAGTCCGGTGCGACGACGAGGAACGTCACGCCGTGGATCGTGTCGGGACGCGTCGTGAACACCGTGACGGGCTCGTCACGGCCCTCGATGACGAAGTCGACGTCGGCGCCGACCGACCGGCCGATCCAGTTGCGCTGCTGCGCGATGACCTTGGCGGGCCACCGTCCCTCGAGCTGGTTGAGGTCGTCGAGCAGGCGGTCGGCGTACTCCGTGATCTTGAAGTACCACTGCGTGAGCTTCTTCTTGACGACGACGGCGCCGGAGCGGTCCGAGGTGCCGTCGGGCAGGACCTGCTCGTTCGCGAGCACGGTCTGGTCCACCGGGTCCCAGTTGACCCAGCTGTCCTTGCGGTACGCCAGGCCCTTCTCGTACATCTTCAGGAACAGCCACTGGTTCCACTTGTAGTACTCGGGGTCCGAGGTGTGGATCTCGGTGCTCCAGTCGAACGACGGCGCGTAGCGCTTGAAGGACGCCTTCTGCTGCGCGATGTTCGCGTAGGTCCAGTCCTTCGGGTCCACCCCGCGCTTGATCGCGGCGTTCTCGGCGGGCAGACCGAAGGAGTCCCAGCCGATGGGGTGCAGGACGTTGAAGCCCTGCTGGCGCCAGTAGCGCGCCACGAAGTCGCCGAGGGCCCAGTTCTCGGCGTGCCCCATGTGGAGGTCGCCGGACGGGTACGGGAACATCTCGAGGATGTACTTGCGCGGACGCGTGTCGTCCAGGTCGGTGGTGAAGAGCCCGAGCTCTTCCCAGCGGGGCTGCCACTTCTCCTGGATACGACGGAAGTCGTAGGCGTTCGGGTCCTCGGCGTGCTGCTCGGTGGTCACGGACGTCAACGATACAAGCCGGGAGGCCCGTCCAGCGTCCGCCTGTCGGGTCATCCGACGAGCAGGCGGCCGGCGGCCATCCGCAGGGTGCGGTCGACCAGGTCCGCCCGGACCGGCACGTGCGACACGATCACGACCGTCCGTCCCGCTGCGCGCGCCGTCGTGACGAGGTCGTGCAGGACGGCGTCGCCGAGGTCCGGGTCGATGTCGGCCGTGGGTTCGTCGAGCACGAGCACCGGGAACGCGTGCAGGAGCGCGCGCGCCAGGGCGAGCCGGTGCGCCTGTCCGCCGGAGACGAGGCCACCGCGCTCCCCCACCGACGCATCGAGCCCGCCGCGACGTCCGACCCACTCGCCGAGGCCGACCCGGTCGAGCACGGCGAGCAGCTCGTCGTCGGTCGCGGTCTCGCGGGCGAACAGCAGGTTCTGTCGGACGGACTGGTCGAAGACGAACGGGTCCTGCTCGATGAGCCCGATGCGGGCACGGACGGCGTCGGGGTGCATGTCCTTCGCCGAGACCCCGTCGAGCGTGTACGAGCCCTGGTGGTCGACGAACCGGACGAGCGCGTCGACGAGGGTGGACTTCCCCGCGCCGCTCGGCCCTTCGAGCACGACGACCTCGCCGGGGTGCAGGTCGAGCGAGACCCCGTCGACCGCCGGCGTCGTGGCTCCGGGCCACTGCACGGTCAGGTCGCGCACCGCCACGGTGACCGGACCGGACACCGCCAGTTCGGCCGGGTCGGCGTCCTGCTCGGGTTCGGGCACGATGCCCGCGGGCACCCGTGCCGGGACGACCTGCTCGACCCGCTCGGCGGCGGCGCGCACCCGGCGCAGCGTGAGGACGGCGAGCGGGACCCCGCCGACGACCTCGAACAGGGCGAGCGGCACGAACACGGTCAGTGCCCAGAGCGGTCCGTCGAGCGCCCCGGACACCACGGCGGGTGCACCGACGGCCAGGATCCCGATGACCGCGCCGCCGCCGACCAGCCCGACCAGGGCACCGACGAGCGCCTCGACCGTGCCACGGCGGCGCACCGCACGGGTGACGCCGGCGTCGAGACGGGCGATGTGCGCCAGCCGCTCGTCGAGGGTGCCGTAGGCCGCGAACACGTCGAGCGTCCGCACGGTGTCGAGCACGAGGTCGGCGACCCGACCACGGTCCGCCGCGGTCTCACGGTCGGAGCGCTCGGCGATCGACCCCGTCACGACCGACCCGAGCAGCGCCGCGACCGCCAGGCCGAGCACGAGCACGAGGGCGGCCGGCACCGACACGATCGCCACCGCGACGACGGACAGCAGGGCGACGACCCCGGCGGACACCAGCGGCCCGACGACGCGGATGGGCAGGTCCTGCAGCCGGTCGGTGTCGGTGACCAGGCGGGTCATCAGGTCGCCACGGCCGGTGCTGCCGAGCCCTGCCGGTGCGACCGAGGCGAGCCGCCGGTACATCTCGGTGCGCACCACCGCGAGCTGCCGGAAGGACGCGTCGTGCCCGGCGAGCCGGTCGACGTAGCGCAGCGCCGCACGCCCGAGTGCGAACGCCCGCACGCCGACCATCACGAGGGTCAGGTAGAGGATCGGCGGGTGCTCCGCGGCACGGGTGATGAGGTAGCCGCTCGCGGCGAGGAGCGCCACGGCGCAGACCGCACTGAGCGCGCCGGCGGCGACCGCCTTCGCCCAACCCGACCCGTGGGGCATCGCGAGGCGCAGGACCGACGCGCCACGAGCCTCCCGGCTCATGCGCGCACCCCCGTCCGGACGGTGACCGACCCACCGGTGCCGATGTCGACCCGGACGTCGGCCGCGGCCACGACCGCCGGTCGGTGGCTGGCCACCACGACGACCGCGCCGTCGGCCGCCAGGCCGCGGATCGCGGCGACGACGTGGGCCTCGGCCTCGGCGTCGAGCGCCGACGTCGGTTCGTCGAGCAGGACCAACGGCGTGCCGACGCGGCGGGCGCGGTACAGCGCCCGCGCGACGGCGACGCGCTGCGCCTGGCCGCCGGACAGTCCGCTGCCGCCGGCGCCGATCGGGAGGCCCGGGTCGACCCCCAGCCCCGCGTCGCGCAACGCGGTCTGGACGTCCACGGCGTCGGGGGTCGCGCTGAGCGCGACGTTCTCGGCGACGGTCCCGCGCACGAGGCGGGGTCGCTGATCGGCCCAGGTGGTGCGGCCGGCGGCGGTCGTACCGGCGGCGCCCGGGACGACCACGGTGCCGTCGTGCGGCAGGACGCCGCGGAGTGCGGCGATGACGCTCGACTTGCCCGAGCCGCTCGGACCGGCGAGCACGACGACGGTGCCGGGGTCGGCGTGCAGGTCGAGCGGGCCGATCACCACGTCGGGCCGGCGGACGGTCAGACCGTGCACGGCCAGCGCCGCGGCAGCCGGAGCGGTCGCCGCGGGGTCCGTGTCGTGGTGCGGCGCGGGCTCCGTGTCGTCGTCGAGGACGTCGAGGACCGCTGCCGATGCCTCGACGCCGTCCTGGGCGGCGTGGAAGTCCGCGCCGACCTGGCGGATGGGGGCGAACGCCTCGGGGGCGAGCACCAGGACGAACATCGCGGCGCCGAGCCCGAGCGAGCCGTCGACCAGCCGGATGCCGATCGACACCGCGACGAGGGCGACGGACAGGCTCGCGGCGAGCTCGAGCGCGAACCCGCTGACGAACGACAGCCGGAGCACCCCGAGCGTGCCGCGACGGTACTCGTCCGTGACGGCGCCGATGCGGCCGACCTGGCGCCGGGCGCGACCGAACACCTTGAGGGTGGCCAGGCCCTCGACGGCCTCGAGGAAGGCACCGCCGAGCTTGGCGAGGGCATCGGACTGCTTCCGCTGCAACGACTGGGTCGCGAGTCCGATCAGGATCATGAACACCGGGATGACCGGCAGGGCGAACAGGATGATCAGCCCGCTCGTCAGGTCACCGAGGCCGATCGCGACCAGCAGCAGCGGTGTGGCGATCGCGGTGAGTGCGAGCTGCGGCAGGTAGCGACCGAAGTAGGCGTCGAGCGCGTCGAGGCCCGGCCCGAGGGTGGTGGCGAACCCCGCACTCGACCGGCCCGCCAGCCAGGACGGACCCCGCTCGGCGGCGCGGGCGAGCACCGTGGTGCGCATCTCGCTCTTCACCTTCGCCGCGGCGCGGGCGGCCAGGTCGTCGGTCGCCCAGGCCGCCACGGCACGGAGCACGAACGCGCCGCCCAGCAGCGCGAGCGCCTGCCCGAAGGCGCCCGGGACACTGCCGTCCTGGACCGCGTCGATGCCGAGGGTCACGGCGGCGGCGATCCCCCACGCGATCGCGATGGTCGCGACCGTGCGGAGGACGCCGGTGCCGGCGGCCGCGACGATGAAGCCGCGCGCCGTCCGCGACAGGCGCAGGAGTCGCGGGTCGAGCGGCTTCACCGTCGCCTGCCTAGTGCGCGGCCTGGGTGACCTGGGCCCGCGAGACACGCTTGCGGAACACCCAGTACGTCCAGGCCTGGTACGCGAACACGAGGGGCACGAAGATCAGCGCCACCCAGCTCATCACCGTCAGCGTGTACGAACCGCTCGAGGCGTTGTACACGTTCAGGCTGTTCGCCGGGTCGTTGGTGGCGGGCATGACGTCCGGGAAGATCGCCGTGAACATGGCGAGCACGATCGCGGCGATGGTGACGGCCATGAGCGTGAACGCCCGGCCCTCCTTGCCCCAGGCGTTGCACAGCACGGCCAGGACGAGCGCGAGTGCCGCGACCACCGAGAGCACGAGCGAGGCAGGGGTCGCCCGGACGAACGCCATCCAGACCAGGAACGCGGCACCGACGACGATCGTCAGGATGCCGGCCCGGGTCGCCAGGCGCTTCGCCCGCTCGCGGATCTCGCCCTCGGTCTTCAGCGCCACGAACACGACGCCGTGCGTGAAGAACACCAGCAGCGTCGCCACGCCGGTCAGGAGCGCGAACGGGTTGAGCAGGTCGAAGAGCGTGCCCGTGTAGTTGTGCCCGGAGTCCATCGGGATCCCGCGGACGACGTTGCCGAACGCGACGCCCCAGAGGAACGACGGCAGGGCAGAGCCGACGATGATCATCAGGTCGAAGCGACGCTTCCACTCGAGGTGCTTGTTCTGGTGGCGGTACTCGAACGAGACACCGCGCAGGATCAGCGCCGCGAGGATGAGCAGCAGCGCCAGGTAGAACCCGGAGAACATCGTCGCGTACCACTCGGGGAACGCCGCGAACAGGCAGGCGCCGGCGACGATGACCCACGTCTCGTTGAGGTCCCAGACCGGGCCGATCGTGTTGATGAGCACCCGACGGTCGGTGTCGTCCTTGCCCAGGAAGGGCAGGGACATGCCGACCCCGAAGTCGAAGCCGTCGAGGACGAAGTAGCCGACGAAGAACACGCCGACGATCGCGAACCAGAGGACAGGCAGATCCATCTCAGTACACCGTCACTTCGTGCTTGACCTCGCCGGTCTCCTCGTCGACCTCTGCCGGAGCGGCAGGGCCCTCTTGCGCGACCTTCTTGATGAGCTTGAACTCGACCACCGCCAGCGAGCCGTAGATCACGGTGAACACGACGAGCGAGATGAGGACCTCGAGCCCGGTCACGTTCGGCGAGACGCCGTCGCTGGTCTTGAGCAACCCGAACACGAGCCACGGCTGGCGACCCATCTCGGTGAAGATCCAGCCGACGATCATCGCGGCCATCGGGAGCGGGACGGTCCAGGTGGCGACGCGCCAGATCCAGCGCTTCGTCGGGAACCGGCCCTTGCGGGTCAGCCAGAGGCCGGCGAGCGACACCATGACCGCACCGACGCCGAGCGCGATCATCCAGCGGAACGACCAGTAGGTGACCCAGATGATCGGCTTGTAGTCGCCGGGCCCGTACACCTGGGTGTACTGCGCCTGCAGGTCGTTGATGCCCTCGACCGTGCCGTTGAAGGTGTGCGTGGACAGGAACGACAGCAGGTAGGGCACCCGGATCGAGAACAGTTCGTGCACGCCGTCGGGGGTGCCGAGCGTGAAGATCGAGAACGAGGCGTCCTTGCCGGTCGCCGTGTTGTAGAGCGCTTCGGCCGCGGCCATCTTCATCGGCTGGGTGTCGACCATGGTCAGGCCGAGCTGGTCGCCGGTGAGCACCGTCAGGGCCCCCGCAGCCACCATGGTCCACATGCCGAACTTGAGCGCCGGCATCATCGTCTCGAGGTTCTGGTTCCGCGCCAGGTGGTAGGCGGCGACCGAGATGATCACTGCTGCGGCGACCATGAAGCAGGCGAACAACGTGTGCGGGAAGGCGGCGAGGGCGACCTTGTTGCCGAGGACCGCCCAGATGTCGGTGAGCTCCGCGCGGCCCTTGGCCTCGTTCATCGAGAAGCCGACCGGGTGCTGCATGAACGCGTTCGCGGCGATGATGAAGTACGCCGACATGATCGTGCCGGCGCTGACGCACCAGATGCTCGCCAGGTGCAGTCCCTTCGGCAAGCGGTCCCAGCCGAAGATCCAGACGCCGATGAACGCGGCTTCGAAGAAGAAGGCCAGGATCCCCTCGAGCGCGAGCGGGGCGCCGAAGACGTCACCGACGAAGCGCGAGTAGTTCGACCAGTTCATGCCGAACTGGAACTCCTGCACGATGCCCGTCACGACGCCCATCGCGAAGTTGATCAGGAAGATGCGTCCGAAGAACCGGGTCAGCTGCAGGTAATGCGCGCGACCGGTCCGGTACCAGGCGGTCTGGAACACGGCCACCACGGCGGCCATGCCGATCGTCAGCGGGACGAAGAGGAAGTGGTAGATGGTCGTCAGACCGAACTGCCACCGCGACAGGATGAGCGGGTCGAGGAGGTCGGTCATGCGGCACTTCCCAGTCGGGTCGCCGCGCGCAGTCGGTGCACGTCAGTGTCTTCCTGTGGAACGGATACATCAGATGTCACAGCCGTTGGGACTCTTCAACGGTACCGCGTCACCACCGACTTCGACAACTTGTAGAAATGTTCCCTGCACGAACGTGCAAGGGTGCTGCACGGCACAACCGTGCGGCACGGATGTGCCGATCCCCGCTCCGCCGAACGACGACAGGCGCCGGGCAGTTGCCCGACGCCTGTCGTCTAACGCACGAGGACTGCTGTTACAGCAGGCCCTCGTCGGTCAGGAACTCCTTGGCGATGGTGGACGCCTTCTCCTTGTCCGCCGTGCTCTTGGTGTTGAGCTCGATCAGGGCCTCGGGCGTCAGCTTCTCGTTGACCGAGTCGATCGCGTCCGCGGCCTTGTCGTTCACCTTGTCGGAGACGACGGGGATGACGTTCTGCGGCAGGATCAGGTTCTCCGGGTCCTCGAGCGTGACGAAGTCGTTCGCCTTGATGCTCGGGTCGGCGCTGTAGATGTCGGCGAGCTGGACGGTGCCGTCCTTCAGCGCCTTGACCGTCAGGGCTCCGCCGGAGTCCTCGACCGCCTTGAAGTCGACGTCGACGCCGTAGACCGACTTCAGGCCCTTCGGACCGTACGGACGGGTCTGGAACTCGGAGTTCGCGCCGACGGTGAGCTTCGACGTGACGTCCTTCAGGTCGGCCAGGCTCGTCACGTCGTTGTCCTCGGAGAACTTCTTCGTGACGGTGTAGCTGTCCTGGTCGGTCGCCTCGGCCTCGTCGAGGACCCGGAGGCCCTTCGGCAGCGCCGTCTCGAGGCCGTCGTCGATCTGGTCGGCGGTCTTCGCCGTGGAGTCCTTGTCGAAGTACTGCAGCAGGTTGCCGCTGTACTCGGGCATGACGTCGATCGCGCCCTTCTCGAGCTGCGGGATGTAGACCTCGCGCTGCCCGATGTTGAAGTTGCGCTTGACCTCGAAGCCGTTCTTCTCGAGGACCTGTGCGTACAGCTCGGCGATGATCTCGTTCGAGTAGTACTGCTGCGAGCCGACGACGATCGTCTTGGAGTCGGACGACGCGCTGGAGCCGCTGTCGAGCGGGTCGCTCGACGCGCAGCCGGTCAGGGCGGCGGCGACGCCCAGTGCGAGCGCTGCTGCGACGCCCGCACGGATCTTTGCTGTGATCACGATGGATTTCCTTCCGGGATGGGATTGCGGGCTCGCTCGCGCGATCCCTGGCGCTGCCGGGCCGACGGGTCGGCGGTGCCCTTGGGCACCGACGCCCGCTGCAGCACGGCGAACACGATCTCGAACGCGATCGCGAGTGCGATCACGAGGATGGAGGCGCCGAGCATCTCGGCGTAGTCCTGGGTCTTCAGACCGAGGAAGAAGTAGCCGCCGAGGCCGCCGGCACCGACGTACGCGGCGAGCGTCGCCGTGGCCACGACCTGCAGCACGGCTGCGCGGAAGCCGCCGATCAGCAGGGGCAGGCCGAGCGGGACCTCGACCTTCCACAGGATCTGCCACCCCGTCATGCCCTGGGCCTTGGCGGCGTCGACGGTCACGGGTTCGACCGACTCGATGCCCGAGTACGCACCGGCCAGCACCGAGGGGATGGCGAGCACGACGAGCGCCAGGAGCGGAGCCTGCAGGCCGATGCCGAGCAGGAGCCCGAACAGGGAGAGCACGCCGAGCGTCGGCAGTGCGCGGATCCCGCCGGACACGGCGATCGAGAAGCCCCGTGCGCGGCGCGTGTGGCCGATGGCGTACCCGATCGGCACGGCGATCACCGAGGCGATCACCACGGCGAGCAGCGTGATCCAGATGTGCTCCCAGAGGCGGCCGGGGATCGCGTTGTACCCGGAGTAGTTGGTGGGGTCGAAGACCCAGGCGAAGGCCTGTCCGATGATCACGAGGCGACCTCCGCTGCTTGCAGGACACGGCGGGTCCGGCGACGCGACACCGAGGTCGTCCGGGTCCACGGCATGACGATCCGGCCGAGCAGCACCAGGATCCCGTCGAGCACGAACGCCAGGACGAGGACCATGACGATGCCGGAGATGATCTCCTCGTAGATCCCGCGGCCGAGGCCGTCCGTGAACAGCGAGCCGAGGCTCTGGATGCCCAGGACGGCGCCGACGGTGGTCAGCGAGATCGTGGACACCGAGACCACCCGCAGCCCGGCGAGCAGCACCGGCCCGGCCAGCGGCAGTTCGACGCGGAAGAACCGCTGCGCCGACGAGTACCCCATCGCGGTCGAGGCCGACTTCGTCCCCGAGTCCACCGAGGTGAGCCCGTCGACGGTCGACCGGACCATGAGCGCGAGGCCGTACAGGGTCAACCCGATCACGACGTTGACCGGGCTCTGCAGCCCGGTGCCGATGATGCCCGGCAGCGCCACGAACAGCGCCAGGGACGGGATCGCGTAGAGCAGCCCGGCGAACGTCACGATGCCGCTGCCGACACCCGAGGCGAACCGCGATCCACCGGGGCGCTGGAGGCGGACGACGAGCCAGCCGATGGGGATGGACAGCAGGAACGCGATGATGATCGGCGGGATGGCGATGGCCAGGTGCGCGACCGTGGCGTCACGGATCGTGTCCAGGTTCGCGAGGACCCACTTCACCGCGTGCCCTCACCCTGCGCCGGAGCACCCGGGGCGTCGAGCGACGCTCCGGCCTGGTTCGATGCGGGGTCGGCCTGCACCGCTGCGGCGGCGTCGACGACGTTGACCGGTCCGGTGAGGACACCGGCTGCACGCCCGTCGCCGTCCACGACGATGGGGCCCGTGGGGGTGTGCTCGACGCGCAGCGACCGACGCCCACGGCCCACACCGATGAAGTTCGCGACGAAGTCGTCCGCCGGCTCGGCGAGGATCTCGGACGGCGTGCCCTGCTGGGCGATCTCGCCGCCCTTCTTCAGGATGACGACCTGGTCGCCGAGCTTGAACGCCTCGTCGATGTCGTGCGTCACGAACACGACGGTCTTGCCGAGTTCACGCTGCAGGCGGATGAGCTCGTCCTGCAGGTCGTTGCGGACCAGCGGGTCGACGGCGCCGAAGGGCTCGTCCATGAGCAGGATGTTCGGGTCGACGGCGAGGCCGCGGGCCACACCGACGCGCTGCTGCTGCCCGCCGGACAGCTGGGACGGGTACCGGTCGGCGAACGCCCGGTCGAGTCCCACGGTGTCCATGAGCTCGAGCGCACGCGTGCGGGCGTCGGCCTTCGACACCCCGGTGAGCAGGGGCACGGTCGCGATGTTGTCGACGACCTTGCGGTGCGGCAGCAGACCGGAGTTCTGCATGACGTACCCGATGCTCCGCCGGAGCTTCACGGGGTCGACGCCGGAGACGTCGGATCCGTCGATCTGCACGGAACCCGAGGTGGGGTCGACCATGCGGTTGATCATCCGGAGCAGCGTCGTCTTGCCGCAGCCGCTGGAGCCGACGAAGACGGTCGTGGTCCGGGACGGGATCACGAGGTCGAAGTCGTCGACCGCGGTGGTGCCGTCCGGGTAGGTCTTTCGTACCGAGCGGAACTCGATCATGGGTGCCCTTCTGTTCGGAGGTAGCCCGACTCCGGATGAGAGTACCCGTCGGGTCCGACAGCGGTTCACCCGTTCCGGCACGCGGCGCGTCCCGGACAGGTGCGCACCGCCGTGGACCGGACCGAGCGCACGACGGAACCAGCGCGGACGACGACGCCCGCGCCTCCTGTTCGGAAGCACGGGCGTCGTCGGATGGGTGCGGGACCCCGCGGCGGTCAGCCGGCGGCGACCACGGACTCCATGTGGGCACGGCTCATCGTGCGGTACTCGGCGATGAGCGCCGAGTCGGGGTGCTCGCGGTCGCGGTGCGCCCGCGCCAGCACGGCGTGGCCGGACTCGGCCAGCACGACCCAGGCACGTGCGATGCGCTCGTTGTCGGGCAGCCCGAACCGGTCGCGCATGATCTGCCCGACGGCGGCGCCGAGCGCTCCCATGCGGTCCTCGGCGTCACCGGTGCCGGTGTCCGCGGTGTCGCCGAAGCGGATCGCGCGGAACCCGGGCTCGGTGCGGTACAGCTCGGCGGTCTCGTCGATCAGCGCGTCGCAGGCCTGCTGCCAGGTCTCCGCGCCGCTCGCGTCGAGCGCCGCGACGAAGCGCGCGGCGAGCCGCTGCGTGCAGCGGATCGCGAGCGCGTCGACCACGGCGATGCGGTCCGGGAAGTAGCGGTAGACGGTGCCGATGGACGCGCCGGCCCGCTCGGCGACCATCGCGGTCGTGAGTCGCTCGAACCCGATCTCGTCGATCACCGCGGCAGCAGCGTCGAGCAGACCCGCGAGGCGCGCCGAACTGCGGGCTTGGACCGGCTCGTTCCTGAGCAGTGATGATCCCCCCGGCAGAGCGTTCGTTACCTCGGTGACGAGCACGTGTTCTCCTCTTGCGCTCCAGCGCGGTTCGTTGGTGTGACGAGGACGATTTTCGCAGAGACCGGCTGGAACATGGCTGCGACTCACCACAGGTGCCGCGGGACGTGGACTTCCGGGTCCTGCATGGGATGATGGGGCGATGCCCGACCCGACGCCCCACGAGCCGTCGTTGGCCGAGCCGCTCCTGCACCGCGCGGCCCGCATCGAGGACGCCGTCCAGGAGTTCCGCGAGCACCGCGCCCGAAGCCGTGGCCTGGTCCCGACCGTCGTCCCCTACACCGGCTACGGCGCTCCCGGATGGGTCCGCATCCTCTGCCGCGTGCTGCTGACCCGCCGTGGCCTCGCCTCCGACGTCTCGTACGCCGGTGTCCGCGGGTGGAAGAGCTTCACGAGCGTCGCGGTCGACCACGCCGAGGTCACCGTCACCGCCGGTGGGGTCTCGCACGTCGTCGAGACCGACCGTGGCGGGGTCGTCGACACCATCGTGCCGATCGACCTCGAGCCGGGCTGGCGCACCGTCCGGTTGTCGGCCGGCGGCGGGCGCGACGTCGAGGCGGACGTGTTCGTCGTGCACCCCGACACCCGCTTCGGGTTGCTGTCCGACATCGACGACACCGTCATGGTGACCTCGCTCCCCCGTCCGATGCTGGCGGCGTGGAACTCCTTCGTCCTCACCGAGCACGCCCGCCGCCCCGTGCCGGGCATGTCCGTGCTGTACGAACGCGTGCAGGCGCAGCACCCCGGCTCCCCGACCGTGTACCTGTCCACCGGTGCCTGGAACGTCGCGCCGACCCTGCAGCGCTTCCTGACCCGCAACATGTACCCGTCCGGCACGCTCCTGCTCACCGACTGGGGCCCCACGCACGACCGGTTCTTCCGGAGCGGGCAGCTGCACAAGCAGCAGAACCTGCGGCGCCTGGCGAAGGACTTCCCGGACGTGCAGTGGCTGCTCGTCGGCGACGACGGCCAGCACGACGAGTCGCTGTACGGCGAGTTCGCCCGCGAGCACCCGGAGAACGTCGCGGGCGTCGCCATCCGGCAGCTGTCCACGAGCGAGGCGGTCCTGGCCGGCGGACGCTCCCGGGCGCAGGAACGCTCCCGCGACACCTCGGCGCCGTGGGTCTACGCACCCGACGGTGCCGGGCTCTGGTCCGAACTCGCGCGGGTCGGGCTCGCCGAGGCGGACGCCTCCGACCCGACCTGAGCGAGGCTTCATGCACACCGACGGCACACTGCCGCCAGACGGCCGACGGCACGCGGCCGCCAGAGGGCCAGCGGACCGTCCGCGCGGCCACGACGCTCGGCCTCCGGGTGTTCGATCGGGGCATGAGCACCGACACGGACCGGACCGCCGACACCGAGCGAGCACCCGCGCCCCCCGCGACTCCCCCGAACCTGATCGAGGACCACGCCGTCATCGGCGACACCTCGACCGCCGCGCTCGTCGGTCGCGACGGCACGATCGACTGGGCGTGCCTGCCGCGCTTCGACAGCGCCGCCACGTTCGCCTCGCTGCTCGGCTCCGAGGACCACGGGCACTGGACGCTCCGACCGACCGACCCCGCCGCGACGGCGCACCGGAAGTACCGCGGCGACACGCTCGTCCTGTCGACGGTCTGGACCACGGCGGACGGTGCCGTCGAGGTGACCGAGTTCATGCCCGTCGGCGCCCACCGCCCGTCCATCGTCCGGCGTGTCCGCGGCCTGAGCGGCACGGTCGAGGTGCAGCAGACCCTGCGGATCCGGTTCGACTACGCCCTCGCGCTGCCGTGGGTGCGCCAGATCGGCGGCGACGAGGACCCTGCACTGCTCGCCACCGCCGGCCCCGGGTCGGTCATCGTGCGCGGCCCGCGCTTCCGGGCCTCGGACCACCGGCACACGGCCACCGCGACGATCCACGACGGTGACGTGCTCGACACCGTGCTCACCTGGTACCCCTCGCACCGCGAGCCCCCGGAGCCCGTCGACGTCGACGCCGAACTCCACCGCACCGTGACGTGGTGGACGGACTGGATGGCGACGGCGCGCACCGAGGGACGCTACGCCGACGCCGCCCGCCGCTCACTCTTGCTGCTCCGCGCGATGACCCACGGCGAGACCGGCGGCGTGGTGGCCGCCGTGACCACGAGCCTGCCGGAGGACCCGGGCGGTGAACGCAACTGGGACTACCGCTACGTCTGGCTCCGCGACGCCTCCCTCGCCCTCGCCTCGCTCATCGCGCACGGCTACCGCGACGAGGCGGCTCACTGGCGCGGCTGGTTGCTCCGCGCCATCGCGGGCGACCCCGCCGACGTGCAGATCATGTACGGCATCGCCGGGGAGCGCGAACTGCCGGAACGGGAGCTCCCGCACCTGCCCGGGTACGCCGGCTCGACGCCCGTCCGGGTCGGCAACGGCGCGTACACGCAGTACCAGGGCGACGTGTTCGGCGAGGTCCTGGCCGCCCTGCACGACGCCCGCGAGCTCGGGGTCGAGGAGAACGCCGACTCGTGGGCCCTGCAGCGCGCCCTGCTCGGCTACGTCGAGGAGCACTGGCAGGAGCCCGACAACGGCATCTGGGAGATGCGCGGCCCGCGACGGCACTTCACGCACTCGCGCGCGATGATCTGGGCCGCGTTCGACCGTGGGGTCGCCGCGGTCGAGGAGTTCGGTCTCGAAGGGCCCGTGGACCGCTGGCGCACCCTGCGCGACCAGGTCCGGGCCGAGATCGAGGAGCACGGCTGGAACGCTGCACGCGGCAGCTACCGGCAGCACTACGACACCGACGAGGTCGACGCGAGCCTGCTCGTCCTGCCGCAGATCGGCTACGTCTCCGCCCACGACGCCCGCATGACCGGCACCGTCGCCGCCATCGAGCAGGACCTGTCCACCGGCGCCGACGGCCTCGTGCTGCGGTACCGGACGTCGTCGGGGTTCGACGGGCTCGCCGGCGCGGAGCACCCGTTCCTGGCGTGCTCGTTCTGGCTGGTCGAGCAGTACGCGGCATCGGGGCGGATCGACGACGCCGAGCGCCTCATGGACGTGCTCGTCGGGTACGCCAACGACGTCGGCATGCTCTCCGAGGAGATCGACGTCGCCACCGGACACCACGTCGGCAACACGCCGCAGGTGCTGTCGCACCTGACGCTCGTGTCCGCGTCGGACGCGATCGCGCGGGCGCGGGGCGCGTCGACCGGGCACCGCACGCGGCTGCCCGTACACGACGGTGGCACCCGCTCGTGGACCGGCGAGGGCGAGCGGGCGGGCAACCCCGCCTGATGCGGTGGTCCTGACCACGAAACGGACGGGAGGCACGGTGCCAGCTGGCACCGTGCCTCCCGTCCGCAGTTCCGCCCGTTCAGGGCGCGACGGTCACGTCCGTCAGGACGACGACTCCCAGTCCGCCGGGCCGCGCGAACCGGCGCGGTACTCCTCGAGCGGGACCTCGTCGGCCTTCCATGCCTTGACGACCGGCTCGACGATCTCCCAGCAGCGCTCGGCCACGTCGCCGCGGATCGAAAGCAGCGGGTCGTCGTGGAAGATGCCGTTCAGGACCTCGCCGTAGGGGGTCAGCTCGCCGTCGCTGAACGACGACGACAGGGTGACCTGGCCCATCTCGAACGGGTTGCCACCGCCGTTGGCCGACACGGTCAGCTCGATCTCGTCCGGGTTCAGGACGATGCGGAGCGTGTCCGCCTTCGGGCGACCGCTCAGGCCGGAGGGCAGGCGCGTGACCGGCTTGAAGGTGATCAGCACCTCCTTCCGGCTGTTGCCGAGTGCCTTGCCGGACCGCAGCGTGAACGGGACGCCCTTCCAACGGGCGGTGTCGACCTCGACCGAGATCTCGGCGAGCGTCTCGGTGCTCCGCGACTTGTCGACGCCGTCCTCGTCCTGGTACGACGGCAGCTCCTTGCCATCGATCGTGCCGGCCGTGTAGACGGCACGGCGCGACGCGATCTTCGCGTCGTCACCCTTGAGCCGCGTCGAACGGAGCACCCGGGCCAGGGACGAGCGGAACTCGACCGCGTCGATGTCCGCCGGGGCGTCCATCGTCACGATGCCGAGGATCTGCAGCAGGTGCGACTGGATCATGTCGACCATCGCGCCGGCCTCGTCGTAGTACTGGGCGCGGTTCTCGAGACCGAGGGTCTCGTCGTAGAAGACGTCGACCTTCTCGATGTTGTCGGCGTTCCAGATCGGCTCGAACAGGCGGTTCGCGAAGCGCAGACCGATGATGTTCAGGACCGTGGTGCGTCCGAGGAAGTGGTCGGTGCGGTGCACGCGCTCTTCCGGGACCAGCTTCAGCACGGTCTCGTTGAGGGCCTGGGCGCTCGCGACGTCGGTGCCGAACGGCTTCTCGAAGGCGAGGGTGGTGCCAGCGGGGAGCTCGACCTGCTGCAGTGCCTCGCAGATGTCGGAGGCGATCTGCGGGGGCAGGGCGAAGTAGAGGATCGGCTCGGCCTCGGCCGCGTCGAGCAGTGCCGTGAGGTGCTCCGGGTCGGTGGGGTCGCCCTGGATGAACTGGGTCGACGCGAGCGTGGCGTCGACCTCGGGGCCCTTCACGTCCTGCGACGCGAAGGACTTCGTGACGATGTCCTTCCACTGCTCTTCGCTGCGGGCGCTGCGGCCCGTGCCGATGAGCTGGACGGGAACCGCTCGACCGCTCTGCAGGAACGTGCCGAGGCCCGGCAGCAGCAGGCGGGAGGCGAGGTCGCCCGTCGCGCCGAAGATGATGAGGGTGCGCTTGTCGGTCACCTGAGGTGACTCCTTTCGCTGTGGTGGGAGGTCCGCTCCAGTCAAGCCGCGGGCGGGCCCGTTTGTTCCGGATCGGGGACCGGAGATCGTGGGGCGCTGTGGTGTGCAGCGCCGGGTCGTGCGCTGCGTTGGCAGCGCCGGGTCGTGTGCTGTGGTCGTGCAGCGCCTGGACGCACTTCGGGCGGCACCGGATGTGGTGCCGCCCGAAGTGTCAGGTGCGTTGCAGCGTCAGGTCAGTGCCCGAAGTTGCCGCGGTAGTACTCGTAGACCCAGCCGACCAGGGTGACCGCCACCAGGGCGAGTCCGATCGGGACGATCCACAGCCCGGCTGCGACACCGAGGAAGCAGACGGCGACCGCTGCTGCCAGCAGGATGGGCCACCACGACCACGGGCTGAAGTGCCCGAGCTCGGCGTCGCCGTCCTCGATGTTGGCGTCAGGGCGGTCCTCGGGCAGCACGCCGCCCTGGGACGCCATGACCTTGCCGAGGTAGAAGGCGATGAACGCGGACATGATGCCGGTCAGGCCGATCGCCACGGTGCCGACCCACTCCGGGTGGCCGTAGTAGAGCAGCGCCCAGATCGTGTACGCGGCGTCCGCGAGGATGAAGAACCCGAAGAGGATCCAGAACAGGTTGGTGTTCGCGCGCATCGGCTTACTTCACCTCGCCCTTCGCGGCGTCGTAGGTCGGGGCATCCGGGGCGTCCTTCGCGGGGCCGACACCGATCGGCACACCTGCCTCGGGGTGGTTCAGGTCGAAGGCCGGGGACTCGGAACGGATCCGCGGGATCGACGTGAAGTTGTGGCGGGGCGGCGGGCAGCTGGTGGCCCACTCGAGCGAGCGGCCGTAGCCCCACGGGTCGTTCACGGCGACCTTCGGTGCGTTCCGGGCCGTCACGTAGACGTTGAAGATGAACGGCAGGAACGAGATCGCGAGGATCATCGAGCCGATCGTCGACAGCTGGTTCATCCAGGTGAAGCCGTCGTTCGGCAGGTAGGTCGCGTAACGACGCGGCATGCCGATGACGCCCAGCCAGTGCTGGATGAGGAACGTGGTGTGGAACCCGATGAACAGGAGCCAGAAGTGGATCTTGCCGAGACGCTCGTTGAGCATCTTGCCCGTCCACTTCGGCCACCAGAAGTAGAAGCCGGAGAACATCGCGAAGACGACGGTGCCGAAGACCACGTAGTGGAAGTGCGCCACGACGAAGTACGAGTCGGACACGTGGAAGTCGAGCGGCGGCGACGCCAGGATCACACCGGTGAGGCCACCGAACGTGAACGTGATGAGGAAGCCGACGGCCCACAGCAGCGGGGTCTCGAAGGTCACCGAGCCGCGCCACATGGTGCCGACCCAGTTGAAGATCTTCACGCCGGTCGGGACCGCGATGAGCATCGTCATGAGCGAGAACCAGGGCAGCAGGACGCCACCGGTGACGTACATGTGGTGCGCCCAGACCGTGACCGACAGGGCCGCGATCGCGATGGTCGCGTAGACGAGGGTCTTGTACCCGAAGATCGGCTTGCGGCTGAAGACCGGGAAGACCTCGGACACGATGCCGAAGAACGGCAGCGCGATGATGTACACCTCGGGGTGCCCGAAGAACCAGAACAGGTGCTGCCAGAGCAGGGCACCGCCGTTGGCCGGGTTGAAGATCTGCGCGTCGAACACCCGGTCGAGCCCGAGGCCGAACAGCGCGGTGGCGAGCACCGGGAAGGCCATCAGGACGAGCAGCGCCGTCACGAGGGTGTTCCACGTGAAGATCGACATGCGGAACATCGTCAGACCCGGGGCACGCATCGTGATGATGGTGGTGATGAAGTTCACCGCGCCGAGGATCGTCGAGAAGCCGGTCATGCCGAGTCCGAAGACCCAGAGTGTGCCGCCGAGCCCTGGTGTGAACGTCGTGTCACTCAGTGGCGCGTAGGCGAACCAGCCGAACGAGGCCGCACCCTGCGGGGTGAGGAAGCCGCCGACCGCGATGAGCGAGCCGAACAGGTAGAGCCAGAACGCGAAGCCGTTGAGTCGCGGGAAGGCAACGTCGGGAGCACCGATCTGGAGCGGCATGATCGCGTTCGCGAATCCCGAGAAGAGCGGCGTCGCGAACATCAGCAGCATGATCGTGCCGTGCATCGTGAAGAGCTGGTTGTACTGCTCCTTCGTCGCGACCACGTGCAGGCCGGGCTCGAACAGCTGGGCACGGATGACCAGGGCCATCACACCCGCGAGCAGGAAGAAGACGAACGACGCGATCAGGTACATGTACCCGATGGTCTTGTGGTCGGTGGAGGTGATCCACCGGACGATGATGTTGCCCTTCCGGCCCACCTTCGACGCCTGGAAGTCCGGCGAAGCAGTCTGGGTCGGTTGGCCGACGAAAGACGTTGTCATCTGACGAGCCCCTACTTGTTCTCGCTGGACGCCTCGACCGGCGCCTTGTTGTTCGGTTCGTTCGTGTTGGTGTTGTACTCGTCACCGAGGAGCCCGACCTTGCCCTGGTCCTTCAGGGTGTCGAGGTAGTCCTGGTACTGCGCCGGCGTGACGACCTTCACCTGGAAGAGCATCAGCGAGTGGTACTCACCGCAGAGCTCCGCGCACTTGCCCTGGTACGTCCCGAGCTTCTCCGGGATGAAGTACTCCCAGTTCGTCTTGCCGGGGAGCATGTCCTTCTTGTACAGGAAGTCGATGATCCAGAAGGAGTGGTCGACGTCGCGCGAGGAGAGCTCGATCGCGACCTTCTTGCCCTGCGGCAGGTAGAGGGTCGGCAGCTGCGACTCGTCGATGGCGCCCTTGGCGTTCTCTTCTTCCTGGGCCTGGATGCCCTGGTAGTAGACGCTGTCCTCGGGGTTGTCCTTGTTGATGTAGTTGAAGTCCCACGCCCAGCGCTTGCCGTACACGTGCACGGTGGCGTCGGGGTCGTCGAACGGCTTCTCGATCGCGGCCTGGTCCTTCGCGGTGAAGGCGAAGAAGCCGAGCACCAGGATGAGCGGCACGATCGTGTAGAAGATCTCGAGCGGCATGTTGTAGCGCATCTGCACGGGCAGGCCGGTCTGGCCCTTCCGGCGGCGGTACACGATGGCGGCCCAGATGATCAGGCCCCAGACGATGAGACCGACGGCGAGGAGCACCACCCAGCTGGTGGTCCACAGGCCGACGATGCGGCTCGTGTGGTTGGTGACGTCCTTCGTCTCCTCCGTGCCGGGGAGCCATCCGTTCATCTGCTGCTGCGTGCAGCCAGCCAGTGCGATGACCAGACCGACGGCCACCGGGACGGCCGCCCAACGTATACGGCGATTCGAACGCACTGTTACCTCTCGCAAAAGACGTGAGCCCGGAGCCGAACCCGCCGAGCCGCACGAAGGCGACACTTGGCTGGCTCCCAGCTTGATTGGAACACTCCTAGCTTACTCGCAGCTCGGTACCGCTCGCGCACACCCGACACGCTCATCGCCGCGATCCGCACTCCTGACCGGCCGTTTTCCCCGGTCACACTGCGACCGCATCCCCCGACGAACGCGAGCGGGGAGCGACCGTGTCGGTCGCTCCCCGCTCGCGTGTCGGATCGGCTGGTGATCAGTGGAAGCTGTCACCGCACGCGCAGCTGCCCTGCGCGTTCGGGTTGTCGATCGTGAAGCCCTGCTTCTGGATGGTGTCCTCGAAGTCGATCGTCGCGCCATCGAGGTACGGGACGCTCATCTTGTCGACGACGACCTCGACCCCATCGAACTCGGCGGTGACGTCACCGTCGAGCAGGCGCTCGTCGAAGTACAGCTGGTAGATCAGACCCGAGCAGCCCCCGGGCTGGACGGCGAGGCGCAGTCGCAGGTCGTCGCGGCCCTCCTGCTCGAGGAGACTCGCCACCTTGCCGGCCGCGGCGTCGCTCAGGAGGACGCCGTGCGAGGCCGCCTCGGTCACCGGTGCGTCGGTGGTGATGGTGTCGCTCATCGCGCGTCTCCCTCCGGGCGGTGCGGTTCACCGCGCCTGGCCTCGATTGTAAGCACCGTCAGCTGCGCGTCGCGAGCCTGGCGAGCAGGATCGCCTCGGACGCGATGGCCCGGTGCAGGACGCCGAGGTGCTGCGACTCGTTCGGGCTGTGGGCGCGGGTGTCCGGGTCCTCCACCCCGGTGACCAGGATCTGGGCCTCCGGGAACTCCGCGGCGAGGTCCGAGACGAACGGGATCGAGCCGCCGATGCCCTGTTCGACCGCCTCGGCACCCCAGCCCTCGCGCATGGCCGTGCGGGCCTCCTGGACGGCCCAGCCGGCCGTGTCGACGAGGAAGCCGTCGCCGCTGTCCGGCTCGGAGATCTCCATCCGGGCACCGAAGGGCACGTGTGCCCGCAGGTGCCGCTCGACGGCCGCGTACGCCTCCGTGGCGGGTTGGCCGGGTGCGACCCGCACCGACACGCGGGCGGAGACGGTCGGCAGCAGCGTGTTGGAGGCGTTCGCAACGCTCGGCACGTCCATGCCGGTCACGGTGATCGACGGCTGGAACCACATGCGCGACAGGACCTCGCCGGTGCCGATCGGTCGGACGCCCTCGACCAGGGCCGCGTCCACGGCGAGCTCGTCGTCGGTCCGTGCCGGGACGTCGGCATCGTACGAGGTGAGCCCGTCGACGGCGACCGAACCGGCGTCGTCGTGCAGCGACGCGAGCAGCTTGACCATCGGGATCATGGCGTCCGGCGCCGCTCCCCCGAACATCCCGCTGTGGCTGGCGTGCTCGAGGGTCGTCAGGGTGAGCTTGAAGGTGACGTTGCCGCGGAGCGAGACCGTGATCGACGGCACGTCCACCGACCAGTTGTCACTGTCGGCGACCACGATGACGTCGGCTGCCAGGCGCTCCTTCTGGTCGGCGAGGAAGGTGCGGAAGGACCGGGAGCCGAACTCCTCCTCGCCCTCGACGAACAGGACGACACCGAGGTCGAGGTCGTCGCCGAACTGCGCGTGGATCGCTCGGAGTGACGCGATGTGGGTCATCACACCGGCCTTGTCGTCCGAGGCGCCGCGACCGTACAGCCGGTCACCGCGGAGGGTCGGCTCGAACGGCGGCGTCTCCCACAGGGCGTCGTCGCCCTGCGGCTGCACGTCGTGGTGGGCGTAGAGCATGACGGTCGGCTTGCCGTTCCGGGCCGGGCGGACGGCGAGCACGGCGGGCTGACCGAGCTCGAGCGGCTCGTCGTCGCTGATGGCCGAACGGATGATCTCCACCTCGTCCTCGGCGAAGACACCGGTGCTCAGCGCCAGGTCCGCCACGGCACGCGCGCTCGCGAGCACGTGCGACTCGTCGAACGCCGACCACGACACCGACGGGATCCGCACCAGCGCGGACAGATCGGCGATCGTCGTGGGCAGTGCACCCTGCACCTGTTCGCGCAGGGCGTCGAGGAGAGCGGGGTCGGTCGCGGAGCTGGGCTGTGCGGTGTCGGTCATGCCCGGTAATCTAGAGGACGATCCCGCACGCACAACGCCGTTAGGAACGCACCGTGGCGAAGGCAGCCCCCAAGACCAACACGACCGTGAACCCCACCGAGGAAGAACTCCTCGAGCAGGGCAAGGGCCGCCCGACGCCGTCCCGCCGTGAGCGCGAGGCAGCGAACCGCCGCCCGCTCGTCGGCAACACGCCGGTCGACAAGAAGGCCGCCCGCGCGCGTCTCAACTCGGACCGCGAGCGTGCCCGCGTCGGCATGGCGAACGGCGAGGAGCGCTACCTGCCGGCGAAGGACCGCGGTGAGCAGCGTCGCTTCGTCCGCAACTGGATCGACGCACGCTGGAACGTCGGCGAGATCATGATGCCGGTGCTCGTGCTGTTCCTGATCGTCGGCTTCGCCGCCTCGCAGACCGCGATCGCCTCGTACTCGCTCCTGCTCGTGTGGGCGTTCGTGGCCCTGTTCGTGATCGACTGCGTGGTCCTCTGGCTGTCGATGCGTCGCAAGCTCACCACCAAGTTCGGCGAGATGCAGCGCGGCACGTTCCTCTACATCCTGACGCGCGCGTGGCAGCTGCGGTTCCTGCGTCTGCCGAAGCCCCAGGTCAAGCGCGGGCAGTACCCCGCCCTCTGACCCCAGGGTCGCTGTCCGAAGCGCCGTCCGGCCTCGCCGGGCGGCGCTTCGTCGTTCCGGCGTGCGCGCGCTGCCGAGGTTCCACGACTCGCCGCGTGCGCGTCGCCGAGGTTCCACAGACGGCCCGCCCGCGCGCCCAGGTTCCGAAATCTCGGACACTCAGCGGCCGCGGCCGGGCTTGGCCACGCACCGACGGACGGGAGGCCCGTGGCGGGACCGCACCGGGCCTCCCGTCCCAGGGGTGGCCGGCGAGGTTCCACGACTCGCCGCATGCACGCCGCCGAGGTTCCACAGACGGCCGCCGAGAGCCGCGAGATGCCGAGATTTCGGAACCTGGAGGGTGCCAGGCGGGACGGCCGGGAACGACGGGCGGGACGTCCGGGACGCGCCGGACGGCACGCGCCCGCCCGCCCGCCGGCTCAGCGCGCGGCGCGGCGCAACCGCTTGCGCCGCAAGCGGTTGATGCGCGTGGCCCAGCTCGGCCCCTCGTAGAGGAACGCCGTGTAGCCCTGCACGAGGGTGGCCCCGGCGTCGATGCGGTCCTGCACGTCCTGCTCGGTCGTCACCCCGCCGACGGCGATGACACAGAACTCGGCGGGCACCGCGGCACGGACCCGACGCAGCACCTCGAGCGAGCGCGCGGCCACGGGAGCGCCGGAGAGTCCCCCGGCACCCATTGCCTCGACGTCGGCCGGGTCCGCGGCGAGCCCCTCACGGGAGATCGTCGTGTTGTTGGCGATGATGCCCGACAGCCCGAGCGACACCGCGAGGCCGGCGATGGCGTCGACCTGCTCGTCGGTCAGGTCCGGCGCGATCTTCACCAGCACGGGCGTGTCACCGGCGGCGTCGCGGACGGCGGACAGCAGCGGTCGGAGCTGGTCGAGTTCCTGCAGGCCGCGCAGGCCGGGCGTGTTCGGGGAGCTGACGTTGACCGCCAGGTAGTCGGCGAACGGCGCGAGGCGTCGTGTCGACTCGAGGTAGTCGTCGATGGCGTCCTCGACGGCGACGACCCGGCTCTTGCCGATGTTCACGCCGATGACCGGGCGACCCGGGTTGCGTCGGGCGCGCTCGAGCCGTCGGGCAGCAGCACCGGCGCCGTGGTTGTTGAAGCCCATCCGGTTGATGAGGGCGCGGTCCTCGATGAGACGGAACAGGCGCGGACGCTCGTTGCCGGGCTGGGGCTTCGCCGTGATCGTGCCGACCTCGACGTGACCGAAGCCGAGCAGGCCGAGGCCGCCGATGCCGCGGGCGTCCTTGTCGAACCCGGCGGCGAGGCCGAAGCGCGACGGGAAGTGGATGCCCATCGTCGTGATGCCGTCAGCAGCTGCCGGGCGGGAGTACCGCTCGACCAGACCGCCGACGAACGGGACGTGGGGCAGCGCCTTGATGACGGCGAACGCCAGGTGATGGGCCCGCTCGGGGTCCATCTTGGCGAAGACCGACCGGAAGACGACGGCGTACCCGGACCGGACCAGGCCTTCCGCGACCCCGCTCACGCGCCGGCACCCGCCGGCGAGCCGGCGGCACCCGAAGGCGACGCGCCGGCACCCGAAGGCGACCCGGCACCCGCAACCCCAGCGGCCGCAGCACCGTGGTGGTCACGGCGGAGCTGGCTGATGGCGTCCTCGAAGTCCTCGAGCGAGTCGAAGGCCTGGTAGACGCTGGCGAACCGCAGGTACGCGACCTCGTCCAGCTCACGGAGCGGCGCGAGGATCGCGAGGCCGATGTCGTTCGCGTCGATCTGGCTCGAGCCGGACGACCGCACGGTCTCCTCGACGCGCTGCGCGAGCACGGCCAGGTCGCCGTCGGTGACCGGTCGCCCCTGGCAGGCCTTGCGCACGCCGGAGACGATCTTGTCGCGGCTGAAGGGTTCGGTGACGCCGTTGCGCTTGACGACGTTGAGCGACGCGGTCTCGGTGGTCGAGAAGCGTCGTCCGCAGTTCGGGCACTGTCGACGGCGGCGGATGGAGGTTCCGTCGTCGCTCGTCCGTGAGTCGACGACGCGGGAGTCCGGGTGGCGGCAGAAAGGGCAGAACATGTCGTCGCCCAGGCTATCGGTTCGTGCGCTCCGACACGGCGGCGCCGTGCGCGGGGAGCTGCTCCTCGGTCGACAGCGCGACGATGTGCGCGGCGACCTCGTCGAGCGCGGACGCCGAGTACCGGATGACCTGCTGCGGACGCAGGAACGTCGACGCGGACAGCCCGGAACCGAAGCGCGCCTGGCCGCCGGTGGGCAGCACGTGGTTCGACCCGGCCAGGTAGTCCCCCAGGCTGACGGGCGTGCTCGGCCCGACGAACACCGCTCCGGCGGCGTCGATGTCGGCGAGCACCGCGTCGTCGTCGGCCGTCTGGATCTCGAGGTGCTCCGGCCCGTACGCGTTGCTCACGGTCGCGGCGTCGGCGAGGGAGTCCACCAGCACGATCGCGGACTGCGGTCCGTCCAGGGCGGTCTGGAGGCGCGCAGCCGTCCCGAGCACCGCCGTGCGTTCCGGGATGGCGGCTTCGACTGCATCGGCGAACGTCGCCGACGTCGTCACCAGCACACTCCCGGCCTGCTCGTCGTGCTCGGCCTGGCTGATGAGGTCGGCGGCGACGAACCCGGGGTCGGCGGTCTCGTCGGCGATCACGAGGATCTCGGTCGCGCCGGCCTCGGCGTCGATGCCGACGACACCGCGCACCAGGCGCTTCGCGGCGGCGACGTAGTTGTTGCCAGGACCGGTGACCAGGTCGACGGGCTCGAGGTCGATCGCGGGGACGCCGTACGCCAGCGCGCCAATTGCGCCGGCGCCGCCCATCGCGTAGACCTCGTCGATGCCGAGCAGTCCGGCCGCGGCCAGGATCGTCGGGTGGACCGCACCGCCGTGGTCGCGCTGCGGCGGGGACACGAGCGCGATCGACCGGACCCCGGCGACCTGTGCGGGCACGACGTTCATGACGACGCTCGACGGGTAGACGGCCTTGCCGCCGGGCACGTAGAGGCCGACGCGGCGCATCGGCTGCCAGCGCTGGTGCACCTCGGCGCCGTCGGCGAGCGTGGTGACGGAGCCGGCCGGCACCTGTGCGGCGCTGGCGGCTCGGACGCGGCGGATGGCTTCGTCGAGCGCATCCCGCAGTTCGGGGGTCAGCCCGGCGACGGCTGCCGCGATCTCGGCGACCGGCACCCGGACGTTCGCCGGGGCGCCGCCGTCGAAGCGTTCGGCCTGGTCGTGCAGTGCGTCCGCTCCACGGTGTCGGACGTCCTCGACCAGCTCGCGGGCGGCGTCGACCGCGTGCGAGACGTCACCCACGGCGCGCGGCATGAGTCGGAGGAGTTCGGCACGGGCGGGCAGGCCGCCACGGAGGTCGATTCGCTGCATCATCAGGGGACAAGCCTACCGAGGTGCTCCCCCACGCCCAGTAACGTGAGGGTCGATGAACTTCGAGAAGGCACGGCGCCTCGTCAGCGACCTCGTCCGGGTGAACGAGCGGTACGCGCGGGACGGCCACTACCGCAACGACGTCCGCGAACGACTCGGGCGCACGGTGTCCCGCGTGGACGTCGGCGTGGCCCGGCGCGAGCGTGACCGCGCACCACTGGCTGCCCGACCGTTCGAGGGGCTGGTCGAGACGAGCCTCGCCCTGGCGGGCATCCGGACGGTCGGCCGGGAGCCCGAGGTGGTGCTCGTCGTCGACGAGCTCCGCGAGGGCGCGGCGTTCGCCGGGGTGCAGACGGCGCTGGCCGTCGCGATCGCGCTCGGTGCACGCCTGGGCCGGTCGGTCCGGGTCGTCATGGTCCGCTGGACCACGCCCGGCAACAGTGCGGCCGCGGCCGAGGCGCTCGTGGCGGACCGGTTCCCGGAGTCGCGGGTCGACGGCCGCCCGGGGGTCCGCGTGGTCCGACGCGAGGACGTCCTGGACACCGAGTTCGGCCGCGACGACGTCTGGATCGCCACGCACTGGAAGACCGCGCACCCGATCGACGTCGCCGTGACCGCCGGGGTCGTCCCGCGCGACCGGGTGGTGTACCTGGTGCAGGACTACGAGCCCGGCTTCAGCCCGTGGTCGACCGAGTACGCCGTCGCCGCCTCGACCTACCGCGCCGGCTTCCGGGTGCTCGTCAACTCGGAGCCCCTGCGGAAGTACCTGGCCGACGTCGAGGACCTGGACGTGCCGGCGGAGCGGACCTTCGCACCGCACCTGGACGTGGAGCTGCTCGAACGCGTCGCCACGGCCCGACGGCACGAGGACGTGGTCCGGGTGCTGTTCTACGGCCGCCCGAGCAAGCACCGCAACCTGTTCCGGCTCGGTGTCGCCGCCCTGCGCGTCGCGGTGCAGGAGCTCGCGGCCGACGGGATCCGGGTGGAGTTCCACTCGGCCGGCGAGCAGCACGGCGACGTCGAGCTCGACGGCGGCAGGGGCGACGTCAAGCTCGTGAGCCACGGCACGATGCCCTGGGACGACTACTTCCGCTTCATCGCCTCGACCAACGTCGTCCTCTCGCTGCAGCACAGTCCGCACCCGAGCCACCCGCCGTTCGACGGTGCGATCTCCGGCGCCCGCGTGGTCACGAACGAGTTCCGCGGCACCCGTGCGCACCTGCACCCCAACCTGACGGCCGTGCCCGCCGACGCCCGGTCGCTCGGCCTGGCCGTCGCCGACGCCGTCCGCCGCGCCGCGGCCGAGGGCCCCACCGGCTTCGCCCCGCTCGCCGAGCACGCGCTCGGCGGTCCGCTCGACGCGGCCGTCGACGCACTCGCGAACGCGCTCGAGCACGACAGTCGCGACAGCCACGACGACCAGCACGACCACGAGGAGTCCACCCGATGACCCGCACCACCCTCGTCGTCGTCCCCGTCTACGGAGACCTCGAGTCCCTGCTGCGCTGCGTGGACGGACTCGTCGAGCACCTCGACACGTTGGTGCACCGGGTGCTGCTCGTCAACGACTGCGGCCCCGACGCCGACGCGATCGAACGCGCCCTGCTCGAGCGGATCGACGGCCGGCCGGGGTTCCGGTACGAGCGCAACGACGGCAACCTCGGGTTCGTCGGCACGTGCAACCGTGCCGTCCTCGAGCTCGACCGCGGCACCGGCGACACCGGCACCGGCACCGGCACCGGCACCGGCACCACAGGAGAGGCCGTCCTGCTGCTCAACAGCGACGCCGTACCCACCGCGGGGTTCCTGGACGCCATGCTCGACGTGCTCGACGAGGACCGCACCGGCGTCGTCACGGCACGGAGCGACAACGCCACGATCGCGAGCATCCCGTACCGACTGACCAACCGGGGTGCCGCACGCACCGAGGAGCGCACGCGGGCCGTCTGGGGCGCGGTCGCCCCGCTGCTGCCGGTCTCGCAGGTCTTGCCCGTCGCGATGGGCTTCTGCTTCCTCACCCGCCGCGAGCTGATCACCGAGCACGGGTTGTTCGACGACGCGTTCGCCCCCGGGTACGGCGAGGAGAACGACTACTGCCTGCGCCTCGCCGAGCACGGCTGGACGTCGCGGATCGCCAACCGCGCGCTGGTCCTGCACGCCGGTGGCAAGAGCTTCTCCGGCAACCGCAACGCCCTCCGCGCTGCGCACCAGCGCGAACTCGAGCACCGCTACCCGTTCCTGCCGGACGCCGTCGCCGCCTACCAGCGGCACGGCTCGACGGCGACGGAACGCTTCGCCGACGCGCTGGTCCCCGCGGGTCCCCCGCCCCGCCTCGCCGTCGACCTGCGGCACGTCGAGGACGCCGGTGGTCTGGTCCGCGAGATCGACGCGGCCTTCGCGGACGGCTTCGACCTGGAGGCCCGGCTCGCCCCCGGCACGTCGGCCCCCGGTGAGTGGACGGTCACCTCCGACGCCCCGATCCCGGACGACCTCGTCACCGTCACGGTCCTCGTGGACCCCACACCCGCCGAGGTCGTCGCCGCCAACCGACGGTCGCTGGAGCTCGTGGTCGTGCGGTCCGCACCGACCGCCCTGCCGTGGTCATCACCCGCGCACCGAGCCGGAGCGGACCAGGTCGCCGTGCTGCTGGACCCGCACGTCGTCGCCACGACCCGCGGCGGACTCGTCGCGGCGCGCGAGCAACTCGACCGTCGCCTGACCGCGCCGCTCGCGTCGCGCTCCGAGGCCCTCGAGAGCCGATGGGCAGCGCTCCTCCCCCTCGACCTCACCGCCGCCGAGGTCGCGGTGGGGAACGCCTCCGACGAGGTCACCCGGCTCCGCCGCGAGCTCGACGACCTGCGCGCGAGCCGCTCGTTCCGCACCGGCCAGGCGATCGCCAAGGTCGCCGCACGGCTGCCGGGTCGCCGCTGATGGCCGAGGCGAAGGGCCTCGGCCGCGTCGCGCGACGCCTGGCGCGCCCGTTCCGTGGCCCCGAGAAGCCGTTGACCGTCACGGACCGGCTCGACCGCTGGGCCCGGCGGATCGCCGAGTTCGGTGTGCTCGACCGCGCGTACTTCGAGGCCCAGACCGGACGGACGTTCGACAGCGACGCCGACGCCATCGCGTTCTACGTGCACAACGACGGGCAGCGAGGGCTCTCGCTGCACCCGCTGATCGAGCACGAGTGGATGCGCGAGCACCAGCCCGTCCCGGCGATGTCCTGGTACGACGCCCTGCACCAGGAGGGCCCGGAGCTCTTCCAGACCGGACCGCTCTTCGACGCCGGCGTGTACGCCGCCTCGGTGCCGGAAGCCGACCGCCCGGCGTCCACGCTCGATGCGCTCCGCGACTTCCTGCGGAACGCGACCGACGCGACCACGCTCCCCGTGCCTCCCGGCCGCCGTGGCCACGCACCGACCTGGGGCGCCGCACGCGACGCAGCCGTCTCCGCTGCCCGCGCCTTCGCCGACGCGCAGCACCGGACCCGGCGCCGCTACCGGGCCACGTGGGACGGGCCCGACGTCGCCGAGGCGCTCGGCCGGTACCCGCGCGGTGTCGCGCGACGCGACGCGGAGCAACCGCTCGTGTCGATCGTGATGCCCGTGTACCGACGCGCCGACGTGGTCGGTGCGGCGATCGCCTCGGTGCGCGCGCAGCGGCACGCGAACTGGGAGCTCCTCGTCGTCGACGACGGGTCCGGCGACGAGACCGCCGAGGTCGTGCGTCGGATCGCCGCCGACGAGCCGCGCGTCCGCCTGGTCGAGCGGGAGAACGGCGGGGCGGGAGCCGCGCGCAACACCGGACTCGCGGCGGTGCGCGGCGACTTCGTCGCGTTCCTCGACGCCGACAACACCTGGCGACCCGAGCACCTGTCCGCCGCACTCGCCGGGCTGCTCGAGACGGACGGCCCCGGCGTGCACACCGGCGTCCGGATGATCGGCGCGAACAACGCCGACGACTCCACCGCCCCCGCCGAGACGTACCGCGGCGAGGACGGCACGCTCGACGACCTGCTCGCCGGCAACTTCATCGACCTGAACGCGCTCGTCGTCCGTCGTGACGTCGCCGCTGCCGTCGGGCCGTTCGACGAGACCCTGCGCCGCTGGATCGACTGGGAGTGGCTGCTGCGCATCGGGAAGCGCTCCGGCGTGCCCGCGTACGTGCCCGTGATCGGCGTCGACTACGACAACGTCCGCGACCCCCGACGCGTCTCCTCCGCACAGCCCGCGTCGTGGCAGGAGGTCGCGCTCGCCCGCCACCGCATCGACTGGGACGCCCTTGCCGAGGCAGCACCGGCGCGCGACGCCGGACTCGTCTCCGTCGTCGTGCCGGTGTTCCGCGACTGGACAATGACCCGGCGCGCCGTGGACGCCGTGCTGCACGCCGCCGACCACGAGGGCGACCGGGTCGAGGTGGTCCTGGTCGACAACGGCTCACCGCGCTCGGTCTCGGCCGTGCTCGGCGCCTGGTTCGGCGACGAGCCGCGAGTCCTGCTGCAGCGCGAGGACCGCAACCGGAACTTCGGACTGGGCAGCGACCTCGGCCTGGCCCGCTCCACCGGCGGCACCGTCGTCATGCTCAACAACGACACCGAGGTCACGACCGGGTGGCTGCGGCCGCTGGTCTCCGCGCTGGACGACCCGTCCGTGCTCGGCGCGCAACCGCTGCTCGTGTACCCGGACGGGGTCGTGCAGGCAGCGGGCACGGTGTTCGGCGGGGACAAGGTGCTGCCCTGGCACTTCCTCGGCGACCACCCGCGGCACGATGCTTCGCGGGCGTTGGCGGGTGCCGGGACCGCACGGCTGGGTGCTGCCGGTGGTCGCCGCTTCTCGGCGATCACTGCTGCTGCCGCTGCGTTCCGGGCCGTCGACCTGATCCGCTGGCACGGGTTCGACCCGGTGTTCGCGAACGGGCTCGAGGACGTCGACCTGTGCCTGCGGGCCCTCGATGCGTCGCCGGACGGCTCGGCGTTCGCCGTCGTGCCGTCGTCGGTCGTCGTGCACCACGAGAGCCGCACCCCCGGTCGCGACGACGCCCGGGTGGACAACCGGCGGGTGTTCGACGAGCGCTGGCGTGGGCGGTACCCGGCGGCGGACGCCGGAGCGCACTACGAGGCGGCCGGGCTGCGGTGGCTCGGTGTCGAGCCGGGGCTGCCGAAGGGGCACGCCGTGATGGTGCGGTCGTCGCGGCCGATCGTCGTCCGGGACTTCGCCGGGGCCGCTGGTCCTGCCGGCGCTGCCGGCGGTCCCGGTGCTGCCGGTCTTCGGGTCGCGGTGAAGCACGACGGGAGTCGGGTGGCAGACGTCACCGCGCTGGTGACCTCGCTCGAGGCTGCCGGTCACTCCGTGCAGATCGACCTGCCGACGTCCTGGTACCGGGGGTCGAGCGGACTCGACGACGTCACGGTGCTGGTCAGCGGCGGCGCGGGATCGGACGTCTCGTCGTTCGTGCCGCAGCCGGGCGCGCGGAACGTCGTGTGGCTCGCGGCGGGGCAGGTCGTGGCGGACGGGGACTTCGCCGCAGTGGTGCCGGCCGGTGCCGGTGCCGATCAGGTCGTCCGGACGCTCTGACCCGAGGCTTCGTCGCGTCCCAGGCGGATTCTTCGGGGTCGTTCACCCGCTTCCGAGGCGATCGCTCCCCGTTGTTCACCTTCGGCGCGCAGCATGGTCGCATGTCGCTCATCTCAGACGTCGTGCGGTCGACCTTCACGACCAAGTGCTCGGTGTGCGGTGCAGTCATCCTGAAGCGCGATGCGCTCGACCACGAGGGCCAGGCGTTCTGCTCGGTCCTGCACGAGGCCGAGTACATCGTCGCCACGCTCGACTGACGCCGCAGACCACGAACGGCAGGTGCGCTCCGCACCTGCCGTCACCCTCGCTCGATCCGTCACCGATCGTGCGCACGCGGGATCATCCGGCGCGCACAGGTGCCTCTCGTGCCTTCTGGTTGAGGCCGGACGTCGCGGCCGCCTGTCGGATGAACAAACGCATGCGAACTGCTGCCTCAGCGGAGACGTGCGGCAGCGGGTGTGTGCCGTCGTCACTCGACCCCCCACCCCACGAGTTGTTCGATGCTCGGGCGAAGGCGAAGGGGTCCGCGACGACCCACCCTCGCCGCGCGCCGAGGTCGAAGAGGTGCCGGTTGGCCACGACGCCGTTCGCTCGCTGGTTCACCGGCCCGTCGCTGTGGTTGCTCGGGGGAACCAGACACAAGAGTGCGGTCTGGCACTCGGCGAACCGGACGATCTTCTCGATGTTCGCCGTCATCTCCTCGAACGGGACGCTCTCGCGGACGTCGTTCATCCCGAGCATCACCACGAGGACGTCGGCCAACGATCGACGGACCTGCCCGAAAGCCCGTTCCGATGTCGCGCCGTCTTCTGCGAAGCCGCCCACCAACCGGAGACGGCGGTCTCCGAGCTGATCCCGCCACGAGTCCGGTCTGGCCGTCACGGAGTCTCCCGACACGGCGAAGGTCATCGATGAATCCGGGGTGATCTTGGCACGAGCTCTGAACATCCGACGATGCTATCCACCGCAGTGCCTCTGCGCCGTCCACGGACAGTGGAGACCGTCGCGCGATCACTCTGCGGCGAGCGTGATCGCCTCGTCGTCGTGCGCGCGCAGGATGAGTTCACGCATCGCGTCACCGAGCCGACGGTACTGGTCGGGCCCCGCCGGGTGCGTGCCGTCCGCACTGACCCCGTCGACCCAGGTGGACCCGTCGCGTGCGAACTTCCACGGGTCACCCCAGAGCCACCCCTCCGAGACCGCCAGCTCGCGCAGCGCTCGGTTGTACGCCGCAGCGGCATCGGGCTGCCAGTCGTACGGCGGGAGCGCCGCGATGATTACGGAGTGCGGGCGGATGGAACGCACGACGTCGCGGTAGGCGTCAGCTTCCTCGGCAAGGGTCCGGTGCAGGCGAACTGCGTTCGTTCCCGCGAGGATCACCAGGACGTCGACGTCCGGAACCGGTTGCACGTGCCGGGCCATCTGATCGGGCGTCGCCCCAGAGCGGGCCCAACCGCCCACGAACTCGATGTCGTCGCCCACCGCGGACGTGATCCACGTCCCGTCGTCGAGACCGTTGCCGAGGTACCGGGATGCTCCGGCACTGAGCGAGTCACCGACCACCGCGAGCCGGACCGGAGCGGACACCGCCGTCCCGACGGCCTGCGGCTGAGGGCCGTCGAGGGCCCGTGCCGACACCGCGAAGGCCGCGATCACGATCACCACGACCAAGAGGGCTCGAACCACACGCACACGTCCATCCTCCACGATCATTCGCCGACGACGTGTCCGAGGCCGACACGCAGCCCTCGTAGGATCGCTCTGTGGCAGCAACAGAGCGCTCGCGCCCTCGGGACGACGGGCGTCCCCCGCGACTCGCGGTCTTCCCCGTCTACCGCGACAACCCCTACGTGAACCTCATGCTCCTGGCGCCACGCGCCTCGGGGTGGGACGTGGTCGAGTCGGCGAGGCTCGAGCGCTTCGAGCGGGATCTCGAGCCCCTCGGCTCCGGCGACGTGGTGCACGTCCACTGGACTGCGCCGATCGTGCAACGGGCCGACGGGGCGGACGAGGCGGCCGAGCGACTCGATCGTTTCCGAGCAGCCGTGGACACGGCACGAAGGCGTGGAGCGAAGGTCGTCTGGACCGTCCACAACACGCTCCCCCACGACGTGCGACACGACGACCTGGAGATCACGCTCAACCGGTACCTGGCTTCGACGGCCGATGTGGTCCACGTGATGAACTCGAACACGAGCGACGTGGTCGCTCCGTACTACGACCTCTCCGGGCGATCCGTCTCGCACATCCCACACCCGAGCTACCGGGGCGTCTACGACGGCGTCGGCTCACGAGCGGATGCACGAGCACGATTCGGTCTCGGTGAGGACGATCTCGCGGTCCTCTTCTTCGGTCAGGTCCGCCCGTACAAGGGCGTCGACGTACTGATCGAGGCCCTGCAACAGGCTGAACGACCGGAACGTTTCGTCTTGTTGCTCGCGGGCAAGACATCTGCGGAGGACGTTGCGACCATCGATCGGTTGGTGCCGCCCGGCCTGCGGACGGTCCGACACCACGGCTACGTGGACGACGCGGACGTCAAGTCGTGGTTCGACGCGGCTGACGTCTCGGTGCTTCCGTACCGGCGGATCCTCAACTCCGGGAGTCTCCACCTCGCCGCGACGTTCGACGTGCCGACCGTGCTCCCCGACGAACCGCACCTGCGGGGTGACTTCGGGCACGAGCCGTGGGTTCGTTGGTTCGAGCCGGGCAACCCCGCTGCACTCGCGCACGTCCTGTCCCAGCCGTTGCCAGCTCGAGGAGCAGCGCACGACTTCAGCGCCAGGCTCGCCCCGTTCGCCGTCTCCAGACGCTACGACGCACTCCTCAGCGCGATCTCGAGCCTGCCGGAGCGGGTCGGGTCCGATCCTGAGGCATAATCGATCCTCGTCGTGCGCCTCGCTCGACTGGACGGAGAACAAGGTGTCACGGATCAAGGTCGGGATCATCGGCTCGTGCGTCACGCGAGAGGCCTTCATCACGCGGAACAACCCGCAGTACAAGGACGTCTACGACCTCGGCCCGCTCGCTTGGCAGACGGGTCTCGTGAGCTTCCTGTCGAAGCCGGTCGCCGGTGACGTCGCGGAGTCCATCGAGCCCGGGGCGAAGGTCAACGAGCACGGCGCCCGAACCATGGCGCGCGACATCGCGAAGACCGATCGGGCGGACCTCGAGGCGTTCGCTCCCGATTACCTGCTCTTCGACCTGTACTCCGACGTACGGTACGGGCTTGCGCGCATCGGGGACGCGACCATCACGAACAACCCGAACAGCTTCCGCAAGACCGACTACTTCGCCGCAGGCGAGGGCTTCACAACACTGCACATGGCGAACGCGAGTGCGGAGTACGTGCCGCTCGTCGAAGCTGCTGTCGACGACCTGGTCGAGTGGCAACGACGAACGCTCCCGCAGACGACCCTCGTCCTGAACTGCTTCCGGTACAGCTCCTACTACCGGACGAGCACCGGCGACCTCAACTTCGTGAAGTACCGCGGGGATCAGAAGCGGGACGACCTCTACCGCCGCCTCCTCCGGGAGAACGACCGCTACGACTCGCTGTACCGCTCGATCACGGCCCGACACGATCTCCGGACGATCGACAACCGGGATCGCTCGTACCACTCAGACGGAGACCACCCCTACGGCATCTCCCCTTGGCACTTCGGTCGTCCCTTCTTCCAGGACTTCATGGCCGATCTCGACCGCATGGTCCTCGACGACACGGTGGTCGGGACCCGTGCCGCCGCGGCCCTCGCGAGCGTCGGCTCCTGAGCTGATCGATCGCCTGTCGGTCACCTGCCGAGAGTGGCTCGCGCCGCTCGTAGGAGGCGTCGCGCGACTGACGGGTTCGGCGCACGTCGGTCGATGAGGAAACGCCAGCCGTCACTTCGATCAGCCAGGGGCTGGAGCCGCACGTCCTCCGCGACGGGCGGCAACGGCATCCGCGCGGTCACCACTGTGAACTCGAGGCGTTGGTCGCGGAACGCGATCCGGAACGCCGTGTGGTGCCGACCCGCGTGCACGTCGTCGTCCTCGACGCGGAGCCACCACCGAGCGTCGTCGTGGTCGAGTCCGAGCAGGATCTCGTCTCCGTCAGGGCCGGTGAGCGCCAACTCGAGGGAGGCTCCGTCGGGCACCGTCGCCCCCAACGGCCCAGCCAACGTCAGCAGTCCGACTCCGGGATCTGCTCGGTCCACGACGAGGGGCGCCAGGTGGCGTGCTCCCGACACGAGTTTCACGCCCACCGGGTCAAGCGCACGCACGGCTCCGGACACCGCCCGGAGGACCTCCGAACGGCCCTCGACGCCGGCAACCAGACCGACGAGGTCCGTCACGGCGGAGTCGAGGACCATCACGTCAGTGTGTTCGGCACGGTTGGCCAGGAGGACCAGCGGCCCGTCGTTCACGAGCTTCTCGCGATCGAGCGCGAACTCGGCCTCCTGACCGAGTTCGACGACCGTGCGGATCACCTCCGACCAGCCACGAACGATCGGCAGTGGAACGGCGTGGTCGTCCTGGCCCTCGTGCATCGCCGAAGCGAACCGCACGGCGACGTCCGCCGCTCCGTTCGCCAACAGGAACCAAAGTGCTCGACGTTCCGCGCGGACCGCCTCGCGATCGTCCCCTGGGATGACCCGCAACAAGCGACGCACCACGTCGATGACCGCGTCCAGCTCGTGCGCGGTCGGCTGCCCGCGGAGGAACCGATCGAGGTGGACGTACCCGTCGGCGCCGAGGACGACTTCGGCATGGGCACGGCGGACGTTCGGAGCGGCGTCCGCGAGCAGCGACGCCACCTCCATCTCCTGTCCGAGGTAGCTGGTCACGCCGTCGACGCTCGACGCTCGTGCGGTCATGGAGGACGTCCCCGGCCGTTCCCGGTAGAGGTAGACGACCTCAGACACGACAGCGATCCGGTCCGCCGCGACGTAGGCGCGGACCATCGGGACGATGTCGTTCGAGCGTGCCACGTCGGGAAACCGGATCCCCTCCGCACGCAGGAAGTCGGTCCGGAACACACGGTTCCAGCACGCCCGGTTGGCCACGAGTCTCGGCGTGGACTCGAGATCCGTGACGCCGCCGTCGTGAACGTCGTACCACGACGCCATCGGTTCCCACGTTGCCCCCGAGCTGAACTTGAGGTGCCGGCCCACCGCGATCGCCGCGTTGCTCGATTCAGCCGCCTCGACGAGGCATCGGTACGCACCGTCGGGCACGAGATCGTCCCCATCGGCGAACACCAGGTAGTCGCCCTGCGCGAGGTCGAGCCCCTGGTTGCGAGCGGCGCCGCCGCCCGCTGATCCGGACCGGTGGAGTCGCACCCGCTCGTCACGCAATGCGACTCGCTCCACCAGCGCGAAGGTGTCGTCGCTCGACCGGTCGTCGATGACGATGACCTCGAGATCGACGTCCTGACGCAGGACGCAGTCGAGTTGCTCCTCGATCCACGGAGCGACGTCGTGCACCGGCATGACGACGGAGAGCTGGACCGTCAACGGAGTCGCCCACTCCGCGCTCGGATGGCGTTCCTGACCCGGGTGATCCCCGACGGGGCCGCTGCGACCTCGACACGGTGCCGTCGACCACCGCTCAACGCGAACTCGACGGACCACAGGTCACCGGGGCGGGCGGACGACGCGACGACCGTGTCGGAGGACAGCATTCCCTGGTGGACGACCGTGGTCACCCCGTCGCGATCGCGGAGGATGCGCCCCTGTGCGGAGCCCTCGAGGCCCTCGAAGCTGATCCTGAGTGCGCCGAGGCGGCGATCGGCGACTGGGTGGACACGCCGGTTCCGACGCAGGAACGCGACATCCTCCACTGCTCCGTCGCGCAGAGCCGAGAGGACCCGCTGTTCGTTGTCGTCCAACCCGCCACCCACAAACGCCTCCCAGAACTCCACGACGCTCTCAGGGCGGATCGGGAGCACCTCACGCCGCTGCGCCGCGTCGAGGACCGGCCGGAACATGCGCTCACGCCAGAGGTCGGCAGCCAAGTCGCCACCGGATGCGATCGCGCGGCCGACTTCGGGGGCAAGGCGGCGCCATCGCTCGACGGCGTCGTCCGCGGGTTGGTCGAACGCCCTGACGAAAGCAGCGACGAGGTGGGTCTCGCGCTGCCGGAGCAGCGCGTACGCGGTCCCGGGGAACGCGCTGAGCTGCTCGAACTCGGTCGGCTCTGCCCACGATCCGATCCAGGCCACGAAGTCAGCGAGCACCTGTGCATCCGATGGGCTGAGCGCATCGATCGCCCGGACCCGTGTCCAGGCTTCTCGGCGGATCAACCGCCTGCCCAGTGCAGCGCAGGCTTCACGTGCACCGTGCGCTTCGTACGTCTCGACGGCTGCTCTGGTCTGCACGACCCAGTCGCTCAGGTCGTCACCACGACCGATGCCCGCCGTCACCGAAGCGTCGTGTCGACGATGGCGGTAGACGACCTCCGGAACGACGTCGACCGTCGCGCGCACCACGAGCTGCGCCCACCACGAGACGTCTTCGCACGTGGTGCGTGTGGCGAACTCGACGCCGGTGTCGAGCAACCACGTCCGCTTGAAGACCTTGTTCCACGGCGTGTGGTCGAACGCGAGGACTGGAGTGTCCGACAGGCGGAGACCGCGTCCACCCGTGGCCCAGAGTGCGTCGTCGACCGTCCAGTAGGTCGTCTCCCGGCCGTCCGAGGTGAACTGCTCTGCCCGTCCGCTCACCACGTCGGGGGCGGCCTGAGCGAAGGCGGCGAGCAGTCGCCGGTACGCGTCCGTCGGCACGACATCGTCGGCGTCCGCGAACGCGACGTACTCGCCGGTCGCCGCGCGCAGCCCGACGTTGCGCGCATTGCCCGCGCCGAGCCGCTCGTCGTTCTCGACCACGACCACCCGAGGGTCACGGGCCGCAACGCCGTGAACGGTGGTCCGCGCCGCGAGGTCGAGCCCGTCGAGCACCAGGATGATCTCGAGCTGCATGTGAGTCTGCGACCGCAGCGCCTCGAGCGCGAGGTCGAACCGGTTGTCGACTGTTCCCACCGGCACGACGACCGACAGCACGGGGAGGGGTCCGGTCACAGGTCTGTTCTCCAGGAGTTCAACACGTTCGAGTTGCAGAGTCCGCGACGAGCAGCCCTCGACTTCCGCCCTAAACTATCGCAGCACGTGCCACACGAAGACAGGAAGCTGATCCACCCCATGGCCTCAGGGACCCGGACAACACCACTCATCTCCGTCGTCGTCGCTGCGTACGACGTCGAACGGTACCTGCCCACACTCCTCCGCTCGTTCGAACGACAGACAGTGGACCGGGACCTGCTGCAGTTCGTGTTCGTGGACGACGGTTCGACGGACTCGACGAGCTCGCTCCTGGACGAGTGGAGTCGGTCCGCCGGCTCCGACGTGACCGTGATCCACCAGAGCAACGCCTGGATCGCCAGCGCGAGGAACGTGGGACTGGCGCAGTCCACCGGACAGTGGGTCACCTTCGTCGACGCGGACGACGAGCTGGACGAGCGCTACTTCGAAGAGGTCGCCAAGTTCATCGACCTGCACGCCTCCGACGAGGTGGCCCTCCTCGCCGCCCACCTGCTCCTCCTGGACGACGACGGCAACGTGACCGACGGCCACCCGTCGCGCAAGCGTTTCGAGAAGGGCTCGCGCATCGTCGACATGCGCTTGGACCCGATCGTGCAGACCGGGGTGAACGCGGCGTTCATGCGTCGCGATCTCATCGAGGCATCCGGGCTCGAGTTCGACGAGCGGGTCCGCCCGACGTTCGAGGACGCGCACTTCGTGGCCCGTTACCTGCTGCGGAACCACCTGCACAAGATCGGCCTGATGGCCTCTGCGAAGTACCGGTACCGGCAGCGCGGTGACGGCAGCTCCACCATGCAGACGAGCCACGACGACCGCAGGAAGTACACCGACGTACTCCGACACGGTCACCTCGGGCTCCTCGAGGAGGCTTCGGCGATGGGGGCGGTCGATCGTTGGGTCGCCAACACGGTCCTCTACGACCTCGTCGGGTACTTCCGGCGCGAACGTGCGATCCGCTCCCCCTCTGCGCTTGCTCCGGTCGACGCCTTCGACGAGTTCCACGAACTGGCGGCAGCAGTCCTCGACAGAGTCGGCTCCGAGGCCGTTCGCTCCTTCGACCTCCTCCCGGTCGAGTTCGCCGTCCGCCGCGCGATGCTCGTGGGGTACCGGACCGATGCCGATCGTCCGAGCACCGTCAACCTTGCCCAGGTCGACGAATCCCATCAGCTCGTCCAGCTGCAGTACTGGTTCACCCGCGACATCCCCGTCGAACGGATCACGGTCGACGGTCACGAGGTCACCCCCGAGTTCGAGACCGTCCAGGACTTCGTCTTCTACGGGCGCCCCTTGGTCCGCCGACGTGTCCTGTGGATCCCTCGCGGCTTCGTCACCGAGATGCACGTCGACGATCAGCAGGTCGTCTTCGCGCGGGGTGAGGTGCCGAACCACTACGCAACGCTGACCAGACGTCAGCTCGAACCCCAGATCCTCGCGCAGCGTCGAAGGGTGGTCGATCCGAACGAGGTGGAGCTGACGAACAAACAACACGTCTGGCGGGCCGTGCGCGAGCGCGCGATCAGCACCAGGAACTCCCTGCGGAAGACCGCCATCCGGAACGCCGTCGCGCCGGCACTCGCCCGCTCGCGGCGAGCCCGCGACAAGTTCGAAGGCGCGTGGGTGTTCATCGACCGGGACACGGATGCGAACGACAACGCGGAGCACGCGTACCGGTACGTGCGACGGCACCGTCCGGACATCAACGCCTTCTTCGTGCTGAACCGCGACTCCAGGGACTGGGACCGCCTGCAGCGCGAGGGGTTCCGGATGGTCGCGTTCCGCTCGCTCGAGTGGGTGCAGCTCATGCTCCACGCTGAACACGTCGCCTCGTCGCACATCGCGGACTTCGTCACGAAGCCCCTGCCGGTGTCGAAGTTCGGCCATCCTCGCTTCCACTTCACGTTCCTCCAGCACGGCGTGATCAACTACGACCTGTCGCGGTGGCTCAACTCGAAGCGACCGGACCTCTTCGTGGTCTCGACGCCGCAGGAGCGGGACGCGATCGCGGGCCACGGCCAGTGGATCTTCTCCGAGCACGAGGTCGTCCTCACCGGCTTGCCGCGCTTCGATGCCCTGCTCGAGAAGAGCCGGTCGAAGCACGAAGCCGAGCGCGATCTCATCCTCGTGATGCCGACGTGGCGCCACTACCTCGTCGGCGCGCAGGTCGCGGGTTCCGGCGCCTGGGAGCGTGACGACCGGTTCATGGAGAGCCGTTTCGCGAAGGAGTACACGGCGCTGATGTCGTCGCCAGAGCTCCGCGCGTTGGCGAAGCGGACCGGCAAGCGCCTCGCACTCATGCCGCACCCGCTCCTCCGCCCGTACCTGACGGACTTCAACCTGCCCGACGACGTGGAGATCCTCGACTTCGCCGTGGACGGTGTACAGGACGTCCTCGCGCGGAGCGCTGCCTTCGTGACCGACTTCTCGTCGCTGGCGTTCGACGCCGCCTTCATCGACGTCCCCGTCGTGTACTTCCACTTCGACCTCCGCGAGTTCTTCGGCGGATCGCACAGCGGTCGTCGCGGCTACTTCGACTACGACGACGCCGGGTTCGGCGAGGTCACCGGCTCCGTGCAGGAGGTCGAACGTGCGATCGAGCGGATCGCCGAGGCCGACTTCCGTCCGTCGGCGACGTTCCGGGAGCGTGCACGGCGGACGTTCGTCACACGCGATGGCCGCAACTCCGAGCGCGTGATCCAGATGATGGAGTGGCTGACGGGGGGACCGCGGGCGGACGAGCCTCAGGCGGAGCCGATCGCCGACGCTCAGTCGTCGGGGTCCGTCAGCTCCCAGAACGGCGAACGCTCGACGGTCGACGCGTCCGGCTTGTAGAAGGGTTCCTTCAGCGACAGGTGCGGTCGCTCCCAGGCGACGTCCCGTCGGACGACCTTGGCCGGGGTCCCGACGGCTATGCAGTTGTTCGGGACCTGGTTGGTGACGATCGACCCGGTGCCGATGACCGATCCCCGTCCGATCGTGGTCCCGCCGAGGACCGTCACCCCGAGGGCGAGCCACACGTGGTCACCGATCTCGATCGACTTCGAGACGTTGACCCGCTTGCCCGTGCGCACGTCGAAGATCGGGTGCGCGTCGTCCGCCCGGATCTGCACGTGCGAGGCGATCATGACGTCATCGCCGATCCGCACGGTCGTCCCCTCGGTTGCCGAGATGACGCAGTTCGCGGTCGTCGAGGAGTTCGCCCCGACGAGCACGGACGAGTCCTGGCCGATCCGGATGTTCGCGACGAACGCCGGAGCGCCGTGGTTCTCAGCGATCTCGAACACGCCGTTGTCGCAGTCCATGCTCAGCACGATCCGCCCGAGGCGAGCACGTTCGTGGACCCTGATGACGTTGTTCGAGCCGCGGAACGTGATCTTCACGTTGCCCCGCTTCGGGCCGCTGTACTCGATCCGGTTGCCCCGCTCGTCCGAGTACGCCGACAGCTCCTCAACATCCGTTTGCACGGATCAACCTTAGGGGCAGCGCGGGGTCAGACGGTGGCCTCGTAGGCCGACACGACCTTCTTCGTCGGACCGATCATCTTGAGCTCGCCTTCGTTGAGCCAGGCGACCTGATCGCACATGTCCTTGACGGTTCCCATCGAGTGGGAGACGAGGATGACGGTGCGGCCCTCGTCCTTCATCTCCTTGAACTTCGTCTGGCACCGCTTGCGGAACGTCGCGTCGCCCACGGCCAGCACCTCGTCCACGACGAGGATGTCCGGGGTGACGGCGACGGCGACCGAGAACCCGAGGCGGACGTACATGCCCGACGAGTAGTTCTTCACCGGCTGGTCGATGAAGTTGCCGACACCGGAGAAGGACACGATGTCGTCGAACTTCCGCGCCACCTCCTTGCGGCTCATCCCGAGGATCGAGCCGTTCAGGAAGACGTTCTCGCGACCGGAGAGCTCGGGGTGGAACCCGGAACCGACCTCGAGCAGCGACGCCTGCTTGCCGCGGGCGGTGATCGAGCCCTCTTCGGGCCAGAGGATCTTGGCCAGGCACTTCAGCAGCGTGGACTTGCCGGACCCGTTCTTGCCGATGAGTCCGAACGTCGACCCGTGCGGCACCTCGAACGACACGTCCTTGAGCGCCCAGAAGTCCTCGTGCACGGACTTCTTGCCACGCATGACCATGCTCTTCAGCGAGTCGTTCCGCTCGTGGTACATGCGGAACCGCTTGGAGATGTGTTCGACAGAGACGGCAGCATCGGTCACAGCAGTTCAGCCAGTTTCTTCTCGTTGCGGGAGAACACGAAGTAGCCGAGTGCGAGCGACACGCATCCTGCGAGGGCGCACGCGACCAGGTCGGTCCAGTTCGGGAGACGGTTGTCGTACATGAGGTTCCGGAAGACCTCGGAGAACCGCTCGATCGGGTTGAGCTTGTAGACGTGGATGATCCACGGGTGTCCGGCCTTGTTCGCGGCGTCCTCGACGAGCGAGAGCGGGTAGATGATCGGCGACAGGTACATCCACATCTGCAGGCCGATGCCGACGAGGTGCTGCATGTCGCGGAAGTGCACGTTGATGATCGACAGGATCAGTCCGAGACCGGCGGCGAACATGGCGAGGAACACCATCGTCAACGCGATCAACGGAAGGTAGATCCAGAAGTTCGACCCCGCGATCGCGAGGGCGATCAACAGCACACCCATCTCGACGAGCCAGGTGAAGCCGAACGACCCGACGGCCGCGAGCGGCAGCGTCATCCGCGGGAAGTAGACCTTCTTGATCAGCGAGCCGTTGGCCACGATCGAGGTCATGCCCGAGTTGATGACGTTGCGCGCGAAGATCCACGGCAGCAGGCCGCACATCAGCCACAGCGGGTAGATGTTCAGTCCGCTGGGGTCACCGACCTCGAGACGCGCCCGGAAGATGAACGAGTACACGATCGTGTAGATCAGCATCGTCGCGAGCGGGTTGATCAGGGACCACAGCTGCCCGAAGACCGTGCGGCGGTACTTGCCCTTGACCTCGCGCGCAGTGAGGTTCGCCAGCAGCTCGCGCGACGACATGAGCTCGTTCAGGTACGTCATGCTTCGGGTGCAGGCTCCTCCGGGGCGCAACGGAGCGCTCCTCACAGGGATTCGGGGACGAGACATTCTCGCACAAAGGTTGCACAACGCATGTTCGACGCGGTGACTTCTGCCCGCGGCGGGTGGCCGGAGCACGAACACTCCGCAAAATCTCAGTAGAGTTGGTGGGTGATCGTCAGCTTCGCCAACCACTCGACGGCGCCCGTCAACCTCGGCGGCGCGGAGCGGTCCCTCCTCCGGTTCGTCGAGGACTGGCTGGCGATCGACCCGACGATGACCCCGACCTTCGTCACGAAGGCCCCGAAGGGCAAGTTCATCGAGGCGCTCGACGACCGCGGCTGGTCCTACGACGCCCTGCGGTTCCGCGGGTGGGCGCTGCCGAGCCCGCAGCCGGCTCCGGCGGCGGAACGTGCTGCGTTCGCCACCGTCGACTACGCCGCGGTGAACGCGATCATCCGTCTGTACGAGCGGCAGCGCCCGGACCTGGTGGTCACGAACACCCTCGTCGCACCGTGGGCGTCGTTCGCCGCCGCGGTCCTCGGGATCCCGCAGGCGTGGTTCGTCCGTGAGTACGGCGACCTCGACCACGGGCTGCAGTTCCAGACCGGGCGCGCGGGTGTCCTCGGCGACATCGGCCTGCTGTCCGGCGCCGTCGTCACCAACTCCGAGGCGATGCGCGAGCACCTGGCGCAGTACATCCCCGCCGACAAGCTCTCCGTCGCGTACCCGACGGTCGACACCGAGCGGCTCCTGGCCACGAAGGACGACGAGCCGGCGGTCGCACCGTTCCCGCAGGCCGAGCCCGGCCTCCGGATCACGGTCCTCGGCCGTGTCGAGGAGTCGAAGGGGCAGCACCGGGTCGTGGACGCCCTCGGCGCGCTGCACGAGCGTGGCGTCGCCGCGAGCGTCTGCTTCGTCGGCAGCTGGAAGCACCCCGGCGAGGACCAGCGCCTGACCGAGCGCGCCCGCGCGCTCGGCGTCGCCGACCGTGTCGTGTTCGCGGGCGAGCAGCACACGCCCGCTCCGTTCATCCAGGCGGCGGACGCCTGCATCACGCCGTCGACGATCGAGGCCTTCGGCCGCACGACGGCCGAGTACATGACCCTGGGCAAGGCGGTCGTCGCGACCCGCCAGGGCGGGAGCGCGGAGCTGGTCGACGACGGTGTCACCGGCGTGCTCGTGGACGCCGACGACGTCTCGGCCCTCGCGGACGCGCTCGCGTCGTACGCGGCCGACCCGGACACGGCCAGGAGGCACGGTGCGGCTGCTCCGGACCGGCTCGCCTCGGTCACGGGCGCAGGCCACGACAACGCGGCAGCGATCGCACGCCTCGTCGCGCTGGTCGGCACCGAGGGCTACCGCCTCCCCCAGGCCGCGCGGTACTGGTTCGAGCTCCCGGGCGCGTACGCGTCGCTCGGTGCCACGAGTGCGCGCGCCGCGCTCGGCCTGCTCGCGAACCGGGTGCGCGCCCGCTCCGGAACGGTCGGCCGACTGCTCGCCCGACCGGGTGTGGTCGCACGGAAGCTGGCGCGACGATGAGCCGCGACCGACGTCCGGTGACGATCGTCGTCCCGATCTACGACGACCTCCCGGGCCTCGAGCGCTGCATCCAGGCGCTGCTGGAGACCGTCGACTTCTCGGTCGACCGGGTCCTGCTGGCCAACGACGTCGGGCCCCACGTCGACACGATCGAAGCCCGCGTCCTCGAGCTCGTCGGCGAGCACGCCGGTTTCGAGTACACCCGCAACCCGCGCAACCTCGGGTTCGTCGGCAACTGCAACCGCGCCGTGCTCGAACTCGACCGGACCGGCAACGACGTCCTGCTGCTCAACAGCGACACGGTGCCGATGCCCGGGTTCCTCGACGAGATGACCGCGGTGCTGGCGTCCGACGACGCGATCGGCGTCGTGTGTGCGCGGAGCGACAACGCGACCATCGCGTCGTTCCCGTACGCCCGGCGCAACCCGCGTGCGACGCTGCCGCCGCGCCGGACGCGCGAGCTGCACGGCCGCACGAAGTACCTGCTCCCACGCTCGACCGTGTCGCCGGTGGCGATGGGGTTCTGCTTCCTGATCCGGCGCGAGATGGTCGACCGCTTCGGCCTGTTCGACGAGGTGTTCTCCCCCGGCTACGGCGAGGAGAACGACTTCTGCCTGCGCATCAACGAGCACGGTTTCACGTCGGTCCTGGCGAACCGCGCGCTCGTCCTGCACACCGGCTCGACGAGCTTCAGCGGTGACCGCGGCCCGTCGCTCCGGCTGGAGCACGAGCGCATCCTGCTCGAGCGGTACCCGTTCTACGCCGGCGCCGTCGCCCTGTTCCTCGCTCGCTACCGCGACGCCGTCGACGTGTTCGCCGACGCGTTCCTGCCCGACGACGACGTGGTCCGCGTCGCACTGCACGTGCCGGCGGACCTGACGAACGAAGTCGTCGCTCGAGTCCTCAACACCCTCGAAGCCGCTCCGGACGACGTGGTCGTGACGGTCATCGTCGCGAAGTCGCAGATCCGGACCGCGCGGCAGGCCTTCCCCGGGGCCGCCATCGCCGTGGGCGGTCGCCCGCGGCAGATCTTCGACGTCGCGATCGCCCTCGGCACCCTGACGACGTTCGCACAGCTCTCGGCGCTCAACGCGAACGCCCCCCGCTGGATCCTCGTCGACCCGGTGTCGCAGGACGTGCGCTGGTCGCACGCCGTCGCGAACCACCGTGCCTCGGCGATCGACCGCATCCTGCGCCGCTTCGAGAACCAGAGCACCTCCTGGCGTGGCGGCGAGGGGCTCGTCGAGCTGATCCGGATGGCGGCCGCCACCGAGATCGACCCGGCATCGCTCCGTGCCCGGTGGCACGCCGTCTCCGACATCGCCGAGGCGACGGGCCTGCTCGTCCACCGCGCGACCGTGTCGCTCCGCCGGCTCACCGCGCTGAGCTTCGGGGCGCGCAACCCCCGCGTCGTCGCGCGGATCCGCGCGATCACCGGGCGCGGCGCCTGACACGACGCACCTGCTGACGGGAGGCCCGTGGCGGCCCCGCCACGGGCCTCCCGTCAGACGGCGACCACGTCGACTACCGGACGGTGGCGTGCGACGCACGTCGCGTCCCACGCGCCCAGCTGGTGGAGCGACGCGATGCGGAACACGAGCGCCCGGACCAGCAGCTGACGCCACTCCGGCTCGTCGTCGCCGAGCGCGTCGAGCCGACCGACCGGGACCCCGTGCCAGCACACCGCGTCGACGGCCGCGATCGCGGTGCCGAACCCCGCCGGACGCCAGTACGGCGGCCAGTCGATGATCGTCGGTGGCTGCCCGTCGGCGAACAGCACGTTGCCGAGCAGGTCCCCGTGGACCAGCTGCGACGGTGCTCGGACCGGGCGGAACGCCGCGGCGAGCCGGTCGAGGGTCGGGTCCGACGGCAGCGGTTCCTCGCCCCACGCCATCCGGTCGGCACGTGCCCACGGGTCGGTAGCGGCGCTGGATGCGGTGACGGCCGTGCCGGCGCCGGGATCCGTACCGAGGAACGCGGGTCGCTCCAGGCCGGCGATCGCGCGGTGGAAGGCACGACCCGCCCGGATCACGTCCTCGACGCGGGACTCGTGAGCCGCGCCGGGCACGAACTCCCACGCCTCCCAGTCCCCCGACCGCCAGCTGCCGTCGCGGGTGGCCACGGGTCGGGGTGTGCGGAACTCGGCCGGGTACTCGGAGCCCGCTGCGTGGTCGAGTTCCGCCAGGACGCCGGCACGCCAGTCGGTCACCGCAACGCCGTCGTGCGGCCGGAGGACGATGCCCCCGGCACGCCAGGTCAGCCCGCGCCCACCCGCGAGCGGCACGGGCGTGGACCCGGCGACCCCGAAGGCACGCAGCACCTCGGCGCCGGGAACACTCCCGCCGGCTCCGGTCACGCGGTCCGCAACACCTTCGCCATCGGACGGCCCTTCGCGACCTCGTCGACGAGCTTGTCGAGGTACCGGATCTGCCGCATGAGCGGGTCGTCGATCTCCTCGATCCGGACGCCGCAGATCACGCCCGTGATGAGCGGCGCGTTCGGGTGCAGCTGCGCGGCGGCGAAGAAGCCCTCGAACGTGGTCTCGTCCGCCAGGTGCCGTGCAAGCGCTGCATCGTCGAACCCGGTCAGCCACGTGATGACGGCGTCGAGCTCGCCCTTCGTGTGGCCCTTCCGCTCCACCTTCGCCAGGTAGTGCGGGTAGACCCCCGCGAAGGGCGTCCCGAAGATCCGGTGTCCGGCCACGGTCACGCCCCCGCTACACCAGGCAGCGCGGCCCGAGCAGGCTCTTCAGCTCGCCGAACAGGTCGGGTGTCAGGTTCACCGGGAACGGCAGCTCGAACGTGCGCGCGACGTCGTCCTTCAGCAGCTTCAGGCGGACCTCGGTCTCACCCTGGTGCCGTCCGAGCACGGCCGCGAGCTCCGTCACCGTGGACGTGGTGGCCTGCCGCTCCGGCAGCGACAACGTGAGCGGGCCAGAGCCCATCGCGTCGCCGATCGCCGGCTGGAACATGCTCACTGCGTGCAGGGCCTTGCCGTCGTCGCGGACGTTCACACGACCGCGCAGGACCACGATCGAGTCGGCCACGAGCGACGGACCGAACTCCTGGTAGGTCTTGCCGAGGAACATCACGCCGATCTGGCCGCCGAAGTCCTCGATGTCGACGATGCCGTACGGGTTGCCGCTCGTCTTCGCCACCCGGTGTTGCACGCTCGTCAGCAGACCCGCGACCGTGACGGTCTCGCCCTCGACCGAGTCGTCGGCCGCGATGAGGTCGGCGATGGTGATCGACTGGTGCTTCGCGAGCTCGATCTCGAGCCCGGCGAGCGGGTGGTCGGAGACGTAGAGGCCGAGCATGTCGCGCTCGAACGCGAGCTTGTCGCGCTTGGACCATTCCGGACGGTCAGGCACCTGTGACACCGGACCGGTGGCCGGCGATTCCTCGGCGACCTCGGCGAACAGCGAGTCGAAGTCGAAGCCGACGTTGCCGTGGGCCTCGTCACGCTTGACCTTGACGGCGCCTTCGACCGCGCCCTCGTGGATCTCGACCAGGGCGCGGCGGGAGTCGCCGAACTCGTCGAAGGCACCCGCCTTGATGAGCGACTCGACGGTCCGCTTGTTCGCCGACGAGATCGGGATCTTGCGCAGGAAGTCGTGGAACGACTCGAACGCGCCCTTGTCGGTGCGGGCATTCACGATGTCGTCGACGACGTTGAACCCGACGTTGCGGATCGCGCCCATGCCGAACCGGATGTCCTCACCGACAGCGGCGAAGAAGCCGATCGACTCGTTGACGTCCGGCGGCATGACCTTGATGCCCATGCGGCGGCACTCGTTCAGGTACAGCGCGAGCTTGTCGCGGGCGTCACCCACCGAGGTGAGCAGCGCCGCCATGTACTCGGCCGGGTAGTGCGCCTTCAGGTAGGCGGTCCAGAACGAGACCACGCCGTACGCGGCGGAGTGCGCCTTGTTGAACGCGTAGTCGGAGAACGGCAGCAGGATGTCCCACAGCATCTTGATCGCCGCGGCCGAGTAGCCGTTGTCCAGCATGCCCTTCTCGAAGCCCGCGTACTGCTTGTCGAGCTCGGACTTCTTCTTCTTGCCCATCGCGCGGCGGAGGATGTCCGCCTGGCCGAGGGAGAACCCCGCGACCTTCTGCGCGATGGCCATGACCTGCTCCTGGTAGATGATCAGGCCGTAGGTCCCGCCGAGGATCTCCGCCAGGGGCTCTTCGAGCTCCGGGTGGATCGGCGTGATCGCCTGCTCGCCGTTCTTGCGGAGCGCGTAGTTCGTGTGCGAGTTCGCACCCATGGGGCCCGGACGGTACAGGGCGATGAGCGCGGAGATGTCCTCGAAGTTGTCGGGCTTCATCAGGCGCAGCAGGCCGCGCATCGGTCCACCGTCGAGCTGGAAGACGCCGAGTGTGTCACCGCGTTGCAGGAGCGCGTACGCCTCGGGGTCCTCGAGCCCCATGGTCTCGAGGTCGAGCTCGATGCCACGGTTGTTCTTGATGTTGTCGAGGGCGTCACTGATGATCGTGAGGTTGCGGAGCCCCAGGAAGTCCATCTTGATCAGGCCGAGCGACTCCGCTGCCGGGTAGTCGAACTGCGTGACGACCTGGCCGTCCTGCTCCCGCTTCATGATCGGGATGATGTCGATGAGCGGGTCGCTCGACATGATGACGCCGGCCGCGTGCACGCCCCACTGGCGCTTCAGCCCCTCGAGCCCGAGCGCGGTGTCGAAGACGGTCTTCGCCTCGGGGTCGGTCTCGACCACGGTGCGGACGTCGACGGCTTCCTTGTAGCGCGGGTGGTCCTTGTCGAAGATCCCGGTGAGCGGGATGTCCTTGCCCATCACGGGCGGCGGCATCGCCTTGGTGAGCTTCTCGCCCATGCCGAACGGGAACCCGAGGACGCGCGAGGAGTCCTTCAGCGCCTGCTTCGCCTTGATCGTGCCGTAGGTGACGATCTGCGCGACGCGCTCCGACCCGTACTTCTCGGTGACGTACTTGATCGCCTCACCGCGGCGCCGGTCGTCGAAGTCGACGTCGAAGTCGGGCATCGAGACGCGGTCCGGGTTCAGGAACCGCTCGAAGATCAGGCCGTGCCGGATCGGGTCGAGGTCGGTGATACGCATCGCGTACGCGACCATCGAGCCGGCACCGGAACCACGGCCGGGGCCGACGCGGATGCCGTTGTTCTTCGACCACAGGATGAAGTCGGAGACCACGAGGAAGTACCCCGGGAACCCCATCTGGTTGATGATGCCGACCTCGTAGTCGGCACGCTCCTGCACCTCGGCCGGGATGCCGTCCGGGTACCGGTAGTCCAGCCCCTTCGCGACCTCCTTCTCGAACCAGGAGTGCTCGGTCTCGCCCGCCGGCACCGGGAACTTCGGCATGTAGTTCGCCGAGGTGTCGAACTCGACGTTGCACCGCTCGGCGATGAGCAGCGTGTTGTCGCAGGCCTCGGGGTTGTCGCGGAAGACGTGCCGCATCTGCTGCGGGGACTTCAGGTAGAACTCGTCGGCGTCGAACTTGAACCGGTTCGGGTCGTTCAGCGTCGAACCCGACTGCACGCACAGCAGGGCGGCGTGCGACTTGGCGTCGTGCGAGTGTGTGTAGTGCAGGTCGTTCGTGCCGACCAGCGGGATGTCGAGGTCCTTCGCCAGCCGGATCAGGTCGCTCATGATCCGACGCTCGATCTCGAGTCCGTGGTCCATGACCTCGGCGAAGTAGTTCTCCTTGCCGAAGATGTCGCGGTAGTCGGCGGCGGCCTTGACGGCTTCGTCGTACTGGCCGAGGCGCAGGCGCGTCTGGACCTCGCCCGACGGGCACCCCGTCGTGGCGATGATGCCCTCGTGGTACTCCTCGAGCAGCTCGATGTCCATGCGCGGCTTGAAGTAGTAGCCCTCGAGCGACGCCTTCGACGACAGCCGGAACAGGTTGTGCATGCCCGTCGTGTTCTCGGCGAACATCGTCATGTGCGTGTACGAACCGGCACCGGAGACGTCGTCCCCACCGCCGTCGCCCCACCGCACACGGGTCTTGTCCGTGCGGTGGGTCCGGGGCGTGATGTAAGCCTCGGTCCCGATGATCGGCTTGACGCCGCCGGCCTTGGCGGCCTTCCAGAACTCGAAGGCGCCGAACATGTTGCCGTGGTCGGTCACCGCCACAGCCGGCATGCCCTGCGCAGCGGTCTCCTGCACGAGGTCGCCGAGCCTGGCCGCGCCGTCGAGCATCGAGTACTCGCTGTGCACGTGCAGGTGGACGAAGGAGTCGGAATCCGCCACGGAACCTCCGGTCGAACGAGCTGCTTGCGGGACGCGAACAGCCTAACCGCGACCGCGGACAAACCCGCGCGTGTCCGAGCGGTCCGACGCCGAGGTCGCACGACACGCCGCGCGTAGCCCGGCGAGGGTGCAGGAACCGTCGCTCGGCGGGCCCGAAGCCAGCAGATCGTGTCCCCACGGCGGTGGAGCCCGCGCGTGGCGGACGGCAGGCACGGGGCGGCGTTGCCACGGGCCTCCCGGCCGATTCTGGACGTACGGATGCGGCACGGCCATCGTTCGCCCGTCGCTCCCCCGTCGCTCCCCCCTCGAGGTTCCACAACACGCCGCGTGCGCTCCGCCGAGGTTCCACAGACCGACGCACAGCGCGCCCAGATGCCGAGATTTCGGAACCTCAGCGGGACGACGCGACCGACGCGACGACGCACGACGCACGACGCACGACGCGACACGCGCGCCCGTCAGGACGAAGCGGCTCGGATGCGGTCGAGCGCGAGGCGCAGGTCGTCGGGGTACTCCGCCTGGAACGACACCCACTCGCCGGTGCGCGGGTGGTCGAAACCGAGTCGCACGGCGTCGAGCCACTGGCGGGTCAGCCCGAGCTCCTGCGCCAGGACCGGGTCGGCGCCGTACATCGTGTCGCCGACCAGCGGGTGGCGGGTCGCGGCCATGTGCACGCGGATCTGGTGGGTGCGCCCGGTCTCGAGGTGCACCTCGAGCAGGGTCGCCGACCGGAACGCCTCGAGGGTCTCGTAGTGGGTGACGCTCGGCTTGCCGTCGGCGGTGACCGCGAACTTCCAGTCGCTCGACGGGTGCCGGCCGATCGGGGCGTCGACGGTGCCGGAGGTCGGGTCGGGGTGCCCCTGCGCGAGTGCGTGGTAGACCTTCTCGACCGTGCGCTCCTTGAACGCCCGCTTGAGGTGGGTGTACGCGAGCTCGGTCTTCGCGACGACCATGAGTCCCGACGTGCCGACGTCGAGGCGGTGCACGATGCCCGCACGCTCGGCGGCGCCCGAGGTCGCGATGGTGAACCCAGCTGCGGCGAGGCCCCCGGGCACGGTCGGACCGTCCCAACCGGGCGAGGGGTGCGCGGCGACGCCGATGGGCTTGTCTACGACCACGATGTCCTCGTCGTCGTGCACGATCGTCATCCCGGGCACGGCCGCCGGCACGATGCGCGGCGGCTCCTTCGGGGACCACTCGACCTCGAGCCACGAGTCGGCGTGCAGGCGGTCGGACTTGTCGACGGGGACGCCGTCGACCCGGACCCCACCGGCGGCGACCACGTCGGCCGCGAACGACCGGCTGAACCCGAGGAGCTTCGCGATGGCGGCGTCGACACGCTCACCGGCGAGCCCGTCGGGGACGGGAAGGGAACGCGACTCGCTCACGTGGCGTCGTGCCCCAGCGCGTCGCGTCGGTCGCCGTCGTTCGGCCTGGAGGCGCGGGTCGGCTCGTCGACAGCAGCGTCAGCTGACGAGAACGCGGCCCCGCCGTCGAGCGGCTCCGTCGTGTCCGCCTGCGCAGCGCCGCGCTTGGCGGACACCGTGCGGGACCCGTCGAGGTTCACCCCGAGGATCACCAGCAGCACGAAGACCACCATGCTGATGCAGATGAACGAATCGGCGACGTTGTAGATCGCCGGCATCATCCACGGCGTCGAGATGAAGTCGACCACGTGGCCCCGGCCGAAGCCGGGCTCACGGAAGAGTCGGTCGATCAAGTTGCCGAGCGCGCCGCCGAGCAGCATGCCGAGCACGACGGCCCACCACATCGACCGGATCCGACGCGAGTAGATGATGATCGCGACGACGACGGCCGCCGAGATGATCGAGAACACCCACGTCATGTTCACCGCGAAGGAGAACGCCGCCCCGGGGTTCCGGACGTACAGGAACTGGAGCGCCCCGCCCAGGATCGGGACGGGGGTGCCGTACGGCAGGTTCGCGACGACCAGTGCCTTCGCGACCTGGTCGAACGCCACCACCACGACAGCGGCGAAGGCCAGTGCCGCGATAGCGCGGACACTGACCTTCGCTCGTGATGCTGGTCGCGACAACGTCAGTTGCCGAAGCCCTGCGCCGATGCCGGCGCCGGGGTGAGACCGGACTGCTCGTTCGAGGAGTCGAGCTCGGAGAGCTGCCCCTGGATGTAGCTCTTGAGCTGGGCGCGGTAGTCGCGCTCGAACGTCCGGAGCTCGTCGATCTTGCCCTCGAGCTGGCGCTGCTCCTGCTCGAGCACCTGGACACGCTGACGGTTCGTGTTCTCGGTGTCGGCGATGATCTGGCGCTGCTTGGCCTCGGCCTCGGAGACGAGACGCGCTGCCTGGGCGGTGCCCTCGGCGATGAGCGCGTCGCGCTTCTCGACGCCTTCGCGGACGTGCTCCTCGTGGAGACGACGCGCGAGCGTCAGGAGGTTCGTGGTGCCCTCGGTGTCCTTGTCCGCCGGGACCGTGGTCGCCGGGGCGGCCGCTGCGACCGGAGCGGGCTCGGGAGCCGCCTCGACCGGGGCCGGCACGGGCTCCGGCTCGGGTTCTGCCGCGGGAGCGGGCTGCTCGGCCTGCGCCGACTGCGGGGCCGACTCGGCCGCCTGCAGGCGCTGACGGAGCTCGTCGTTCTCCGCGGTCAGGCGACGCAGCTCGACCACGACCTCGTCGAGGAAGTCGTCGACCTCGTCCTGGTCGTAGCCCTCGCGGAACTTCGTCGGCTGGAACCGCTTGTTGACTACGTCTTCCGGCGTCAAAGCCATTGCCGTCACCTCAATAGAACTGCTGAACGTGTGGAACCACTTGCGTCGTGACCGAACCTACCAGTCACCACGTGTGGTGCGGATGCCGCGCCGGAGGCGAGCATCGATCCCGACCACCGTACACCGACGACGGGGAGGAACGACGACCACTGCATCGGCGCGGCGCGTGTCGCGGACCTGGATCGACCCTGGATCGGGTCAGACCGCGACGGCGATGCCGTTGACGACGACCCGGGCGATGATCACGACGAGCATGACGATCGTCCAGCCGAAGTCGAGTGCCACCGGCCCCATGCGGAGCGGCGGCAGGACCCGCCGAACCGCGCGGATCGGCGGATCGGTGATCGTGTAGACGAACTCGGAGACCACGAGCAGTCCCCCGCGCGGCCGCCAGGACCGGTTGAAGTTCTGCACGAGGTCGAGCGCGAACCGCCCCCACATGACGAAGAAGTACAGCAGGAGGGCGAGGGAGATGATCCCTAGGATCACGGACACGATGGGGCTCGCTCGTCTCGGGCGAGTGCCGTCATGCGACGACGCTCACGGGCGGGTGGCCGGGGGACGGCTCAGGACTGGGCGAAGAAGTTCGCCTCGATGTCGGACTCTACCTCAGCCGGCTCACCGCTCACTGCGACGTGTGCGGGCGACAGCAGGAAGACCTTGTTGGTGACGCGCTCGATCTTGCCGTACAGGCCGAGCGACAGGCCGGAGGCGAAGTCGATCATGCGTCGGGCGTCGTTCTCGGTCATCTGCGAGAGGTTGATGATGACGGGGATCCCGTCGCGGAAGCTCTCGGCGATGGACTGGGCGTCCTTGTACTCGCGCGGGTGGACGGTGAGGATCTCGTTCATTTCCTGGACCGGGGTCGCCTTCTGTGCGGTCGTGTGCGAGCGGCGGAGCGGAGTGACCTGGGCGCCGCGCTGGTGGGTGTGCGTCTTCGCGGGAGCGGCGGCCGGGGCCGCTGCCGGAGCTGCGGCGGCCGCGGGAGCGTCCGCCGGGGCGGGGGCATCCTGCGGTGCTGCGGCCGGAGTGGCGGGAGCCTGCTGGCGCGCGGGCGCGGCCTGCTGCGGCTGCTCGTCCTCGTAGTCGAGTTCCTCGTCGGCGAGGCCGAGGTAGACCATCGTCTTCTTCAGCGGGTTGGCCATGGTTCCTCCGGAGGTTGGTGCACGTGGATGCCCTGCAACGAGGCTAGGGTGCCGCCGGCCGATTTCGCGTGATTGCGGTACCGATCCGCAGGTGTGTCGCGCCCTCGAGCACGGCGTCGGCGTAGTCGCCGCTCATGCCGGCCGAGATGTCGGTGGCGCCGGGCTCGAGCGCCACGACCCGGTCCGAGATCGCCCGCAGCCGAGCGAACGCCGCACGGGGCTCCTCGTCCAGCGGCGCGACGGCCATGACCCCGCGCAACCGGATGGTGCCGGTCTCGAGCACGCGTGCGGCCATCGCCTCGACGTCGTCCGGTTGCACGCCGCCGCGGCCGGGGTCGTCGGTCAGGTTGACCTGCACGAACCCGTCGATGAACGGTGGATCCGGCTCGGCCTCGGTCGGTGCGAAGGCATCCACGACCGACGTGCGGTCGAGGGACTGCACGACGTGCGCGTAGCGACGGACCTGCCGGGCCTTCTTCGACTGCAGCTGCCCGATGAAGTGCCAGGTCAGGTCGAGGTCGGCGAGCTCCGCGGCCTTGACCTGTGCCTCTTGGTGGCGGTTCTCCCCCACGTCGGTGACGCCGAGTGACGCCAGCGCACGGACGAGTGACGCCGGGTGGTACTTCGTGACGACGATCAGCGTGAGGTCGTCGGCCGAGCGCCCTGCGGCGCGCGCCGCGTCGGCGATGCCGCTCCGGACGGACGCGAGACGCGCCTCCAGTCCGTCGTCGTGGGACGAGGCGGACGGGAGGCGCGGATCACCTGCCATGGAGGGGTTACTTCAGGAAGTCGGGGACGTCGAGCTCGTCGTCGTCGTCGAACGCCGGGTCGGCGGCGCGCTGCACCGGCGGCTGGTGTTCCTGCGAGGCCCAGGAGGGGCTCGACGTGCTGGAGTCCTCGATCGCACCGGTCGAGGCGGCGACGGGGGCCGTCGCGCTCGACTCGGGGTCGACGTAGCTCGAGCGACGCTCCTTCTGCTGCTGCGCCGGCTCGCCGCCGTCGAAGCCCGCGGCGATGACGGTCACGCGGACCTCGTCGCCGAGGGTGTCGTCGATGACCGCACCGAAGATGATGTTCGCCTCCGGGTGCACGGCTTCCTGCACCAGACGCGCGGCGTCGTTGATCTCGAAGATGCCGAGGTTCGAGCCACCCTGGATCGAGAGCAGCACACCGTGCGCTCCGTCGATCGAGGCCTCGAGCAGCGGCGACGCCACGGCGAGCTCCGCGGCCTTGATGGCGCGGTCGGCACCCCGGGACGAACCGATGCCCATGAGCGCGGAACCCGCACCCTGCATGACGGACTTGACGTCGGCGAAGTCGAGGTTGATGAGGCCCGGGGTGGTGATGAGGTCGGTGATGCCCTGCACGCCGGCGAGGAGCACCTGGTCGGCGGTGGCGAAGGCCTCGACCATCGAGATGCCGCGGTCGCTGATCTCGAGCAAGCGGTCGTTCGGCACGACGATGAGCGTGTCGACCTCGTCCTTGAGCCCGGCGACGCCGTTCTCGGCCTGCGACTGACGACGCTTGCCCTCGAAGCTGAACGGCTTCGTGACGACGCCGATGGTGAGCGCGCCGATGGACTTGGCGATGCGGGCGACGACGGGCGCACCACCCGTGCCGGTCCCACCGCCTTCACCGGCGGTGACGAAGACCATGTCGGCACCCGCGAGGGCCTCTTCGATCTCTTCGGCGTGGTCCTCGGCGGCACGACGGCCGACCTCGGGGTCCGCGCCGGCGCCGAGACCGCGGGTGATCTCGCGGCCGACGTCGAGCTTGACGTCGGCGTCGCTGAGCAGCAGCGCCTGGGCGTCGGTGTTGATCGCGATGAACTCGACGCCACGGAGGCCGAGTTCGATCATCCGGTTGACGGCGTTGACGCCGCCGCCGCCGACACCGACGACCTTGATGACGGCGAGGTAGTTGTGGTTCGTGGTCACGTCAGTCAGGCCTCCGGTTGAACCCTCAACCTCTACTTGAAGTTCAGGGGCAATGCTGGTAGATGTGGTGCTGGCTCCGACGCTACGGGTGGGTTCCGCGCACTGTCGCCCCGCCACGCCGCGTGTCGCCGATCAGGTCGGCAATTCAGTCCTTCGCGCGGATCACGCCGTTGTCCGGTGCCGACACGTCGTACTCGACGACGACGCCCGGGTTCCGCGCCGCGTGGTCCTTCACCAGGGCGGCGAGCAGCGCGGCCTTCGTGTCGGAGTCGTCGGGGCTCCCCCACACGACGGTCGAGCCGTCCTTGAGGGTCAGGGTCACGTCGTCGGCGGTGGACCCGGCGACCCGCGTGACCTGCGACCGCACCGTCGAGGGCAGCGCCAGCACGACCTCGGTCATGGTGCGGAAGCTCGAGGACCCGAGGCGCGCGCGCGCGATGTCGGCGAGCGGCATCGTGGCCGGACGCTTCGGCGACGACTGCACGACGATGCCGGCCGGGTCGACGAGGTCGAACGAGCTGCCGGACTTCACCGCGACGACGGGCGTGCGCTCGGTCACCGTCACGACGAGGGTGTGCGGCGGGGCCTCTTCGGTCACGTAGCTCTCGATGAGCGGGAAGCCGGCGATGTCCTGCTTGATCTCGTCGAAGTCGAGCCGCGCGAGCGGGGTGCCGATCTGGTCGGACAGGGCCTGCCGCAGCGCGGTCTCGTCGACGCGGTTGGTGCCCTTGACCTCGATCGTCTGCAGGGCCATCAGCGGCGAGAACACCGCCACCAGGATCGAGACGCCGAGCACGAGCACGATGCCGGCCGCGGTGATCCACGCGGCGCGACGGTGGCGACTGCGCCGGGTGAACCGCCGCACCTCGGCCCGCTCGAGCAGGCGACGGCGACGCTTCGCGATGCGCGCCTCACGCGCGGTCTCGGCAGCGCGGACGCCGGCACCGATGGGTGCGTCGTCGTACTGGACCGGCCGGGAGGCACTCCCCGCGTCGAGCACGTCGGTCACGGTCGCGTCGTGGTTCCGTGCACTGCCCGCCGCGCCCCCGGACGGTCGTCGCGCCCCGTCTCCTCGGGGCGCGTTGCCCGCGTCGGGGCGCGGGTCGCGGTGCTCCTCGTCCGGTGTGTACTCGCGCAGGCGGTCGGCGACGGCGCCGAAGCCGGCGCCGACGCGGCGGCCGGCCGCGCCCGCGAGGGCGCCGACGCGGTCGCGCGTCGAGTCTGCGGCATCGGTGGTCGGTTCCGCGCCCGCGGACGGCCGTCGCGCCCCGGTGCTCGGGGGCGCACCGACCGCTGGGGGGCGCGATCCGGAGGAACCGGGTGCGGGAGTGGCGGCCGGGGCCTCGTCGACCGCAGCCGACTCGTCGGGCGCGGGACGGGCCTCCCGGTCGTCGGGTGTGCGCCCGCGGAACGGGAGCCGCGGCATCGAGGGGCCACGACGCTGCCGGGGCGCGTCGGCGCCCTCGACCGGGGCGTCCCTGCGGGCGTCCCCCTCGTCGAACCCCTCGGGTCGCCTCACCGGCCCAACGCTCCCAGCACCTGCGGGATGATCCGGTACACGTCACCGCAGCTGAGCGTCATGATGATGTCGCCGTCGCGGGCGACCGCGGCGGCACGGGCGGCGGCCTCGTCCCAGTCCGGCAGAAACTCCACGCGGGTCTGGTCGGCGAAGCGCTCCTGCACCAGGGCGCCGGTGACGCCTGGCTCCGGGTCCTCGCGCGCGCCGTAGACGTCGAGGACGACCGTGTGGTCGGCGAGCTCCTCGTAGACCCGCGCGAAGTCACCGGCCATCAGACGGGTGCGGGAGTACAGGTGGGGCTGGTGGATCGCGATGATGCGGCCGTCGCCGACGACGTTGCGGGCGGCCTTGAGCGCCGCGGCGACCTCGGTCGGGTGGTGCGCGTAGTCGTCGTAGACCGACACCCCGCGCTCGACACCGTGCAGCTCGAAGCGGCGCTGGGTGCCGCCGAAGGCCTCGAGCCCGCGGATCGCGTCGGCGGCGCTCACGCCCAGGCCGGTCAGGACCGCGAAGGCACCGACGGCGTTGATCGCGTTGTGCCGGCCCGGCACGCGGAGGGTCAGGTGGTGTGCCTCGCCCGCCGCACGGAAGTCGACCTCGACGCCCGCGGCCTCGATGATCCGCTCGATGCGCACGTCGGCGTCGACGGCCTCGCCGAAGGTGACGACCTCGGGGGCGTCGGCGCGCGCGCGGATGCCTGCCGTGACGGTCTTCGCACCGGCGTCGTCGCTCGAGATGACGACGCGCTCGCTCGCCTTCGCGGCGAACTCGACGAACGCCTCGGTGAAGGCCTCCTCGCTGCCGTAGTGGTCGAGGTGGTCGGCGTCGACGTTCGTGATCAGGGCCACGGCGACGTCGTAGAGCAGGAACGAACCGTCGGACTCGTCGGCCTCGACCACGAACAGGTCGCTCGAGCCCGGCGCCGAGCTCGTGCCGAGCGACTGGATGACGCCGCCGTTGACGAAGCTCGGGTCGAGGCCGAGCTCGACCATCGCGGTGACGATCATGCCGGTCGAGGTGGTCTTGCCGTGCGCGCCGGCGACCGCGACGAGGCGGTGCTCGGCGATGAGGGCGGCGAGGGCCTGTGACCGGTGCAGCACCGGCAGGCCGCGGCGCTGCGCCTCGAGCAGTTCGGGGTTGTCCGGCCAGAGCGCGCTCGTGACGACGATCGTGTCCGCATCACCGACGTTCGCGGCGTCGTGGCCGATGTGCACCGCGGCGCCGAGGTCGCGCATGATGCCCGTCGTCTCGGTCTCGCGGGAGTCGCTGCCCGTCACGCGGTGGCCGGCGGCGAGGAACATCCGGGCGATGCCGCTCATGCCGGCGCCGCCGATGCCGACGAAGTGCACGGTGCCGAGGTCGTCCGGGATCGGCTGCGTCAGGTCCGGCTTGATGGTCATGGTTCCTCCGTGGTGCTGGCGGCGCCGTTGCCTCGTGCGGTTCCTCGTGCGGTACCTCGTTCGGTGCCTCGTGCTGCGTCCAGGACGAGGTCGGTCATCCGGTCCGCGCCGTCGCGGTGTCCGACGCTGCCTGCCCGGACCGTCATGTCCGCGATGCGGGCCCGGTCCTGCAGGATGGTCAGGAGCTGGAACGTCACCCAGTCGGGGTCGAATTCCCCGTCCGCCACGAGCACTGCTCCCCCGGCGTCGACGACGTCCTTCGCGTTGTGCCGCTGCTCGCCGTTGCCGACAGGGTACGGCACGAGCACGCTCGGCAGCCCGACCGCGGTGAGCTCGCAGACCATGCCGGCGCCGGAGCGGGACACGACGAAGTCGCTCGCCGCGTACGCCAGGTCCATCCGGTCGCAGTAGGCGAGCACGTGGTAGCTGTCGAGGTCGCTCGGACCGATGTCCGACGCGGCACCGACGACGTGCAGGACCTGCCAGCCGGCGCCCACGATGGTCGCCGCGGACTTGTTGATCGTGCGGTTGATGCTGCGGGCGCCCGAGGAACCACCCGTGACGAGGAGCACCGGGCGAGTCGGGTCGAGCCCGAACTCGGCGAGGGCCTCGGCACGACTGGCACGGCGGTCGAGCGACTCGATCTCGCGCCGGAGCGGCATGCCGACCACCCGGCCGTGCCGCAGTCGGGTGTTCGAGAAGGTCAGGCCGACGTGCTCGGTGAGGAACGCGGCGAGGCGGTTCGCCAACCCCGGCTTCGCGTTCTGCTCGTGCACGACGATCGGGGTGCCGGTGCGTCGGGCCGCGATGTACGCCGGCGCCGCCGCGTAGCCGCCGACGCCGAGGACGACCTCGACCTCGCGCTCGCGGATGATCTGCTCGGTGCGCTTGACGGCCGCGGCGAAGCGCTGGGGGAAGCGCAGGGCCGCGCCGTTCAGCTTCCGGGGGAACGGCAGGCGCGGGATCGTCAGGAGCTCGTAGCCGCGCATCGGCACCAGGCGGGACTCGAGGCCCTCGGCGGTGCCCAGGACGAGCACCTCGGCATCCGGCTCGCGCTCGGTCAGCCGGTCGGCGACCGCGAGCAGGGGGTTGACGTGTCCGGCGGTGCCCCCGCCGGCGAAGAGGTACTTGCTCACCGGAGTCGTCCGTTCGTGGTGGCGCTGTCGAGGGGCGGGTTCGTGGTGCGCGGGTCGTTCTTCCCGGGCAGGTCTCGGGCGAACGACAGCACGACGCCGATCGCCACCAGGGTCATGATGAGCGCGGACCCGCCGGCCGAGATCAGCGGCAGTGGGACGCCGAGGACCGGCAGCAGGCCGAGCACCACGGCGATGTTCACGAGCGCCTGGCCGATGATCCACGCCAGGATGCCGCCCGTGACGGTCTTCACGAACGGGTCGCGGGACTGCCGGATGATCTTGATCATGCCGACGGCGAGCACGACGAACAGTGCGAGCACGACGACGGCACCGATCAGGCCGAGTTCCTCGCCGATGATCGCGAAGATGTAGTCGTTGTCCGCCTCGGGCAGCCACGACCACTTCGCCTTGGAGTTGCCGAGTCCGACGCCGAACACGCCACCGGACGCCAGCGCCCACATGCCGTGCACGGGCTGCCAGCACAGGTCGGCGTACTGGTTCGAGTCGGTGCAGCCGGACAGCCACGCGCTGATGCGCACCTGACGGGACGACGACGCCATCGTGACGAACGGCAGCATGACCGCCATCGCCGCCAGGCCGACGAGCAGGTGCCGGGCGCGGGCCCCGCCGACGTAGAGCGCGCCGAGGACCAGGATGAGCATGATCATCGCGGTGCCCTGGTCGCCACCGAGGATCACGAGGCCGAGCGACAGGAGCGAGGCGATCCCGATCGGGATGAACACCTCTTTCCAGTCGTCGAGCTTGTCGCGCTTGACGTACATGATCGCGCCGATGCCGAGCACCAGGCCGAGCTTCACGACCTCGGACGGCTGCGCGGTGAACGAGCCGATGCCGATCCAGTTCCGGTTGCCCTGGACGTCGATGCCGAGCGGTGTGTACACGAGCAGCTGCAGGACGAGGGCGGCACCGAGCAGCCGCATCGCCCACTTCCGCCACAGCCGTGTCGGGATCCGGCTCGCGACGAGCATGAGCGGGACGCCGAGGACGGCGTACAGCCCCTGGCGGGACGCTGCGCCGAAGAAGTCGTGCGTCGCGGCGTACTGCTCGACGCTCGACGACGACAGGACCATCACGACGCCGAAGACGACCAGGAAGAGCGTGACGCCGAGGATCGTGTAGAAGGTGCTGGACTCGGCGACGAAGACGTTCTTGACGGCGACGAGGGCGCCGTTCGTGCGACGCGGGTTGCCCGTCGCCGGCGTGCTACGACTGTTCGGAAGATCCGTCGTCGCCATCGGCGTTGCCTCCCAGGTGCTCGTGGACCGCCGCCGCGAAACGACGCCCCCGGTCGGCGTAGGAGCCGAACTGGTCGAACGACGCAGCCGCCGGGGCGAGGAGGACCGTGTCGCCCGGCCTCGCGACCGATGCGGCATGCCGGACCGCCTCGGGCATGACCTGATCAGTGTCCGTCGTCTCCACCTGGAGCACCGGCACCCCGGACGCGTGTCGCGCGAATGCCTCCAGGACGGGGGTCCGGTCGGTGCCGATCACGACGACGGCACGGACCTCGGGGCCGAAGCGTGCGACGAGCCCGTCGACGTCGACGCCCTTGAACAGACCGCCGACGATCCACACCACGGTGTCGAACGAGGCGAGCGAGGCGGTGGCGGCGTGCGGGTTCGTGGCCTTCGAGTCGTCCACCCACGCGACGCCGGCCGACTCGGCCACGAGCTCCGTGCGGTGGTGGTCGGCGCGGAAGGCCCGGACGGCGGACTGGATCGCACTCGGCTGGACGGTGCCGGCACGGGCGAGGGCCGCGGCGGCCAGGACGTTCATCGTCATGTGCGGGCTGGCGAGCCCGGCGACCTCGAGGTCGGCGAGGGTCGACAGCTCGAGCGCGCTGTTCCGACGGTCCTCGTTGAAGGCGCGGTCGCACAGGACGTCCTCGACGATGCCGACGTCACCGGGCGCGGGCACCCCCGGCGTGAAGCCGACGGCACGGCAGCCCTCGACGACGTCGGCGTCCTGCACCATGTCGCGCGTGACGTCGTCGGCGGTGTTGTAGACGCACGCCATCACGGTGCGCTCGTAGACCTTGGCCTTCGCGGCGCGGTACGCCGCGGCGGAGCCGTGCCACTCGAGGTGGTCGTCGGCGATGTTCAGGCAGGCGCTCGCGAGCGGCACGACCGCGCCGTCGCCCGAGGTCGCCATGTAGTGCAGCTGGTGGCTGGAGAGCTCGACGACGAGCACGTCGTAGCCGTCCGGGTCGCGGACGACGTCGAGCACCGGCACGCCGATGTTGCCGCAGGCCACGGCACGCAGGCCGCCGGCCTCGTACATCGCGGTCGTGAGCTGCGTCGTGGTGGTCTTGCCGTTCGTGCCCGTGATCGTGATCCACGGTGCGGCGACGGGGCCGCGCACGACCTTGTCGCGCACGCGCCAGGCGAGCTCGATGTCGCCCCAGACCGTGCTGTTCCGGACGGACCACTCGACGGTCGCGTTGTGCGGCGGCAGGCCGGGCGACACGATGACGACGTCCGGTGCCTGCTCCTGCAGCGCGGCCGGCACGGCGTCGAGCGGCGTCTGCACGAAGCGCGCGCCGATGACGTCGAGCAGGTCGACGTTGTCCGACGGCGCGTCGGACGAGTAGACCGTCACCGCACTGCCGAGCTCCACCAGGGTGTCGGCGACCGAGAACCCGGTCGCGCCGAGCCCGAGGACGGCGACGTTCAGGCCCTTCCACCCCTCGGAGTACCAGCTGTCGAGGGACTGGAGGCGGGAGGACGTGGACACCGGGTCAACCAACGCGTGCGATCCATTCGAGGTAGAAGAGGCCGACCCCCGCGGCGACGAAGAGCCCCGCGATGATCCAGAACCGGACGACGACCGTCACCTCGGCCCACCCCTTCAGCTCGAAGTGGTGGTGCAGCGGACTCATCCGGAAGATCCGCTTGCCGTGGGTGATCTTGAAGTACGCCCGCTGCAGGATGACCGAGCCGGTGACGATGAAGAACAGGCCACCGATCAGGATGAGCAGGAGCTCGGTGCGGCTGAGGATCGCGAGACCCGCCAGCGCCCCACCGAGGCCCAGCGAACCGGTGTCGCCGAGGAAGATCTGCGCCGGCGAGGTGTTGTACCAGAGGAACCCGATGAGCCCACCGCAGACCGCGGCCGCGACGACCGCCAGGTCGAGCGGGTTGCTCACGGTGTAGCAGGCGTGCTCCGTGCTCGCGTCGAGACGGGCACCACCGCAGATCTGGTTGGACTGCCAGAAGCCGATGATGACGTACGAGCCGATCGCCAGGATGCTCGAGCCGGTCGCGAGACCGTCGAGCCCGTCCGCGACGTTGACGCCGTTCGACGTCGACACCGTGAGCAGCACGATCCAGGCCAGGAACAGCACGGTGCCGATGACCGTGCCGAGCGCCATGAAGTCGAGCCACGGGATGTCCCGGATCGCCGAGATCATGGTCGACGCCGGGGGCTTGCCGTTCGACGTCGGCACCACCAGGGCGACCGTGGCGAAGATGACGCCGACGATGACCTGGCCGAGGACCTTGGCCCACCCGCCGAGCCCGAGGCTCCGCTGGCGCCGGACCTTGAGGAAGTCGTCGATGAAGCCGACGAAGCCCAGCCCCACCATGAGGAACAGCACGAGCAGGCCGGACAGGGTGATCGAGTCACGTCCGACCAGGTGGCCGACGAAGTACCCGATCACGGCGCCGATGATGAGGACGATGCCGCCCATCGTCGCGGTGCCGCGCTTGGTGTGGTGCGACTGCGGACCGTCGTCACGGATGAACTGCCCCCACCCGAGACGGTGGAAGAGCTTGATGAAGAACGGGGTGAGCAGCAACGTGAACACCAGCGACGTAGCGCCGGCGATGAGGAGCGCGATCATTCGGTGACACCTCCGAGGCGGTCGCCGAGGAATCGCAGTTCGGCCGACTTCGAGGACTTGACCAGGACCACGTCGCCGGGGCGGAGCATGTCCTGGAGTGACCGGACGGCGTCGTCGACGTCCTCGATGAACACCGATTCGCCGTCCCACGATCCCTCGAGGGTGGCTGCCTGGTGGATGGGCATCGCGCCGCGGCCGACGACCACGAGCTGTCCGATGCCGAGACGGACGACGAGCCGACCGATGCGGTCGTGCTCCTCGGTCGAGAACTCGCCGAGCTCGGCCATCTCGCCGAGCACGGCGACGGTCCGCTCCCCCGGGCGCACGATCTGCGCCAGGGTCCGCAGCGCCGCTGCGGTCGAGTCCGGCGACGCGTTGTAGGCGTCGTTGATCACGGTGACGCCCTCGGGGCCGCCCTGCAGCAGCTCCATGCGCCAGCGCTCGGCGCGCGTCATCGACGCGAGCGCCGCGGCGCCGTCGGCGAGCGGGACGCCCCAGCGGTGGGCGACCGTCAGGGCGGCGGCCGCGTTCATCGCGTGGTGCTCACCCAGGATCGCGAGGCGCACGTCCACGTGATCCGGGCCTCCCGGTCGGCCTCCGTCTGCAGACGGGTCGCCTACGGGGACGGGAGGCGCGGTGAGGGTGAAGCGGGTGCCGCTGCGGTCCGTCTCGATGCCGGTGATGCGGTAGTCGGCATCCGCCGACGTACCGAAGCCGACCACCTGCGCGGCAGTCAGCTCGCGCATCGACGCGACCCGGTCGTCGTCGACGTTGAGCAGCGCGGTCGCGGAGGCGGGCAGGTCGGTGACCATCTCGGACTTCGCGCGCTGCGTCGCCTCGATGCCGCCGAACTCGCCGGCGTGCGCGAGGCCCACCTTGAGCACGACACCGACGTCCGGCTCGGCGATGCGCACGAGTGCGGCGATGTGGCCGACGCCGCTCGCACCCATCTCGACGACCAGGAACCGCGTTTCGTACGCGACCCGGAGCATCGAGATCGGTGCTCCGACGTGATTGTTGAAGGACCCCTGGGGCGCGACGGTCTCGCCGTGCTGCTCGAGGATCGTCCGGAGCATGTTCTTCGTGCTCGTCTTGCCGTTCGAGCCGGTGATGCCGACGACCTTGAGCGGTGCGGGACGCCCCTCGGCGTCGACGCGGTCGGCGGATGCCATCCGGACCCGGGTGACGACCTCGTGCGCGAGCGCGGCGAGTGCTGCGTAGCCGTCCGCGACGACGATCTGCGGCGCGGTGGTCTCGACGCGCTCGGGCGTGATGACCAGCGCGGCACCCGCCTCGGTCGCGGCGGGCACGAAGCGGCGCCCGTCCGTGACCTCGCCAGGCAGGGCGAAGAAGACACTGCCGGGGCCGACCAGGCGCGAGTCGGTCTCGACCGAGCCCTCCACCACCAGGTCGCCGGGCTCGGCGACGTCGGTCGCCTGGGCACCACCGATCAGCTCGCCGCCGACCGCGGTGGCGATCTCGGCGAGGGTGAGCGCGATCATCGGAGGTCCTCGGCCGGACCGGAGTTCGGCTCCCAACCGGCTTCGCGCAGGGCCTGACGGGCCTCGTCGCGTGCCGAGTAGGGGGTGCGGACACCGGCGATGTCGCGGTAGTCCTGGTGGCCGGGGCCGGCCCAGAGGATGGAGTCGCCTTCGCCGAGCAGACCGACGGCCAAGCGGATGGCGGCCTCGGGCGGGCTCACCTCGTGCAGCTCGTGGTCCGGGAACGCCTCGCGCGCAGCGTCGACCAGGGTCTTCCGGATCGACGCGGCGTCCTCGAAGCGGGGGTGGTGGTCGGTGACGACGAGGATGTCGCTACCGGCCGCCGCGACGCGGGCCATGTCGCCGCGCTTCGTGGTGTCGCGGTCGCCGTCGGCGCCGAACAGCATGAGGACCTTGCCGGACGTGAACTGGCGGACGGCCGCGAGGGTGTTCTCGAACGCGTCGGCGCTGTGGCCGAAGTCGACGTAGACGCTCGGGCCGTGCTCGCCCGAGACACGCTCGGTCCGGCCGGGCAGGTAGCACTCGATGGCGGACACGCGGCGCACGGCGCCGTCGCGGTCGCTTCGGGCCTCGTGCTCGTCGCGGTCGTCTTCGTCCGGGTAGCGGCGGTGGTTGCTGTCGAGCGCGTGCGCGATGGCACCGAGCTCGAAACCGCCCTCGACCAGCATGACGATCGCCAGTGCGGCGTTCGCGGCCATGTGCCAGCCGATCAGGGGCACACGGGTCGTGAGCTCGCGGCCCTCGGGACCGGTCAGGCGGAACTCGGTGTACGCGGCGTGCGCCTCGACGATGTCGACGTGCCACTCGGCCTCGACGTCCGGGTGCACGGTGATCGTCGTGACCGGGATGCGGGAGTCCTGCACCACGCGGTGGCCCCAGTCGGTGTCCAGCGAGACGACGCCGCGACGGGCGTGCTCGGGCTGGAACAGCGGGAGCTTCGCCTGGTAGTACTCCTCCATGTCGGCGTAGTCGTCGAGGTGGTCGTGCGACAGGTTGGTGAAGGCCGCGACGTCGAAGACGATGCCGTCGACCCGGTGGCGGCTGAGGGCCTGCGCGCTCACCTCGACGGCGACCGCGCGCACCTCGCTCTCGCGCATCCGGGCGAGGAGCGCGTGCATCTCGCTGGCCTCGGGCGTGGTGAGGCGGCTCGTCACGCTGAGCGTGCCGATGTGGCGCTCGGCGGTCGAGCTCAGGCCGGTGACCAGGCCGAGCTGCTTGAGGATCCCCTCGAGGATGTACGACGTGCTCGTCTTGCCGTTCGTGCCGGTGACGGCGAACAGCTGCGGCAGGTCGGTGGCCTCGTCCGGGTGGGTGCGGTAGACCCAGGCGGACACATCGCCCAGGGCTGCACGGGGGTCGTCCACGACGAGGACCGGCAGGCCGGCCGCTCGTGCGCTCTCCACGCCCGCGTCGTCGGTCAGGACGGCGACGGCACCGCGCTCGGCGGCCTCGGTGGAGAACTCCGCGCCGTGCCGGTTCGCACCGTGCACGCCGACGAAGACGTCACCCGGCTGCACCTCGGCGGCGCTCAGCGTGACACCGGTCGTCTCGACGGCGTCGAGGGAACCGACGACGCGGAGGCCGAACGCGTTCGCGAGTTCGGCGACCGCCCTCGGGGTCGGGTGTTCGGGCCGGAGGACCGGGGGGATCCGTGCGGACAAGTGTTCCTTCTTCCTCACCACGTGGACGGGTAGAGCTTCGCCTCGGACGCGGAGGGGGCTACTCGGTACTTCTCGAGCACCTGGGACATGAGTGTGCGGAACGCCGGAGCCGCTCCGCTCGACCACTTGTTGGTCTGCGGCTTCGTGAACGTCACCGTGACAACATACTGGGGGTCTTCGGCGGGTGCCATTCCGGCCACCGAGGTGATGCGCTGACCGCCGTAGCCCTTCGAGCCCTCGGCCACCTCGGCGGTACCGGTCTTCGCGGCGATGTTGTAGCCCGAGATCGGCTTCATGCCCACGAGCGTGCCGCCCGTGACCACGCTCTGGAGCATGTCGGTGACCTGGGTCGCAGCGTCGGCGGACACGACGCGCTGCTTCTGCACGTCGGGCGCGTCGATGGTCTTGCCGTCCGAGGTGGTGCAGCCCTTGACGAAGTGCAGCGGGATCCGGACACCGTCGTTCGCGATGGTCTGGAACACGCTGGCGACCTGGACCGCGGTCGTCGAGATGCCCTGGCCGAACATCGAGTTGATGTTCGTCTGCTGGTCCCAGTTCGGGCTCGAGCCGTAGTCCATCGACGGCTGGCCCGGGTAGTCGATCGCCGACTCCGGTTCGAACAGCCCGAACTTCTGCATGTAGTCGTACCGCTGCTGCGCGGTGAGGCGCGACCCGAGCTCGGTGATGCCGACGTTCGACGAGTTCTGCAGGATGCCCGTCAGCGTCAGGTTCTCGGTCTCGTGGAACTCGGAGTCGTGGATCGTGCCGCCCCAGGGGAAGGTGCGCGAGTACGGCACGACCGCCTGGTCGGTGGGACTCGACTTGCCCTGGTCGATCAGGGCCGCGGCGATGGCGGCCTTGATCGTCGATCCGGGCTCGTAGCTCGCCGTGAGCGCCCGGGAACCGTATGCACCCTTGTCGGTGGTGGCGTCCACGTCGTTCGGGTCGACGGTGGGGTAGTCGGCGACCGCGAGCAGCTCACCCGTCTTGACGTTCGTGACCGTGGCCGTCGCGGACTCGGCCTGCAGGGTCTTCGAGGCAGAGGCGATGGTCTGCAACGCCATGTACTGCAGGTCGCTGTCGATCGTCGTGACGAGCGTGCCGCCGTCCTTGGCCTGCTTCTTCGTCACGGTGCTGCCCGGCAGCTGGACGCCGTCCTCACCGCGCTCGTACGTCTCCGAGCCGTTCGTGCCCGCGAGGCACTTGTTGTAGGCGTACTCCAGGCCGGCCTGTGCGCCGTCGGTGCCCATGAAGCCGGTGACGTTGCCCGTGGTCGCACCCGTCGGGTAGACCCGCGACGCCTGCTGCTCCTTGTAGATCCAGGGGATGCCGAGGTCGGTGACCGCCTCGTAGTGCTTCACGTCGAGGCCCTTGACCAGGTAGGCGAAGTCCGACTTCGGGTTCGCGGCGATGTTCTTCCGCATGGTCGCGACGTCGCCACCCGAGGCCTTCGCCAGGGCGGTGAGCGCCGTCGACACGCTGATGTCCTTGACCCGGGTCCCGCCGAGCTTGCCCTTGAACTTCTTGACCAGGCGCGGGGCGGTGGTGATGTTGTACCGGGTGACGCTGTCGGCGAGTTCCGTGCCGTTGCGGTCGACGATCGACCCGCGGGTGCCGTAGATCGTCACCGGGATGCTGCGCTTCTGGGTCGACTGCTCGTTGAGGGCCGAGGCCTGCACGACCTGGATGTCGACGAGGCGGACCACGAAGACACCCACCAGGGCGATCACGGCGATCATCACGATGCTGTAGCGCAGTCGGCGGTTGCGGATCGTCTTCGTCACGCGGTGCGGTCCTTCCCGGATGGTGCTGAGGGTGGTTCAGACCCGCAGGTCACCGGGTGGAGGGCGCCTGGAGCTGGTTCGCGTCGGACTCTACGGAGGACTTCGAGGAACCCCCGTCCGACGCGCTGGCGCCGCTCGTCTTCTCAGACGCGGCGCTGCCGGCCGTGCTGCTCGTCGCGCTGTCGGCGGCGTCATCGGCCTTCGCGTCGGCGCTGCCGGCGGTGCTGGCGCTGCCGGTGGTCGAGCCCGTCTCCTTGCTCGTCGACGTGTCGCCCTGCTTCGCGGCGAGGGGGACGTCGTTCAGCAGGGAGTTCGGCACCTGGTTCTCCGTGCTCGCCGTGGCCGGGTCGGCGACCGCGGGCGTCGGCGTGCCGTACACCCGGCCCGTCTTGGGGTCGAGGTACACCGGCGTGGAGTTGGCGATCATCCCGAGCGACTGCGCGTTGCGGGCCAGGTTCTGCGGCGAGTCGAGCACCCGGAGTTCCTCGGAGAGCGACTGCTGCGTGCGGGAGAGGTTCGTCTGCTCCGTGCCGAGGGCGCTCAGCGTGTAGGCCCCCTGGCTGAGCACCATGCTGATGCCGAGCTGGGCGAGCAGCAGGACGCCGAGGGCGACGACCGCGGTGACGGCGTAGCCGATGCGGGGCCGCGCACGGCGCTGGGCCGCGGTCGGTGTGGCCTCGACGAGCTCCGGTCGGCTCTGGCGGTCCGGGCGCGGGGCGCGGGACGGGACGACGGCGGGGTCGACGAGTGCGAGGTTCGTGCTCATGTCACTTCCGGATCCGCTCGGCCGCGCGCAGGCGCACGGGTGTTGCTCGGGGGTTGGCGGCGCGCTCGGCCTCGTCGGCCAGCTCGGCGCCCTTGACGATCAGGGAGAAGGTGGGGGCGTGCTCGGGGAGCTCGACCGGCAGCCCGGCAGGGGCGCTCGACTTCGTGCGCGCCACCAGTGCCCGCTTGACGATGCGGTCCTCGAGCGACTGGTACGACTCCACGACGATGCGACCGCCGACCGCGATGGCGTCGAGCGCCGCCGGGATCGCGCGTTCGAGGACGCTGAGTTCGGCGTTCACCTCGATGCGGAGCGCCTGGAACACGCGCTTCGCGGGGTGGCCCTGGCGCTGGATCGCGACCGGGGTCGCGTCGTGGAGCACCTGCACCAGGTCGCCCGACATCTCGAACGGCACGCTCGCGCGGCGGTCGACGATGGCCCGGGCGTAGCGGCCGGCGAGCTTCTCCTCGCCGTAGCGCTGGAAGATGCGGCGCAGTTCGCCCTCGTCGTAGGTGGCCAGGACGTCGGCAGCGGTCTGCCCCTCGGTCCGGTCCATCCGCATGTCGAGCGGGGCGTCCTGGCTGTACGCGAAGCCGCGCTCGGCCCGGTCGAGCTGCAGCGAGCTGACCCCGAGGTCGAACAGCACGCCGTCGACCTGACGGAAGCCCTCGCCCTCGATCGCGTCGACGATGCCGTCGTACACGGTGTGCACCAGGCGGACGCGGTCGCCGAAGCGGGCCAGGCGCTCCCCCGCGATGCCGAGGGCGTCGGTGTCACGGTCGAGACCGATCAGCGTCAGGTCCGGGAACCGCTCGAGCAGCCCCTCGGAGTGTCCGCCCATGCCGAGCGTGGCGTCGACGACGACCTTGCCCGGTCCGTCGAGCGTCGGCGTGAACAGGTCGACGATGCGCTCGAGCATCACCGGCGTGTGCGGGAAGCGTGGTGTCCCGTTGTCGTTGTCGGCCATGTGCAGCCCCTCGTCTTCCGGGCCGCGGGTCCGGATCCCCATCCATGCGACCTGACATCGGGGAAGTGATGTCAGGGCTTCACGGCTGGGAGTCCCGATCCACGGATCAGAAGATCCCCGGGATCACCTCCTCGTCGTTGTCGGCGAACGCCTCTTCGGCTTCGGCGTAGTAGGCCTCCCACGCGGTGGTCGACCAGATCTCGGCACGGTCACCGCTGCCGATGACCGTCAGGTCCCGCTCGAGCCCCGCGTACTCACGGAGGTTCTGCGGGATCGTCACGCGGTTCTGCTTGTCGGGCTGTTCGGCGCTGGCCCCCGAGAGGAACAGGCGCATGTAGTCCCTGGTGCGCTTCGACGTCATCGGTGCGGTCCGGATGCGTTCGTGGAGTTCCTCGAACGTCCGGGCGCTGAAGACCACGACGCAGCGTTCCTGGCCGCGGGTCATCACGAGTCCCCCGGACAGTTCGTCCCGGAACTTGGCGGGGAGGATCACGCGACCCTTCTCGTCGAGCTTCGGGGCATGAGTACCGAGCAGCACGTCGGGCCTCCCCTCCGCTCCACCGGACCGTTGCAAGCCCCACTTTACTCCACTGCCCTCCCCCCGGCCAGGATTCCGCTCCCTTTTCGCCCCGTGGCACCCCTTTTGGGGCCGTTTCGGCAGCTTTAGGAGCCGCACAGCTGTGGCGGATGCCCGTCGTGCCGGGGATCCGGGCGGGTGTGGCGGCCGTGGAGGAAAGTGGAGGACTTTCGCAGCCAGTGGAGCGTCCCGTGGCGCGCCGAGGCTCACGGTCGGCTCCACCACGGCCAGCCGCCGGTCAGCGCACGGTCACGACGCGCTGCCGCCCCGACGCCGAGAGGTCACGAACCGTCGCTCGCGCGGACTGCAGCCGACAGTTCGTGGCCCCCGGGCAACCACCGCGCGGCATGTCGTGACCACTCGCGCGCACACGCGGCGACGGTTCACCCCCGGCCTGGAGGCCCACCCCACCTCCGCCACGTTGCTCACGTGGGCCAGCGGTCGGCTCCACCACGGCCGGCCGCCGGTCAGCGCACGGTCACGACGCGCTGCCGCCGCGACGCCGAGTGGTCACGAACCGCCGCTCGCGCGGACCACAGCCGACAGTTCGTGGCCCCCGGGCAACCACCGCGCGGCATGTCGTGACCACTCGCGCGCACACGAACCTGCCCCGCCCGATCCTGCCCGCCCCGGGAACGCGAAACGGGGCCGGCCCGAAGGCCGGCCCCGTCACGAGGGAGGAGTGTGGAGGGCTGCTACTGCCCCTGGTCGTTCCGCTTGTCCCAGCGGTCGTTCATGCGGTCCATGAAAGACCCGCCGCCACCGCCGCCGTTGGCCGGACGAGCCGAACCACCGGACGCCGGAGCACCCGGCCGAGCGGGCTTCGCCTTCGGGGCACGCATGCCCGGGCGCAACGCGAAGAGGACACCGGCGAGCATCACGACGAAGCCGAGGATGCCCAGCAGCGGGGCCTTGATCACGAGACCGACGATCACGATCGCGACGCCCGCGAGTGCACCGAGCACTCCGAGCGTGATGGCTGTGTACGTCGGACGACCCTGTCGACGTGTGACACGCGCCACGAAATCGGAATCGTTCTGGTAGAGGCTGCGCTCCATCTCTTCGAGAAGGCGCTGCTCCTGTTCCGAGAGCGGCATCTTGGTTCCCTCTGTTCCTGGGATCGACGCGGGGTTGAACAACCGGGCTGGAAAACACTCGGTTGAGTGGACCGATTCTATGTCCCAACCGCTCCACTAGGGTAGGGACTGTGGCTGAGAGTACGCGATTAGTGGACCTCGTATCGGCGCGTATCGACCGGGCACTCGACGAGCAGCGTGAACGGCTCCTCGCGATCAGCCCCGATCTCGCCCCGTTCGACCTGTACGCCCGAGATCTGCTGTCCGGCGGCAAGCGCTTCCGGGCGCTGTTCTGCTACTGGGGGTGGCAGTCGGTGGCGGGCCGATCGGGCTCGTTCGACCCGCTGGCGGAGGGCTCCCGCCAGACCACGGCCGAGGCGATCGTCACGGTCGCCGCAGCGCTCGAGGTCTTCCACGCAGCGGCCCTGGTGCACGACGACATCATGGACCGCTCCGACACCCGCCGTGGGCGTCCCGCAGCACACCGCCGGTTCGAGTCCCTCCACCAGGAGTCCGGCTTCGTCGGCGACCGCGGGCAGTACGGCACGAACTCGGCACTGCTGCTCGGCGACCTGCTGCTGTCCCTCAGCGACTCGGTGTTCGACGAGGGCCTCGCGCTCCTCGACCCGGTACGAGCCCGCATCGTGCGCCAGGAGTTCCACGCGATGCGCCTCGACGTCACCGCGGGCCAGTACCTCGACGTGCACGAAGAGACCGCCTGGCCCGTCATCGACGAGTCCGAGCACCTGCTCCGCGCCCAGCGCGTCATCGTCTTCAAGTCCGCGAAGTACTCGATCGAAGCACCGCTCGTCATCGGCGCGCTGGTGGCCGGCGCGAGCGACTCGCAGCTCGAGGGCCTCCGCGCCTTCGGGCTCCCCCTCGGCGTCGCCTACCAGCTGCGCGACGACATGCTCGGCGTGTTCGGTGACCCCGAGGTCACCGGCAAGCCCGCCGGCGACGACCTGCGCGAGGGCAAGCGGACCGTGCTCATCGCCTCGGCCCGCAAGGCGCTGGCCAGTGGCCCGCGGCAGCTGCTCGACGAGCTCCTCGGCGACCCCGACCTCGACGAGGAGCAGGTGCAGATGCTCCGCGCCACCCTCACCGAGTCCGGTGCGGTCGCCGCGGTCGAGCGTTCCATCGACCGGCACGTGCAGCGTGCGAAGGCGGCGCTCGACGCGTCGCCGTTGACGCCGTCGGCACGCGAGCAGCTCGCGTCGCTGGCCGACACGGTCAGCCGCCGGTCGTCCTAGACGCGACACCAGGACAGACGGGAGGCCCGGTGCCAGCTGGCACCGGGCCTCCCGTCTGCTCGGAACGCGTCTAGAGCAGCGACTGGGCCACGCGACGCACCTCGGCCTTGCGCCCGGCGCGCAGCGCCGCGATGGGCGAGACGCCCATCGAGTCGTCGACGGTGAGCATCCAGCGGACGGCCTCGTCGTCGGTGAAGCCGTTGTCGCTGAGCACGGTCAGGGTGCCACGCAGCTCGGGCATGGGCTCACGGTCCTCGAGGAACTCGCTCGGCACGCGCAGGACACCACCGACGCGGGCCGCCAGCAGGGTCTTCTCCTCGAACAGGCGGTGGATCCGGCCGGGGCTGGTGCTGAACAGGTCCACCAGTTCGGGGACGGTCAGCCAGCGCTCGGAGAGGGAGAGGTCGTCGACGGGTGCAGCACTCACACGCCCATGGTGCCAGAGCGGGGCACCGAGTGAGTACGCACCGTTCGTCACATTCGTCACACGCACCACATCCGGCTCTCTGGTTGACTTGGGAATCACACCATGCCAGCGTTGTGCCACCTGTGAGTGCGCGCATGCACGCGCACGGGACAGTCGAGATCAGGAGAAACCGTGGACAACGCTGCAGACGAAGCCGCCCGGCGCGCACGATCCGCCCGGTTCGCGACCATGCCCATCGTCCTCGCGGGCACGATCGCGGTGACCGCCGGCCTGACCGGCCCCATCGCGCACGCCGAACCGCGACACGACGACGCGGACTCGAACCACAAGCGTCACGTCGACCAGGACCGCAACGTCGGCAACCGTCCGGTCTTCGGCACCGCGGTCGCACGTCCGTCGCAGACCGTCGTCACGACGGTCGCCGCGACGACGAAGGCAGCCGCCCCCACGACCTACACCGTCCGTCAGGGCGACACGGTCTCGGGCATCGCCGCCCGCTTCGGCCTGTCGGCGCAGGAGGTCCTGGTGCGGAACGGCCTCGGCTGGAACACGATCATCCACCCCGGGCAGACGCTGCACCTGGCGTCGACGCCCGCGGTGACCACGGCGCGCACGACCACGAGCGCCGGATCGACGTCCGGGTCCGGGTCGGGGTCGAGCACCTCGAGCTACCACGTGAAGTCGGGCGACACCGTGTCCGGCATCGCATCGCGGGTCGGCGTGTCGACCACGGCGCTCCTCAGCGCCAACAAGCTCTCGCAGCGCAGCGTGATCTACCCCGGTCAGACGCTCCGGGTGCCGCACGGCTCGTCCGGAGGCGGCTCGGTGTCCACGGCCGCAGCGTCGTCCGGTTCGTCGGGCTCGTCGGGTTCGTCGAAGTCGAGTGTGAGGATCTCCTCGGGCGACACGATCGGCTCGATCGCCGCGTCCCACCACGTCTCCGTCGCCTCGCTGCTGTCGGCGAACGGCCTGACCTACACGAGCACGATCTACGCGGGCAAGACCCTCGTCATCCCGTCGTCGAGCACTGCGGCGACGACCGCCGCCGCCCCGTCGCGCGCCGCGGTGAGCGCCGCCGTCGGACTGAGTGCCGAGCAGCGCCAGAACGCGGCCACCATCGTCGCCGTCGGCCGCTCCCTCGGGGTGTCCGACCGCGGCATCGTGGTGGCCCTGGCCGCCGCGATGCAGGAGTCGAGCCTGCGCAACCTGCCCCACGGCGACCGCGACTCGGTCGGCCTGTTCCAGCAGCGGCCGAGCCAGGGCTGGGGCAGTGCGGCGAAGCTGCAGGACCCCGCGTACGCGACGAAGCTGTTCTTCGGCGGTCGCAGCAACCCGAACGTCGGCAAGACCCGCGGGCTGCTCGACGTGCCCGGGTGGTCGTCGATGAGCATCACCGACGCCGCCCAGGCCGTGCAGCTCTCCGCCTACCCCAAGGCCTACGCCAACTGGGCGAGCGCCGCCCAGGGCTGGCTGGCCACCCTCTGAGTCTCATCCGGAAGATCGAGATTGGGTCACGACCGGTGCGCCGGTGCGGTCCCGTGCAGTCTCGATTCGTAGAATGCCGCCGATGACCACCAACGCCGCCACGGATCCGATGATCGGTCGCATGATCGATCAGCGGTACCGCGTCCGCTCCCGCATCGCGCGCGGGGGCATGGCGACCGTGTACCTCGCGACCGACGTCCGCCTCGAGCGACGCGTCGCGATCAAGATCATGCACGGGCACCTGGCCGACGACCAGGCCTTCCGTGAGCGCTTCATCCAAGAGGCGAGGTCCGCCGCGCGGCTGTCCCACCCGAACCTGGTCGGCGTCTACGACCAGGGCGCCGAGGACGACACCGCGTACATCGTCATGGAGTACATCCCGGGCATCACGCTGCGGGACCTGCTGCAGGAGCACCACGCCCTGACGCCCGAGCAGGCGACCGACATCCTGCGCGCCGTGCTGGCCGGACTCGCCTCGGCCCACCGCGCCGGCATCGTGCACCGCGACCTGAAGCCCGAGAACGTCCTGCTCGCCGACGACGGCCGCATCAAGCTCGGCGACTTCGGCCTGGCCCGGGCGACGACGGCGAACACCGCGACCGGGGCCGCCCTGCTCGGCACGATCGCGTACCTCTCCCCCGAGCTCGTGACCCGTGGCGCTGCCGACTCACGCAGCGACATCTACGCGCTCGGCATCATGCTCTACGAGATGCTCACCGGCGAACAGCCCTACAAGGGCGAGCAGCCGATGCAGATCGCCTACCAGCACGCGAACGACACGGTGCCCGTCCCGAGTGCCGCGGTGTCCGGCGTCCCGCCCGAGCTCGACGAGCTCGTCGCCTGGTCGACCGCCCGCGACCCCGAGGACCGACCGCGCGACGCCCGCGAGATGCTCGACCACATGGCGGGCAACCAGCAGCGTGCCACGGGCCAGTACCGGACCGCCGTGCTGCGGCCCGAGAACGCAACCGCCATCCTGCCGTCCGGCGGCGGGACCGCTGCCGGTGTCGGCGCTGCTGCCGCTGGTGCCCGTGCTGCTGCCGCCGACGCACCGGCGGCCACCGATGCCACGGCGATCATCGACAGCCCCGACCGCGGGCGTCCCACGACCCGGAACCGCAACACCGGTCCGGGCCCGCGCCGCACGGGTGCGCAGCCCGGGGTGCTCTCGCCCGCGGGACAGCGCCTGGCCGACCTCTCCGCGAAGCGTCGCAAGCGCGGCTGGATCGCGCTGTCGGTCTTCGTCGTGCTCCTGCTCATCGGCGCGGGCTTCGGCTGGTACTTCGGGCCGGGGCCGGGTGGCAACGTGCGCATCCCCGAAGTGACGGGCAAGTCGGTCTCGCAGGCCCGGCAGCTGCTCGAAGCCCAGGGCCTGCACGCGGCGTCGAAGACCGGAACCCGGTTCGACGCCGTCGTCGCGAAGGGACAGGTGTCCATCACCAAGCCGGCCGCGAAGCGCGAGGTGCAGAAGGGCACGTCGGTGCAGCTCGTCGTGTCGAACGGGCCGAAGATGATCGCGCTTCCGACGATCGTCGGGCAGCCGATCTCCACCGTCACCGCCGCGCTCGACGACGACTTCGAGCTGCAGGACAACCGGTACGAGTTCTCGGCCGACGCCGCGAAGGACACCGTCATCGCGGCGACCGGCCGCGCGTCCGGCGGCAAAGCGCTCGACCTGACGTCGGTCAAGGCCTACGGCGAGACCGGCCCGGTCACGCTCACGGTGTCCCTCGGCGCCGTGCCGGACGTCGTGGGCAAGACCGTCGACCAGGCCTCCGCGGAGCTCGACGCGGTCGGCCTCATCCTCGGAGCCCGCACCGAGGAGTTCAGCGAGGACGTCCCCTCCGGGCAGATCGTCTCCGCCGAGGTGCAGGACTCCCCCGCCGTGCGCGGCACCGCGATCGACGTCGTCGTGTCGAAGGGCCCGACGCCGATCACCCTGCCCGAGGACGGCGTCGTCGGCTCGACCATCAACGAGGCCACCGCGACCCTCGAGGGCCTCGGGCTCAAGGTCTCCGTGCCCGACTGCACGAACATCCTGTGCGGGTTCTACGACTGGAAGTCGTCGCTGCCGGTGACCGGCACCGACCCGGGTGCCGGAGCCACGGTGTACCGCGGCGACACGGTCACGCTCTCCTACGACCAGTAGGCGGTCGGGCAGCCCGGCCGGTCCGGTCCGGTCCGCCGAAGCGACACCTGTCCGCACGGTCCCGCCGAAGGTCCCGCGAAAGCGACAGTGTGCCGCCGAACATCGGCGGCACACTGTCGCTTTGGCGGACCGGCGCGGGAAACGCGTCGCGGGGCGCGGGGTGGACGCAACCGGCACGGCGGACGGGAGGCGCGGGGCAGGGCCGCCACGGGCCTCCCGTCCGGCACGCGGAAGCGACAGAACCCCGCGAACGGTTCGCGGGGTTCTGTCGCTCTGGCGGGACTGACCCGACCGCTGCGCGCTACGCGCGCACGTGCGGGTGCGCGCCGAGCTCCTCGGCCACGAGGAACGCGAGCTCGAGCGACTGCATGTGGTTCAGCCGCGGGTCGCACAGCGACTCGTAGCGGGTGGCGAGGGTGGCCTCGTCGATGTGCTCCGACCCGCCGAGGCACTCCGTGACGTCGTCACCGGTGAGCTCGACGTGCATGCCACCCGGGTAGGTGCCGACCTGGCGGTGCGCCTCGAAGAAGCCGAGGACCTCGTCCACGACGTCGTCGAACCGACGGGTCTTGTAGCCCGTGGGCGTGGTCAGGCCGTTGCCGTGCATCGGGTCGGTGACCCACAGCGGATTGGCGTCCATGCCCTTGATCGCCTCGAGCAGCTTGGGCAGCTCGTCGCGGATCTTGCCGGCACCCATGCGCGTGATGAACGTCAGGCGGCCGGGCTCGCGGTTCGGGTCGAGCTTGTCGACCAGGGCCTTCATGTCGTCGACGCTCGTGGTCGGGCCGAGCTTCACGCCGATCGGGTTCCGCACCCGCGACAGGAAGTCCACGTGGGCACCGTCGAGATCACGCGTGCGCTCCCCGATCCAGATGAAGTGGCCGGAGGTGTCGTACGCCAGACCAGACCGCGAGTCGATGCGGGTCATCGGGCGCTCGTAGTCCATGAGCAGACCCTCGTGCGACGCGTAGAACTCGACGTGCTTGAGCGCCTCGAAGTCGGCACCGCAGGCGTCCATGAAGCGGATCGCGCGGTCGATCTCCTTGGCGAGGTGCTCGTAGCGGGCGTTCGCCGGGTTCGACGCGAAGCCCTTGTTCCACGAGTGCACCTGACGCAGGTCGGCGAAGCCACCCTGTGTGAAGGCGCGGACGAGGTTCAGCGTCGACGCGGCCGTGTGGTACCCCTGCACCAGGCGGCGCGGGTCGGCCGTCCGGCTCTCCGGCGTGAAGTCGTAGCCGTTCACGATGTCGCCGCGGTAGGCGGGCAGCGTGACGTCGCCGCGGGTCTCGAAGTCGCTCGAACGCGGCTTGGCGAACTGCCCGGCCATGCGGCCCATCTTGATGACGGGCATCGACGCACCGTAGGTCAGGACGACGGCCATCTGCAGGATCGTCTTGACGCGGTCGCGGATGGAGTCGGCGGTCGCGCCGGCGAAGGTCTCGGCGCAGTCACCGCCCTGCAGCAGGAACGCCTTGCCCTGTGCGGCGGCGGCGAGCCGCTCGCGGAGCTTGTCGACCTCGCCCGCGAAGACGAGGGGCGGCAGCGTGGCGATCTCTGCCGAGGCGGCCTCGGCCGCCGCAGCGTCGGGCCACGTGGGCTGCTGCTTGATGGGGAGGGTGCGCCAATAGTCGAGGCCCTCGATGACGTCCGGATCCTGCAGGGCGACGAAGTCGGTCGACTCGAACAAGGGCGTTACCTCGGTGTTCTGTGCGGGCGGCCCGCCTGTCCGCCGGAGGGCGGCAGAACGGGCGTCCTGGCGGAGTGCCGGGACCATCAGAGCCTAACGTGCGGGCGACGACTTCCGTTCCCGCATGACTGCCTCGCGCGCGGAGCTCGCGCGTTCCTTGACGCTCGTCGCGTAGACGTCGACGTACTCCTGACGGCTCAGCCCCGCGAGCTCGTGCATGACCTCGTCGGTGACGCTGCGCAGGATGAACCGGTCGGTCTCGAATCCCTGGAAGCGCGAGAAGTCGAGCGGCTTGCCGAACACCACGCCGACGCGCTTGATCTTCGGGAAGCGCTGCCCGATCTGCTGCACCTCACGCGTGCCGACCATGGCGACGGGGACGACGAGCACCCGGCCCTCGAGGATCATCCGCGCGATGCCGGTGCGACCGCGGTAGAGCTTGCCGTCGGGGCTGCGGGTGCCCTCCGGGTAGATGCCGAGCTGCTCACCGCGGGCCAGGACCTGCAGGCCGGTGCGGAGCGAGGCCTCGGACGCCTTGCCGCCGGAGCGGTCGATCGGCAGCTGGCCGATGGCGTTGAAGAACGTCTTCGTCGCCCAGCCCTTGAGCCCCCGCCCGGTGAAGTAGTCGCTCTTCGCCAGGAAGGACAGCCGCCGGTCGAGCACGGCCGGCAGGATCACCGAGTCGATGAACGAGATGTGGTTGGACGCGAAGATGACCGGGCCCTTGGCGGGGACGTTCTCACGGCCGACCACCCACGGGCGGAACAGGGTGAGGATGAGCGGGCCGAGCAGGAAGTTCTTCAGCAGCCAGTAGGTCATCGACGACTCCAGGTGGTGGGGTGGGCCTGAGCGACCCTACGCCGTGCGGGCCGGTACGCGGTTACGCCGTGCGGGCGTGGATGCGGGCCAGGTCGGCGGCGCCGACGACTCCGGCGTCGTTCACCAGCTCGGCGATCACGAAGTCCGGCTCGGGGTGGTAGCCACGCGCCGGCAGGTTGTTGAGGTACGCCTGCTTGATCGGGTCGAGCAGCCGGTCCCCCGCGCTGGCGACCCCGCCGCCGAACACGAACAGCTGCGGGTCGAGCACCGCGGACAGCGAGGCGCAGGCCTCACCGAGGTGACGGCCGAGGCGACGGAGCGCCGCGAGGGCACCCGGGTCGTCGGCCAGGATCAGGTCGCCCACGATGTGTCCGTCGAGCTCGCCGCCGTTGGCTTCGCGCGCGTCGGCCAGCGCGGATCCGATGCCGCCGGCGTCGGCGACGTCGTTCGCCATCCGCTGCAGGGCACGGCCGGAACCGTACTGCTCGATGCAGCCACGCGCGCCGCAGCCGCACGGCAGACCGTTCGGCACGATGCGCAGGTGGCCGATCTCGCCGCCGGTGCCGAACCCGCCGCGGAACAGGCGGTCCTCGGTCACGATGGCGCCGCCCACACCGGTGCCGATGGTGAGCATCGTCATGTCGGAGACGAGCCGGCCGGCGCCGAAGCGGAACTCGGCCCACCCGGCGGCGTTGGCGTCGTTGTCGACCGTGATGTGCAGGTCGCCGAGGCGCTGCTGCAGCTTCTGGCGCAGGGGCTCGTTCCGCCACCGGATGTTCGGCGTGTAGTAGACGATCGACTGCGAGGCGTCGATGAAGCCCGGGGCCGCGACGCCGACCGCGCCGACCTCGTGGCCTGAGCTGAGTCGCTCGACCATCGAGACGACGTCGTCGAGCATGGCGTTCGGGTCCGCAGCGTTGGTGGCCACGCGGTCCTCGGCGATGATCTCGCCGAGTTCCGTCACGACCGCTCCCGCGATCTTGGTGCCCCCGATGTCGATTCCGATGGCGTGCACGGTCCAAGAGCCTACCGGTTCACCGCGAACTCACGGAACGCCCGGTGACGCGTCCTATGCTGGCTGTGTCGCCTCGCAGGATGAGGCGCCCTCGAATCGAACCGGCAGACAAGGGAGTCACCGTGAACGATCAGCGACCCGAACGCGCCAGTCAGGTCCCGACCGGGAGGCACGCCTCGCGTCCGACGAGCGGCCCCGTCGCTCCTGACCACGGCTCCGCAGCGCGGCTGCTCGGCGACCGCGCCCGTCTGACGCCGTCGCGTCCGATCCTGGCCCAGCGCCACGGCGACACGTGGACGACGATCACCGCCGGCGAGGTGCTCGCACGGGTCCGCGGCATCGCGAAGGGCTTCGTCGCCGCCGGCCTCGAGCCCGGCGCCCACGTCGCGATCCTGTCCCGCACCCGCCTGGAGTGGACCCTCGTCGACTTCGCGGTGTGGACGGCGGGCCTGGTCTCCGTGCCCGTCTACGAGACGAGCTCCCCCGACCAGGTCCGGTGGATCCTCTCCGACTCCGAGGCCGTCGCGATCGTCGTCGAGCAGGAGGAGCACGCGCGTCGGGTCGCCTCGATCGCCCCGGACCTGCCGCACCTCGGGCAGCACTGGACGATCGACGGCGGCGGACTCGACGACCTGACCCGGCTCGGCGAGGACGTCACCGACGACGAACTCGACGCGCGGACGGCATCGGTGCACGGCCACGACGATGCGACGATCATCTACACCTCCGGTTCGACCGGACGCCCGAAGGGGTGCGTCCTGCGGCACGACAACTTCACCGCGACGGTCGAGAACGCCAGTGTCGCGATGCCCGAGGTCGTCGCGGACGGCGCCTCGACCCTGCTCTTCATCCCGATGGCCCACGTGTTCGCCCGCTTCATCGCGGCGATGTCCGTGTCGGCCGGGGTGCTGGTCGGCCACGAGCCGGACACGAAGGACCTCATGCACGCCGTGTCGTCGTTCAAGCCGTCCTTCCTGCTGGCGGTCCCCCGGGTGTTCGAGAAGATCTACAACGCCTCCGAGCAGAAGGCCGACCTCGGCGGCAAGGGGAAGGTCTTCCGGGCCGCTGCGGACACCGCGGTCGCCCACTCCGAGGCCTTGGCCGCCGGTCGGGTCCCGCTCGTGCTCGGCCTGAAGTTCAAGCTGTTCGACAAGCTCGTCTACGCGAAGCTCCGGAACGCCCTCGGTGGCCGCACCGAGTACGCGGTCAGCGGCTCTGCGCCGCTCTCGCCGCGGCTGTCGCACTTCTTCCGCTCGATCGGGGTGCTCATCCTCGAGGGCTACGGGCTCACCGAGACGACGGCCCCCGCGACCGTGAACCGTGCGGCGGACCTGCGCATCGGGACGGTCGGACCGGCACTCCCCGGGGTCGAGATCCGGATCGCCGACGACCAGGAGATCCTGATCCGCGGCGTCGACGTGTTCGACCGCTACTGGCGGAACGACGAGGCCACCGAGCGGGCGTTCACCGACGACGGCTGGTTCCGCACGGGCGACCTCGGACGGCTCGACGACGACGGCATCCTGACGGTGACCGGACGCGCCAAGGAACTCATCGTCACCGCGAGCGGCAAGAACGTCGCACCGGCACCGCTCGAGGACGGCGTCCGCGAACACCCGCTCATCGGGCAGGTCGTGGTCGTCGGCGAGGGCAAGCCCTTCATCGCCGCCCTCGTCACGCTCGACCGCGAGATGCTCCCGGGGTGGTGCGAGAGCCGCGGGATCACGCCGGCGCTCTCCGCGCGCGAGGCCGCGTACGACGAACGCGTGCTCACCGCCGTGCAAGAGGCGATCGACACCGCGAACGGCCGGGTCTCACGAGCCGAGTCGGTCCGGTCGTTCACGATCCTGGACACCGAGCTGACGGAGGGATCCGGACACCTGACGCCGAAGCTGACGATCAAGCGGTCGGTCATCCTGCACGACTTCGCGGCCGACATCGACCACATCTACTCGGGGTCGAAGGTGCAGACGACCGCGACGCCCGTCATCGAGGAGCGTCGCGCGCGCCGCGGGTAGCGCTCCGCCGTCTCGGCGTACCGGGGCGTTTCGGGCGTACCGGGTCGTTTCTTCCGACCAGGTACGCCCGATTCCGCCAGGTGCGCGCGGGGTGCGTGCGCGCGGCGTGCAGGTGCGCGCGGGGCTCAGGCCTCCGGCGACTGCTCCGTCGCGGGGGCGTCGAGGACGGCGGTCGAACCGGTGGCGACCGTGGTGTCGGCCGGACGACGGTTGGTGCGGGTGCGGTGCGAGCTGAGCTCGTCAGTCTGACTGGTCATGCGGGAGTCCTGGGGGGATGGGATGGTCGTCGGTGGGAGGCCGACGCGGATACGGTACCTCTTCGTCAGGACAAAGCGACAATCCCCCGTGGGGGTGTCATGAGCAGGCACTCATGACCAACGGATCAGTGGAACCACTCCTGCGCCCGGATGTCCCGCAGCGCCTGCCGTCGGACCTCTGGTTCGAGCGTCATCACGTAGACGGTCCCGTCCAGGTGGTCGACCTCGTGCTGCAGCGCCTCGGCCATCAGCCCGGTGCCCTCGAGCACCACCTCGGCGCCGTCGACGTCGACGCCACGGACCTTGGCGTACGGGTGCCGCCGGGTCGGGTAGCCGAGCCCGGGAACGGACAGGCACCCTTCCTCCATGAGTTCGGGCTCCCCCGAGACCTCGACGACCTCGGGGTTCAGGACGTACCCGACCTCGCCGTCGACGTTGTACGAGAACGCGCGGAGTCCGACACCGATCTGCGGCGCGGCCACACCGGCGCGGCCGGGCTCCTTGACGGTGTCGATCAGGTCCTGCACGAGGTCGCGGACCCCGCTCGACCCGAGTGCCGCCGGAGCGATCGGGTCCGCAGGCGAACGGAGGACGGGGTCGCCGAACAGGCGGATGGGACGGACGGTCAATTTACTGCAGCACCACCAGGAGGTCGCCGGCGTCCACCTGCTGGGTCGCCGGGATCGCGAGACGGCCGACGGTGCCCGCCACGGGCGCCGTGATGGCCGCTTCCATCTTCATCGCCTCGATGCTCGCCACGGCCGCTCCGGCCTCGACGACGTCACCGACGGCGACCTTGAGCGTCACCACACCGGAGAACGGCGCAGCGACGTGCTTCGGGTCGGACTTGTCGGCCTGCTCGGCGACCTTCGTCTCGACCTCGATCGACCGGTCGCGGACCGAGACCGGGCGGAGCTGCCCATTCATCGTGGCCATGACCGTGCGGATGCCCTTGTCGTCGACCTCGCCGATCGCCTCGAGCCCGACGAACAGGTTGACGCCCTTGCCGAGCGGCACGACGTGCTCCTGCCCGGGGCGCAGCCCGTACAGGTAGTCGACGGTCGGCACCACGGACAGGTCGCCGTACTGCTCGCGCACCCGCTCGAACTGGGCCGTGGGCTGCGGGAACAGCAGTCGGTTCAACGCCTGCTGGCGCTCGGGCCCCTGGGCGTCGAGGTGCGCGCGCTCGGCGTCCGGCACCGGGGTGATCTCGAGGCGGACGTCGCGGCCCGCCAGGACCTTCGTCCGGAACGGCTCCGGCCAGCCACCCGGCAGGTCACCGAGCTCGCCGGCCATGAACCCGACGACGGAGTCCGGGATGTCGTACTTGTCCGGGTTCTGCTCGAAGTCGGCCGGGTCGGCGTTCACCGCGGCGAGCTGCAGCGCGAGGTCACCGACCACCTTCGACGACGGCGTGACCTTCGTCGGGCGTCCGAGGATCCGGTTCGCCTCGGCGTACCAGTCCTCGACCTGCTCGAACCGGTCGCCCAGGCCGAGCGCGATCGCCTGCTGGCGGAGGTTCGACAGCTGACCACCGGGGATCTCGTGCTTGTAGACCCGACCGGTCGGACCCGGCAGCCCGGACTCGAACGGGGCGTAGGCCCGACGGACCGCCTCCCAGTAGGGCTCGAGGTCGCCGACCGCGTCGAGGGACAGTCCGGTGTCGCGCTCCGTGTGGGCCAGGGCGGCGACCAGCGCGGACATGCTCGGCTGGCTCGTCGTGCCGGCCATCGGCGCCGAGGCGACGTCCACCGCGTCCGCACCGGCACGCGCGGCGGCGAGGAGCGTCGCGAGCTGCCCACCGGCGGTGTCGTGCGTGTGCACGTGCACGGGCTGGTCGAAGCGCTCGCGCAGCGCGCCGACGAGCTTCTCGGCGGCGCCGGCGCGGAGCAGGCCGGCCATGTCCTTGATGCCGATGACGTGCGCGCCGGCCTCGACCATCTGCTCCGCAAGGCGGAGGTAGTAGTCCAACGTGTACAGGTCCTCGGCAGGATCGAGGAGGTCGGCGGTGTAGCAGAGCGCCGCTTCGGCGACGGCCGTGCCGGTCGCGAGCACTGCCTCCAGGGCCGGTCGCAACTGGCTGACGTCGTTGAGCGCGTCGAACACGCGGAAGACGTCGACGCCCGTGGCGGCGCCCTCGGCGACGAACGCGTCCGTCACCTCGGTCGGGTACGGGGTGTAGCCGACCGTGTTGCGGCCGCGCAGCAGCATCTGGATCGGGATGTTCGGCATCGCCTCGCGCAGCGAGGCCAGGCGCTCCCACGGGTCCTCGCCGAGGAACCGGAGGGCGACGTCGTACGTCGCTCCGCCCCAGGCCTCGACGCTCAGCAGCTGCGGCGTGAGCCGCGCGACGTACGGTGCGACGGCGACGAGGTCCTTCGTGCGGACACGGGTGGCGAGCAGCGACTGGTGCGCGTCCCGCATCGTCGTCTCCGTCACGGCGAGCCGGGTCTGGGCACGGAGCGCCTTCGCCCACTCGGCCGGACCCTGCGCCAGCAGCAGGTCGCGCTGGCCCTCGGGCACCGGGGCGCTGAGGTCGAGGGCGGGGAGCTTGGCGCTCGGGTCGGTGACCAGCGGCGACCGGTCACCGTTCGGCTTGTTCACCGTGACGTCGGCCAGCCAGTTCAGGACCTTGGTGCCGCGGTCCTTCGACACGTGGCCGCTGAACAGCTGCGGACGCTCCTCGATGAACTTCGTCGAGACGTCGCCGCGGGCGAAGTCCGGGTCCTCGAGCACGGCCTGCAGGAACGGGATGTTCGTGCTGACGCCGCGGATGCGGAACTCGGCGAGGGCACGCTTCGCACGGGCGACGGCCGTCGGGAAGTCGCGTCCGCGGCACGTCATCTTGGCGAGCATCGAGTCGAAGTGCGGGCTGATCTGCGCACCGGTGGCGACCGTGCCGCCGTCCAGGCGCACGCCGGCGCCGCCCGGGCTGCGGTAGGTGGTGATGCGGCCGGTGTCCGGCCGGAAGCCCTGCGTGGGGTCCTCGGTCGTGATGCGGGTCTGCAGCGCGGCCCCGTGCACGGAGACGGTGTCCTGCGACAGGCCGAGGTCGGCGAGCGACTCGCCCGAGGCGATCCGCATCTGCGACTGCACCAGGTCGACGTCGGTGACCTCTTCGGTGACGGTGTGCTCGACCTGGATGCGCGGGTTCATCTCGATGAAGACGTGCTGACCCTCGCGCTCGCCCTCGGTGTCGAGCAGGAACTCGACGGTGCCGGCGTTCACGTAACCGATCGAGCGGGCGAAGGCGACCGCGTCGCGGTGCAGAGCCCGGGCGATTGCGGGGTCGAGGTTCGGCGCCGGGGCGATCTCGACGACCTTCTGGTTGCGACGCTGCACGGAGCAGTCCCGCTCGAACAGGTGGATCGTCCCCGCTTCGGTGCCCGTCGCGTCGGCGAGGATCTGCACCTCGATGTGCCGCGGCCGGATCACCGCCTGCTCGAGGAACATGGTCGGGTCGCCGAACGCACTGTCGGCCTCGCGCATCGCTGCTTCGAGCGCTGCACGGAGTTCGGGCTTGGTCTCGACCCGGCGCATGCCACGACCGCCACCACCGGCGACGGCCTTGGCGAACACCGGGAAACCGATGGCGTCGGAGCCGGCGATGAGCTCCTCGATGTCGCGACTCGCCGGGGTGCTCGCGAGGACCGGGACGCCGGCCGCGATCGCGTGCTCCTTCGCGGTCACCTTGTTGCCGGCCATCTCGAGCACGTGTTCGCCCGGACCGATGAACGTGATGCCGGCTGCCGCGGCCGCGGCGGCGAGCTCCGGGTTCTCGGACAGGAAGCCGTACCCGGGGTAGATCGCGTCCGCGCCCGACTCGCGCGCCACGCGGATGATCTCGGAGACGTCCAGGTACGCCCGGACCGGGTGGCCCCGTTCACCGATCAGGTAGGCCTCGTCGGCCTTCAGGCGGTGCAGGGAGTTCCGGTCTTCGTAGGGGTAGACGGCGACGGTGCGCGCCCCCAGTTCGTACGCGGCGCGGAATGCGCGGATGGCGATCTCACCACGGTTCGCCACGAGGATCTTGCTGAACACGACGTCCCTTTCAGCCCGGGTTGAGGTGAGACAACCCTAGTGGCGGTAACGTTGCTGATCGTGCATGTACTCAGCGTGAGCTCCCTCAAGGGCGGTGTCGGCAAGACGACGGTGACGCTCGGCCTGACTTCGGCCGCCTTCGCCAAGGGACTGCGCACGCTGGTGGTGGATCTCGACCCGCAGTCCGACGTCTCCACCGGCCTCGACATCAACCTCGCCGGACACCTCAACGTGGCCGACGTCCTCGAGAACCCGAAGGAGAAGATCGTCCGTCAGGCGATCGCCCCCTCCGGGTGGACGAAGGGCTCGCAGGGCAAGATCGACGTCATGGTCGGGTCGCCCTCGGCGATCAACTTCGACGGGCCGCACCCCTCCATCCGCGACATCTGGAAGCTCGAAGAGGCCCTGGCCAACGTCGAGCAGGACTACGAGCTCGTGCTCATCGACTGCGCGCCGTCGCTGAACGCGCTGACCCGCACCGCGTGGGCAGCGTCCGACCGCGTCACCGTCGTCACCGAGCCCGGCCTGTTCTCCGTCGCCGCCGCCGACCGCGCGCTGCGAGCCATCGAGGAGATCCGCCGCGGACTCTCGCCCCGCCTGCAGCCGCTCGGCATCATCGTGAACCGTGCCCGCGTCCAGTCGCTCGAGCACCAGTTCCGCATCAAGGAACTCCGCGACATGTTCGGGCCGCTCGTCCTGTCGCCGCAGCTGCCCGAGCGCACCTCGCTGCAGCAGGCGCAGGGTGCCGCGAAGCCCCTGCACGTGTGGCCCGGCGAGTCCGCGCAGGAGATGGCGAAGAACTTCGACCAGCTGCTCGAGCGCATCATGCGGACCGGCAAGATCGGCCCCTACGCCGACGGTTCGGGTGCCGTAGGCGCGTAGGGCGCTGCCGCGCGGGCGCGACGCGCTGCTCACGTCCGCCGAGCGGTCACCAACTGTCGGCCGGCGGCCGCGCGGACGACGGTTCGTGACCACTCGGCGACGCGCACACGACGGTTCGTGACCACGCGCCGACTGCCAGGAGGCCCGTCTCTGCCCCGGCAGACACGCCCGGCCCCGGCTCGCCCAGCGGTCACAACATCCCGCTCACGTCCGCCGAGCGGTCACCAACTGTCGGGCGACGGCCGCGCGGACGACGGTTCGTGACCACTCGGCGACGCTCACACGACGGCGCGTGACCACTCGGGACGATCCGCGGGACGAGAACCGCGAGAACCTGGTCAGGAAGCGCGGGAAGCGCGACGCGCGGCGAGCTCGTCGGACGGGTCGGCCGCCGCGGAGGCGTCGAGCTCGACCAAGGAGGTCTCGACCTCGCGCAGGACCTTGCCGACCGCGATGCCGAAGACACCCTGACCGCGGGACACCAGGTCGATGACCTCGTCGTCCGAGGTGCACAGGTACACCGAGGCTCCGTCGGACATCAGGGTGGTCTGGGCGAGGTCGGACACGCCCGACTCGCGGAGCTGGTTCACGGCGGTGCGGATCTGCTGCAGCGAGATGCCGGTGTCGAGCAGGCGCTTCACGAGCTTGAGCACGAGGATGTCGCGGAAGCCGTACAGGCGCTGGGAACCGGAGCCGGCAGCGCCGCGGATGGTGGGCTGCACGAGTTCGGTGCGTGCCCAGTAGTCGAGCTGTCGGTACGAGATGCCGGCTGCACGTGCGGCGACGGTGCCGCGGTAGCCGTTCTGCTCGTCGTGCTCGGGGAGGCCGTCGGTGAAGAGCAGCCCGAGGTCGTACCGCGTCGTGTCCGACCCGGTGCCTGGGGTGTCGTTCCCACTCATGCGCTTGCCTTCCACGACGATCGAGCTCCCACCCGAAGGTTCAACGACGGGTTGAGAGTTGTTCCGAGGTCAACGGTAGCGACTCCGACCGCTCCCGCGCGGGACATCCGACTCGGCGCGTCCGGCGTGTCGAGGATACGCCCCACCCACTGACGCACAAGCCCCCGCGGAGCACCGGAACGGATCATGCGTCGAGACGACCGATCGCCGCGCGGATGAGGCTCGAGCGGATGACCTCGAGCTGGACGGCGATCTCGCGTGCGAGTTCCGTGGCCTTCGCCCGTGACGTCGCATCGCCCCGGCGGGACACGGGCATGAGCGCGGATTCGATGAGTCCGACCTCGCGCTCGGCGGTGCTGCGGAGCGTGCGCAGGTGCCGCGGCTCGATGCCGGTCCGCTGCAGCTCGACGAGTGCCTTGAGGACCGACACGCTGTCCTCGCCGTAGGTCTCGGTGGCGGGGAGCAGTGATGCGGAGACCGCGTCGGCCAGGAGCATCGGGGACGCGCCGGCCGCTCGGGCCGTTTCGTCACGGGTGTACCGACGCTCGCGCCCGAGGATCGAGGGACGTGGGGCGTCCCCACCGCCCGGCAGTACGGGCTCGCGCCCGGCGTCGAGGTCGGCGAGGTAGTCCTTGATGACCTTGAGCGGCAGGTAGTGGTCGCGCTGCAGGCCGAGGATCACCCGGAGGCGGTCGACGTCGGCCGCCGAGAACTTGCGGTACCCACTGGCCGTGCGGATCGGCGTGACGAGCTCACGCTCTTCGAGGAAGCGCAGCTTGGAACTCGACAGGTCCGCGAACTCGGGCTTGAGGCGAGCGAGGACCTGCCCGATCGTGAGCAGGTCCGGTGCCGCTGACCCCGCCCGGGCCGCAGCGGACCGTGCGGCCACTACGCGTTCGCCAGGCGCGCCAGGTCGACCCGGGACGCGTAGAACGTCAGACGGAACTTGCCGACCTGGACCTCTGCCCCGTCGGTGAGCGGTGCTTCGTCGATGCGGTCACCGTCGAAGTACGTGCCGTTGAGCGAACCGTTGTCCTTGACGGTGAACGCCGTGCCGTGGCGCAGGAACTGCGCGTGCTTGCGCGACACGGTGACGTCGTCGAGGAAGATGTCGGCGTCGGGGTGTCGGCCGGCGGTCGTGACGTCGGAGTCGAGGAGGAACCGCGCACCCACGTTCGGACCGCGGCGCACGACGAGCAGCGCCGATCCGGACGGCAGGGCGTTGACCGCCTCGCGCTCTTCCGCTGAGACACCGGACTCGGCGGTGAGCGCCGCGCCCATGTCCATGCTGAAGGTCAACGTGGTGTCGACCAGCCGCTGCTCCGGGGTCTTCTGACCGTCCGGCTGCGGGACCACTGGATCTGGCATCGGTGGACCTCCTCCTCTTGGCCCACCAGCGTATCGGAAAGGAGGGCTCCAGCGGCAGCCCCGAACTGGGCCTGTGGACGATCGTCCGCGGTGCGCGAACGCGCGGTCCGGGTTCAGCGACCGCGCGCGAGCAACCAGAGCAGGTACGGGGCGCCGACGACACCCGTCACGACGCCGACGGGCAGGGCGTTGCCGGGGATCGCGAACTGGGCGATGAGGTCGCTGCCGAGGGTGATCGCCGCTCCCACCGCGGCGGCCGGCCCGAGGGCGACGCGGCCGCCGCCGACGAGCCGACGGGCGATCGGCGCCGCCATCAGTGCGACGAACGACACCGGCCCCGCCGTGGCGACCGCAGCGGCGGTGAGGCACACGGCGGTGAGGAGCAGCAGCACCTTCGCGCGGTCCGGCCGGAGCCCGAGGGCCGCCGAGACCTCGTCGCCGAGCGTCAGGACGGTCAGGCGCGACGACTGCAGCAGGGCCAGCAGGAACAGCACGACGAACGCGACGCCGAGCACGCCGACCAGGTTCCGGTCGACGGCGTTCAGGCTGCCGGACAACCACAGCAACGCGGTGCCGGCCTGGGTGACGGTGCCGCTGGTGAGCATCCACCCCGTGATGCTCAGGCAGATCGCCGAGACGCCGATCCCGACGAGCACGACCCGGTTGCCGGTGATCCCCCGCCGCCAGGCCAGTCCGGCGATCACGATCGACACCACGACCGCGCCGACGAGCACGACCGAGAACAGGGTGCCGCCGGACGCCCCGAACAGCACGATCGCGGTGAGACCCGCAGCACTGGCACCCGAGGTGATGCCGATGACGTCCGGGCTCGCGATCGGGTTGCGGACGACGCTCTGCACGATGGCGCCCGCGACCCCCAGGCTGGCGCCGACCAGGACCGCACCGAGCACCCGGGGGCCGCGCAGCTGTCCGATGACGAAGTCCGAGATGCGGTCGCCCTGGCCGAACAGCGCGCCGACCACCTGCGCCGGGGTGAGCGGGATCGAGCCGACCCCGAGACCGACGAGCACCAGCGCGACGAGCACGACGACGACGGCCGCCAGGACCACGAGCTCGCGCCGGGCACCGACGAGCGCACCCCGAAGGGACGTCGACACCGTCACAGGCCCCGCACCGCCCTCGACCGCACGAGCGCGATGAACACCGGCGCACCGATGAGGGCCGTGACGATGCCGACCTGCAGCTCCCCCGGGTACGCCACGACGCGACCGATGACGTCGGCCACCAGCAGCAGCGCCGGCGCGACGATCGCGGACAGCAGGATGGTCCACCGGTGGTCGGGGCCGCTCAGCCGACGGACGGCGTGCGGCACGGCGAGCCCGACGAAGGCGATCGGCCCCGCTGCGGCCACGGCCGAGCCGGCGAGCAGCACGGTCACGAGCCCGCCGACGGCCCGGACGAGCACCACGCGTTGTCCGAGCGACGCCGCGAGCTCGTCGCCGAGGGCGAGGGTGTTGAGCGAGCGGCCCAGGCCGAACGCGATCGCGAGACCGATCAGCACCGGCGCCGTGATGATGCCGGCGGTGCCGAGGTCCTTGCCGGCGAGGGCGCCCACCTGCCAGAACCGCAGCTGGTCGAGCAGGCTCGCGTTCGTGACGAGCACCGCCGTCGTGATCGACGACAGCGCGGCGGCGACCACGGCACCGGACAGCGCGAGGCCGACCGGCGACAGTCCGCGCCGGGCGACGGCGGCGATCCCGTAGACGAGCAGTGCGGCCAGGGCAGCACCGAGGAAGGCGAACGGCAGGTAGGCGGCCGTGCCGCTCACCCCGAAGAGCGCGATGCCGGCGACCACGGCGAGGGCCGCCCCGGAGTTGATGCCGAGGACGCTCGGGTCGGCGAGCGGGTTGCGGGTCACGCCCTGCATCACCGCGCCGGCGACACCGAGGGCGGCACCTGCGAGGAGCCCGACGACGGTGCGCGGGACACGGTTGCCGAGCACGATCAGCCCGATCTCGTCGTTCCGCCCCGGGTGCAGGACGGTGTCGAGCACGGTGTGGAGCGGGATCGGACGGGATCCGAAGGCGATCGACAGCGCGCACGCCACGGCGAGGACGACGACGGCCAGCACGGTCGCCCCGACCAGACGGGAGACGGAGGCGGGCGCCGGTGGCGCGGACGTGGAGGAGCGCATGGGAAGTAAGGCAACCCTAACGCTCGAACCCCACTCGGCGTCCCCCGAGCAAGCCCGGAGCAGTCGCTGGGTCCGTTCATAGGCTCGTCATTGGATCGCCGCCTGTACTGGTCTCCATCGACACCCGCCCGGGTCGTCGAGGGACGACCGGAGAGCACCGATGAACGAGACCCCGAACCCCGCCGCCGACGCCGACCGCGAGCACGACGAGCAGGGCACCGCCCGGACCGACGGCACGCAGCAGCAGCGGCAGCAGCAGGCGTACGGGATGAGCTGGGAGGCACCCCACGCCGACCCCGCCACCCTCCGTCCGGCCTACGCCTTCGACGGCTCCGGCCCGTACCTGTACGGCCCGGACGGCTCCGGCCCCTACGCGTACTCCCCCGACGGCCGCGGCCCGTACCTGATCGGCAGCCCGGCGCTCACCGGCACCCACCACGCCTGGGCGCACACCGCGGCGACGGCGAACCACCCGGGAGCGGGCACGAAGCGCCCGCGTCGCCTCGGGCTGATGATCGGCTCCGGCATCGCGGCCCTCGCGATCGTCGGCGCCGCCGGCGGCACGGCCCTCGGCCTGTCCTCGCAGAGCACGACCACGACGTCGAGCCAGTCGCAGGGCACCACGACGCGGCCCGACACCGGCAGCGGCACGGGCAGCAGCGACGGCACGAACGGCTTCACCGTCCCCGGAGACGGCAGCGGCACCGGCAGCGGCACCGGCAACGGGACCGACGGCAGCGGCACCACCGGCAACGGCACCGACGGCAGCACCGGCACGAGCACCGAGTCCGCCGCCACCGCAGCGACCGCCGCCCAGAAGAAGGGCGTCGTGACGATCAACACCGTCCTGAACTACGACGAGTCCTCGCAGGCGGCCGGCACCGGCATGATCCTCAGCTCGAACGGCACGGTCCTGACGAACAACCACGTCATCCAGGGCGCCACGAGCATCACCGTCACCGACGAGACCACCGGCAAGGAGTACAAGGCGGACGTGGTCGGCACCGACGCCACGAACGACGTCGCCGTGCTGAAGCTCGAGGATGCCTCCGGCCTGTCCACCGTCACGCTCGACGACGACGGCGAGCCGAGCACCGGCGACACCGTCACCGACGTCGGCAACGCCGAGGGCACGGGCAACCTCGTCGCCGCCGAGGGCACCGTCACGGCCACCGACCAAGACATCCAGGTGCAGAGCGAGTCCGGCACCGGGACCGAGTCGCTGTCCGGTCTGATCGAGATCGCGGCGAACATCGTCTCCGGCGACTCCGGCGGCCCCGTCGTCGACAGCGAGGGCGAGGTCGTCGGCATGGCGACCGCAGCGTCCTCGGGCACCGCGGACGTCACCGGCTACGCCATCCCGATCACCACCGCGAAGGCGATCGCCGAGAAGATCCTGGCCGGCGAGTCCTCGAGCACGATCACCATCGGCCTGCCCGCGTTCCTCGGGGTCCAGGTCAGCAGCACCGCGAGCGCCACGGGCGGCGTCGCCGTCGCCGGCACGGTCGAGGGTTCCGGTGCCGCGAGCGCCGGCCTGGCCGAGGGCGACACGATCACGAGCCTCGGCGGCAAGACGGTCACGACCTCGGACGAGCTCACCGCGGCCGTGCAGTCGCACTCCGTCGGCGACAAGGTCGTGGTCGGCTACACCGACAGCACCGGCGCCGCCAAGACCGTCACCGTCACCCTGACCGCCGGCCCGGCCGCCTAAGCGGAAGGCAGCAGCGCCCGCACCACCGACCGGTACACGTTCGCCGGGGAGTCCGTCTGGAAGACGGTCTCCCCGGCTTCCGTCTTGCCCACACGGGCGAAGCCGATCCCCTCGGCACGCACGATCGTCACGGGCTTCGGCTTGCCCGGTCGACGCAGGTACGACACCGTCCACGGCGCCGCCCAGAAGCGTGCGAGCCGCGGGTCCGCCTCGACGAGGGCCTCCGGCAGGTCCGGTGCGTCGGAGCCGCCGGCCAGCCGGCGGCCGAGCAGATGCCCTGGGAGCGACCCCGTGCGGAACGGGAAGGTCCACGTCGGGCCGATGCCGAGCCTCCCGGCCGTCAGCGCGACCGCGCGGTCCGGCGTGACGGACGCGACCACCGCGCCCGCCTCGGCGGTCCCGTCCACGACGGTCTGCGACCAGGCCTGGAGGCGCGACTCGCCACCGTCTGGCAGGTGCTGTTCCAGCGTGACCGGCTGGGCATCGCCCTGCCACGGCTCGAGCAGGGTCTGGGTCGACTCCGGCAGCGTGCCGAGTCGGCCGACGAGGCCCGCTTCGATGAGTTCGCGGCCCGCCGCGGTGCGGAGGAGCGTCGGGTTCCACCGGCGTCCGGCGAGGCTCTTGAGCGTGCCGACCGCGTCGGCGCTCAGGCGGGGGCCGTCGAGCTCTGGGCCGGGCGCCGGGGTGGGCAGCGGCTCGAGGTCGCGCTCGGGGCGGACCGGGGACGGCTCGGTGGCGCGGACGCTCTCGAGGACCGCGAACACGAGCTCGTCGGTCTCGAGCAGTCGTGCCAGGGGGCGTTCGATCGTCAGGTCGACGCGGTGCCGCCCGGTGACGAACAGCAGGTGCGCACCCGCGACGTCGCCGTGTTCGTCGGGACGGACGTACTCGACCAGGCGCGCGGGAGCCCCGGCGGCGGTCCAGGTGTCGCACCCGACGAGCAGCAGCCCTTCGACGGAACCGGGCAGTCTCGCGAGGAGCCCCGTGTTCTCGTCGCCGATCGCGCGGTCGCTGGGTCGGGATCGGACGGTGAGGACGATGTCGTCGCCGGTGACGCGCAGGTCCGCCTGGGCAGAGTCCTCGCGGCGCCACTGGTCGGGGCGGCGGAGGGTGAGGCGGGCGGTGCGGTCCTCGGTGCCGAGCGGGACGGGGACTGCCATGGCACGAGGCTACGTCGGGTGCGGGCTGCGGAGGGGTGCGGCTCGCCGTGCGCGCGCGTCAGCGGCGGGGGCGCTGCGCGTGGCGTGCGCTGCGCGTGGTGCGAAGTTGACCACTCCGTGCCGCGCAACAACCTCGCACCGGGCGGACAACCTCGCACCGAGCCGCCACTCGCGCGCGTCAGCGGCGGGGCGCGCGCGGGGGTGGGGGCGGTGGGACGGGCTTCGCGGCGACGACGTCGTCGAGCCGGACGTCGACCGGGCCGCGGCGGGTGGCGATCGTCACGGTGTCGGGGGTGCGGGCGACGAGGTCCCCGAGGGCGTCCTGTGCGCCGTCGCCGTGGTGCGCCCGGACCACGAGCCGGTCCCCGATCACGGCATCGTGCAGCACGCCGAGCGCACGGGCCCGCGCGATCGCTGCCTGTTCCCCGGTGCTCACCCGCCCAGCGTAGGGGCCGCCTAGAGTGAGGGGATGGCCAAGGCTCGCGTGGACAGCTGGATCTGGGCGGTGCGGATCACCAAGACCCGCTCCGCTGCGACCGCCGCGTGCAAGGCCGGGCACGTCCGGGTGAACGGGGAGCGCGCGAAGCCCGCGCAGCCGATCGGCCCCGGCGACGAGGTCCGGGTGCGGCAGAACGGCTTCGACCGGATCGTCGTCGTCACGGGCATCATCCTGAAGCGGACGAGCGCCCCCGAGGCCGCGAAGCACTTCGAGGACAAGACCCCGCCGCGGCTGTCCAAGGAAGAGGCGGGGTTCGTGCCGATGCGCGACCGCGGTGCCGGGCGTCCGAGCAAGCGGGAGCGCCGCGACCTCGAGAAGCTCCGCGGCTACTGACGCCCGTCACTAGACGAAGCGGACGGTCTGCTGCAGTCGGTCGCGGATCTCGAACACGTCGACCGATCCGGGCGGGGACCACACGCCGTTCAGCACCTGCCCGAGCGCACTGCGGCGGACGACCAGGGCGGTCGGCTTCTTCGGGGAGCCGACGAGCTGCACGTCGACCTCGACCGCGGAGTCCGGCACGACGAGCAGCCGGCCGGTGAACCGCACCCGGGTCTGCTTCTGCACGGCGCGGGCGGCGCGGACGAGTTCCTTCACCGGACGCTCGCCGGGCGCCAGGGTCTCCCCGACGATGTCGCCGTGCTCGATCCGGACGGGTGCTCCCCAGTCGATCGACTCGACGGCCCAGAGCCCGCTCGGGGTCAGGACGGCGTGGTCGAGCTTGCCCTCGGCTCCGGCGTCGAGGTCGTGCCAGACGGTGACGCCGATGCCCATGTCCGAGACGATCGAGGCGGTGGCCTCTTCGGCGAGCGCTTCGCCGAGCAGCCGTCGGATGTGTCGGGGCGCCGAGCGGATGAGGGTGGGGTCGTAGGGGTCCTCGATGGGGTCGCCGAGTCCGACCCATTCGCGTTCTGCCTGCAGGAAGACCTCGCGGGAGCGTCCGCCGGGGTGTCCGTGGGACCGGGCGCGGGGGCGGGTGTCGCGACGGGCTGAAGGGGGTGCGTAGGCGTCGCGACCGGTGTCGGGCCTCCCGGTCGACGAACCGGACGCACCGGACGTGCTGAACGGGCCGGCGCCGCTGCTGCTGAACGAGCCGCGAGAGCCGGCGTCGTAGGCGCGGCGTGCTGCGGGCGTGCCGATGCGTTCCCAGGCGAGCTGGACGCGGCGGAAGTGCTGGGCGTCGCCGCCGAGGTCGGGGTGGGATTCGCGGGCGGCGCGCCGGTAGGCGCGGCGGAGCGCGTCGTCGTCGGCGGTCGCGGGGACGCCGAGGACTTCGTACGGGGTGGCGTCGGCCGGGCTGTCGGTCATGGCCCTGCGACATTACCCGAGGCAGGGTACGAGTCCGCCGCGTGGTTGCTGGGGACGGCCTGGAGGAACGGATGGACTCGACCCCACCGGCTGCGGTCAGCGGCTGGTCGCCTCCACCACCCCGAACGCGACTGGCGCGTCGAGGAACCGCGCGTACCGGGCGGCGGCCGCCTCGAGCGCGCGCACCGAGGCGACGTCGAGTGCCGCGAAGGGTGTGACGGTGACGGCCACCCCGCTGGCGCGCTCGGTCCGCTTCCAGGTGCCGACGACCCGCCCGCGGACGACGGCCATCGGCAGGAACATCCCGTTGGCCCCCGGGACGACCCGGTCGGCGTGTGCGGGGTCGAGCTGGGCGGAGCGGTCGGCGTACCCGAGCAGGTACTCGTCGAACCCGGGCAGCAGGTGGCCGGTGGGTGTGCCGCCGGTGGTGGGTCGGTCGGCGAGCGCGAGGAGTCCGTCGCCGAGGTCCTCGACGGCGGCGCCGGCGGCGGCTCGGGCACGGCGGAGGTCGCCGAGCGGGAGCTTCGTCCAGCTGGCGGCGTCGGCCTCGGTGGCGGGGCCCCGGCCGCGCAGGTACCCGAGCAGGACCCGGCGGAGTGCTTCGTCGCGGTCGGGGACCTCGGCGAGCGCCGGTGCCCACTCGTCGAGGAGCACGAGTCCCTGGCCGACGCGGGCGGTGGGCCCCCAGGCGACGAGTCCTTCTTGCGAGAGCTGCAGCAGCAGGTGGTAGCCGCGGCCGGCGGTGGGGTCGATGCCGGCGGCGCGGTACTCGTCGAAGAGTTCGTCGCGGACGAGGGCGCGGCCGCCGGACAGTGCGGCGACGGTGGTGTCCCGTGCTCGGTCGAGCAGGGGCTGGTCGATGCCGAGTTCGGTGGCGCGTCGGGCGATGCTGCGCAGGGTCCGTTCGGCGGTCAGGGAGAGCAGGAGCCGGAGGTCGTCGGGTCGCATGGCGTGCAGGGTGCCCCGCATCGGCCAGGAGCGGACGAGCTCGCCGCGGTCGAAGGCGGCGCGGACGTCGTCACGGGTGGCTCCGGGTGTGCGGACCCCGATGGCCCAGAGGACCTGGCCGAGGTCCTGCCCCTGCACGGCGACCATGCGTTCGACCGCACCGGTGGGGCTGAGGCCGGGGAGGGCGATCCCCTGCGCGGCGAGCCGCAGCGTGCGGAGCTGCGCAGGGGTCGGGGTCACGCGACGGCGGCGGCGATGGCGTCGGCGTGCTGTTCGATGTAGGCGACGTCGGCCCGGTACAGGTCGGCGTGCCCGTGCGCCAGGTCGCTGACGAACTTCGGGTTGCCGGCGGCGGCCTCGGTCTCCATGGTGGTGACCATCGCGACGAGGGACGCGGCCATCGTCTCGGCGAGGACGCTGCGGGAGCGGTCGTCGAGGTCGTAGGCGCGGCAGAACTCGGCTGCGCGGGCGAGCCGGTCGTCGAGGTCCGGGGCGGTCATGCCCTCGACGGCGCCGGTGGTGAACGGGGCGAACCGGTACACGGCACTCGCGACGTCCCAGACCCGGGGGCCGGGGTGTGCGGTGTCGAAGTCGATGAGCCCCACGGCCTGGATGCCGTCGTAGACGCAGTTGTAGGGGGCGAAGTCGCCGTGCACGATCGTCTCGACGGGGGTGCGTTCGGCCTGTGACCAGCAGTCGCGCGCCCCGTCACGCGGGAACGTGGTCGCGGCGTCGTGGAAGTGCCGGAGCAGTCGTGCGCTCGTGACGAGGGCGGCTTCGCTCGCGACGTCCTCGGTCCACGGGTACTCCCCCGCGACCCCGGGGACGAACGACACCGTCTCGAGGGTGTCGCCGTGCTCGATCGGTTCCGGTGCCGCGACGAACCCCTGTTCGTGCAGGTGTGCGAGCAGCCGGTGGACGGTCGGTGTCCACGGTCCGGCCGGGCGGTGGACTCGGTCGTCGGCCCTGGTGATCCGCTCCATGGGGAACCTCCTGTGTGTGCGTCTCCGTTGACGTCCGGCCAGCGTATCGACGTGCGCCGCCGCGTGTGACCCGGTGGTGTGAACAACACGTCACGTGACGGCATGCAGCGTTGCATGCAAGGGCGTACGATCGTTCACCGTGGAGCAGCACACGACGACCCAGGGCGCATCCGACCGCGCGTACGACCACGTCAAGCGGGCGATCATCCGCGGCGACCTCCCCGGTGGGACCGCGATCAGCGAGAACGCCCTGTGCCAGGAGATCGGGGTGTCCCGCACCCCCGTGCACGAGGCCTTCCTGCGCCTGGCCGCCGAGGACCTGCTCACCCTGGAGTCCCGCAAGGGTGCGGTGGTGCGCCCGATGTCCCCGAACGAGGCGGCGGACGTACTGGAGATGCGCGAGGCGATCGAGGCCACGGCGGCGACCCGCGTCGTGACCGACGGCCGCGTGGCGGACGTCACCCCGGGCCTCCAGGCCATGCTGGCGGAGCAGGAGCAGGCGGTCGCGACGGGCGACGTCGACCGGTTCATCGAGGTCGACGCGGCGTTCCACGGTGCGGTGATCGGCGCGTCGCGGAACGCGATCGCGGTGCGCTTCGCACAGACGCTCCGTGACCGGCAGAACCGGCTCCGACACCAGCTGATGCGGGTGCAGCCGTCGCAGCTGCAGGCCTCGCTCGACGACCACCGAGCCCTCGCGGCAGCCCTGGCAGCAGGCGACGCGGCCCGCTACGCCGAGGTCCTGCACGACCACGTCGCCTCGCACCGGGGTGCCCTGTGAGCGCGACGGGGAGCATCCCCACCACCGGCTCGCTGTCCGTCCCCTCGGCGCGCGTGATGCCCTGGGTCGCGGTGTGGGGCGCGGTGTTCGTCTGCTCGTGGGGCGGCAACCAGTTCTCGCCCCTGCTGCTCATGTACGAGGGCCGCGAGCACTACTCGTCGGTCGTCGTCAACGTCTTCCTGGGCGTCTACGTGCTCGGGCTCGCGCCGGCGCTGCTCGTCGCCGGGTCGCTGTCCGACCGGCACGGCCGCAAGCCCCTCATGCTCGCCGCCATCGTGTCCGCCGTCGTCGGCAGCGGACTGCTCGCACTCGGACCGCTCGGCCCCGGGTTCCTGGCAGCCGGACGACTGTTCTCCGGCATCACCGTCGGCATCGCGATGGCCGTCGGCAACAGCTGGGTGAAGGAGCTGTCGCAGGGACGCTTCGACCCCGCCGCCGACGCCGGGTCCGGTGCCCGCCGGGCCTCGCTGGCGTTCACGCTCGGTTCGGCCTCCGGCGCGCTGGTGGCCGGGCTCATCGCACAGTGGGGCCCGATCCCCGAGGTGCTGCCCTTCCTGGTCCACATCGTCGTCGCGCTGCCCTTCGCCGTCGTCGTCTGGCGCACCCCCGAGACCAACCGCTCCGGCGGGGTCCCCGGTCCGTGGTGGCGCCAGCTGCGGGTGCCGAGCGCCGGGCAACGACGGTTCACCCGGGTGGTGCTCGTCACCGCCCCGTGGATCTTCGGCTCGGCGGCGATCGGGTACGGCTACCTGCCGACCCGGCTCACCGGAGCCACCGGCGCGTGGGGCCTGCTGTTCGCCACCGCCGCGACCGTCGTCGCCCTCGGGGTGTCCAGTGCGGTCCAACCCCTCGCGCGGCGCGTGCACTCGCTGACCTCGGCCCGCGGGCTCACGACGGCCCTCGCGTGCATGACGGCCGGCATCGCCGTGGTCGTCGTCGCGATCGAGCTGCAGTCCGTCGTGGTCGGACTCGTCGCGAACGTCGTCATCGGCGTCGGGATCGGGCTCGCCCTGGTGTCGTCGCTGCTCGAGGTGCAGCGGATCGCCGGGTCCCGCGACCTGGCCGGACTCACCGGGGTGTTCTACGCGGCGGCGTACGCGGGGTTCCTGGCGCCGGCCGTGATCGCGGCGATCGCGAACGTGGTGGCGCTGCCGGTCGTCCTCTGGGTGATCGTCGGACTCGGCGTTGTGTCGTGGGGCGCGGTGCTCGTGTCGTCGCGGCGGTACCTGCCGACGGCGTAGGGGCGCGGGGGCGCGGGGGCACGTGGGCGGGCGTGCGGGGGCACGGGGGCGCGCCGCACCGTGCGCGGTGCGTCAGTCCGTGCGACACCGGCCGCTCGGTGCGAGGTTGATGCGGCGCACGGAGCGATCAAGCCAGCACCGAACGAACGACCTCGCACCGTGCGCCGGACGCCGGACGCCATGCACCGTGCGCCGAACGACCTCGCACCGTGCGCCGACGGCGTACCGCCGCTAGAACTGGTCGCGCAGCCAGGACGGCCCGTGCACCACGGCACCGAGCGCCTCGACGCGGGCACGGAGCTCGCGATCAGCCGTGACGACCACGACGGGACCGTCGCCGGCCTCGACCGCGGCACGAGCGGCGTCCACGATGGCGTCGTCCCCCGAACCCGGCGCTGCGACGACGTCGAGTGCACGGGGCAGTGCGCCGTCCGACGACCCGGAAGCACCCCGGGCCTCGCCCTCGAGCACCACGGTCCACCGCGGCCACCAGCGGGCGAACGGCAGCGCCAGCACGTCGGCGGTCACCCCGGACTCGGCGAGCGCCGTCACCGACGACAGCAGGCGTGCAGCGGCTCCCGCCCGGTCCTTCCACCAGCCGTCGGGCACGCTGCCGACGACGTTCGCCGCGTCGACGACGACGTGCGGGGTGGTGGTGAGGGACGCGCGGAGCGCCGGCCACGACCTCCCGAACCCGGGGTGGAGCGGCAGGTCGTCGACCTCGTCGACGGGGATCCAGGACAGGGCGAGGCTCTCGCGGTCCGCGATCACCGGTTCGAACGGCCGAGCGGCACGCCCCACCACGGTCGTGTAGGTCCAGAACCCGAGGTCGAGGAGTGCCGTGTGGCGCAGGTCGACGCCGTCGTGGGGCACACCGGCTTCCTCGGCGGACTCGCGGAGCGCACCGGTGACGGCCTCCTCGCCCTGGTGGCGTGCGCCCCCGGGGATTCCCCAGGTGCCGCCGTGGTGGCTCCACTCGACGCGGTGCTGCAGGAGCACGCGTCCGGCGCCGTCGTCGACGAGCAGGCCTGCGGCGCCGAAGAGTCCCCAGGCCTTGGTGCCGTCGGGACCGACCGCCCAGGCGTCGCCGGGGTCGCGGGGGCCCGGTGGCGGTCCGGGAGGCGTGGAGTCTGGCACACACCAACCCTGTCACACGGTGCAGGGCATGTGACCGGAGACGACGGGGCCGGAGACGACGACGCCGGAGACGACGGGCCGTGGCAGGGCACGGCTGCTCGTGTACGGTGTCGATCGAGACACGGGGTGCCGCAACCAGCGGCTGAGATCACACCCGTCGAACCTGCTCGAGCTCGTACTCGCGAAGGGATCGTCCATGGAAACCGCTGCGCCCTCCCCTGCCTGGGCCCACCGAACCGCCGAACTGCTCGAGGCCGTCCGGGCCCGGAGCCCGTTGGTGCAGTGCATCACGAACACCGTGGTGCAGAACGTCACCGCGAACGTGCTGCTCGCCCTCGGGGCCTCGCCCGCGATGGTCGACGTGGCGACCGAGGCGGGACCGTTCGCCCGGGTCGCCGACGCTCTGCTGGTGAACACCGGCACCCCGCACGCCGAACCCCGGGTCGCGGCGCTCGAGGCCGCGCACGCCGCCCGCGACACCGGTACCCCCTGGGTGCTCGACCCCGTCGCGGTCGGCTCGTTGCCGGTGCGCACCGCCCTGGCCCGCGACCTGCTCGCGCTGCACCCGACGGTGCTGCGCGGCAACGCCTCCGAGGTCCTCGCCCTGCTCGGCACGTCGGCCGGTGGCCGCGGTGTCGACAGCACGGTGGGCACCGAGGACGCCCGTGCGGCTGCGGTCGACGCCGTGTCCGGTCAGGCGGCCGGGAGGCTCGTGGCCGCGGTGGCCGTGTCGGGTCCCGTCGACCTGCTGGTCGCGCCGGGCACCGGTGTGGTCCGGGTCGCGAACGGCACCGAGCTGTTGACGCGGATCACCGGGGGCGGGTGCGCCCTCGGTGCAGTCGTCGCCGCGTTCACGTCGGTCGCGCCCGACGACGCCGGTGTGGCCGCCGTCGCGGCGACCGCGGTGCACACGATCGCCGCGGAGCTCGCCGCCCGCGAGGCCGGCGGCCCCGGCACCTTCCAGCCGCTGTTCCTGGACCGGTTGGCGTCGCTCACCCCGGAGGACGTCGTCCGCGAGGCCCGGATCACGGTCGAGGCCGAGCCTGCGTCCCTGGTGGTGCCGGCATGAGCGGGCTGCCGGAGGACTTCGGCGTGTACCTGGTCACCGACGGCGCCCTGGCCGACCGGCACGGTGTCGGTGTGCTCGGGGTGGTGCGCGCCGCGGTGCACGCCGGGGTCCGGATCGTGCAGGTGCGGGACAAGGACGCCTCGGCGCGCGACCTGCTGGCCTTGAGCGCTGCCGTGGCCGATGCCGTGGGCGACCGCGCCGCCGTGGTGGTCGACGACCGGCTCGACGTCGCCCTCGCCGCTCGGCACGCGGGACACCGGGTCGCCGGGGTGCACCTCGGCCAGTCGGACGTGCCGGTGACCGCTGCTCGTGCCCTGCTCGGGCCGGACGCGCACGTCGGGTTGACCGCGAACACCCCGGAGCACCTGGCGGTCGTCGCCCGCCTGCCCCGCGGCACCGTGGACCTGCTCGGCGTCGGGGTCGTGCACCCCACCGCGACGAAGGCCGACCACCCGCCGGCGCTCGGGCACGACGGCTTCGCCCGGCTCGCGGCGGCGACGGACGTGCCGTGCGTGGCGATCGGCGGGGTGACCCTCGACGACGTCGCGCCGCTCCGGGCAGCGGGCGCAGCCGGGGTCGCGATCGTGTCGGGCATCTGCGCCGCGGCCGATCCCGGGTCCGCAGCGGCCGCGTACGTGGCCGCGTGGAGCTCTGGACCCGGCCACGGGGCGGAGGCGAGGGGACCCGGTCAGGGTGATCCGGGCCTCCCGGCCGGGGCCTGGTCGTGAGCGTCCCGCGCGTCCTGGCCATCGCCGGGACCGATCCGACGGGCGGTGCTGGGTTGCAGGCCGACCTCAAGGCGATCGCGGCGCACGACGGGTACGGCATGGGCGTGGTCACCGCCCTCGTCGCGCAGAACACGCACGGGGTGCGGTCGGTGCACGTGCCGGACATCGCGTTCCTGCGGGAACAGCTCGACGCGGTGTCGGACGACGTCACGATCGATGCCGTGAAGATCGGGATGCTCGGCACAGCACCGGTCGTCCGCGTCGTGACGGACTGGTTGCGGGAGCACCGGCCGCCCGTGGTCGTCGTGGACCCGGTGATGGTGGCGACGAGTGGTGACCGGTTGCTCGACGAGGACGCCGCCGCGGCGATGGGGGCGCTGTTCGGGCTGGCTGACCTGGTGACGCCGAACCGGGCCGAGTTGCAGGTGTTGGCGGAGCTGGCCGGGGCTGGGGCTGGTGGTGCTCGTGCTGGTGCCGCTGGTTCTGCGGCTGGTGCGGCGCCTGCGTCGTTGTCGACGCTCGACGCTGCGCGGCTCGTGGCGTCGACGTGGGACGTGCTCGTGCTGGCGAAGGGCGGGCACGACGAGGGGCCGACCTCCGACGACGTGCTCGTGTCGCCGTCGGGGTCTACTCGGCGGTTCACCGGTCCCCGCGTCGCGACGGCCAACACGCACGGCACCGGGTGCTCCCTGTCGAGTGCGATCGCGACGCTCGCTGCGCGGCACGGGGACTGGGAACTCGCGGTCGGGGTGGCGAAGCCCTGGCTGACGGCAGCGCTGCGGGGAGCCGATGCCCTGGAGGTCGGGTCCGGCAACGGGCCCATCGACCACGGCGCCGTGGTCCGCGCGTTGCTGCCCGTGGTCCCCTTCACCGACGTGTGGTGGTCCGACGTCGACTCCGTGCTGCAGGCCACGATCGAGTGCGGGTTCCTGGTCGGGCTGCGCGACGGGACGCTCGACGCGGACGTGTTCGCCGGGTACCTCGCGCAGGACGTGCACTACCTGCGGGCCTACGAGCAGCACCTGGCGGCGTTGGCGGCGAGCGCTGGCGGCGCTGCGGGCGCTGGTGCCGGCGCTGCGGCTGCCGGCGCTGCGGCTCCCGGCGCTGCGGCCGCTGGCGCTGGTCGTGGTCCTGCGGCTGCCGCCTTCTGGACGGCGGCGTCCGAGGGGTGCGCCGCCGAGGCCCGCGACCTGCACCACCGACGCCTCGCCGGCACCCACGCCGACGACCCCGTCCACCCGACGTGCGCCGGGTACCTCGCACACCTGCAACAGGCAGCGGACTCCGGGTCGGCGGCCGTGCTCACCGCGGCGGTGCTCCCCTGCTTCCGGGTCTACGCGTGGGTGGGGGCGCAGCTCGGCGCGGCGCCGGACGGCCATCCGTTCGCCGACTGGATCACGGCCTACGGCGACCCGGGCTTCGCAGCGTCGAGTGCCGAGGCGACCCGTCTGGTCGAGGAGATGGCGGCGGCCGCGACCCCGTCGGAGCGGGGGCGGATGGCGCGCGCGTTCCGCCGCTCGACCGAGTGGGAGCTGGCGTTCTTCGCGATGCCGCTGGTGGTTCCGGGGGCGGGGGCTGCTGGCGCCGCTCCCGCGATCCCCGCGGATGCCGGCGCCGCGGTCAGTGCCGCGGAAGCGACACTTCCGCGCTGACGGGCGCCGACCCTCCCGCGAAAGCGACAGATGTCCGCCGATGTTCCGCGGGGATCTGTCGCTTTCGCGAACGGGCCAGGTCGCGTGGCCTCAGCGGGCCGGCGGCGGCAGGCGCACCAACTCGACGGCCAGGTCGGCGCCGGTCACCGTCCCGCGCATCCACGTGAAGTCCGGCTGCCGACGGCGATCGGTCGGCGAGCCGGGGTTGAGGAGCCGCAGCCCGGACGGTGCGACGGTGTCCCACGGGATGTGGGAGTGCCCGAAGACGAGCACGTCGACGTCGGGGTACTCGGCGGCCGCCCGGCGCTCCCGGCCTGTCGCGGCACCGGTCTCGTGCACGAGCGCGAACCGCAGGTCCTCGACCGCGAAGTGCGCGACGAGTGGCAGCCGGTCGTCGAACTCGGGGCCGTCGTTGTTGCCGCGCACGCCCTCGAACCGGTGGGATCGGGCCTGCACGGCGTCGAGGGTGGCGAGGTCGACCCAGTCCCCCGCGTGCACCACCAGGTCGGCGGCGTCGACGTCCGCCCAGAGCGCCGCGGGCAGGTCCTTCGCCCGCTTCGGCAGGTGCGTGTCGGAGAGCAGGACGAACGACGTGGTCACGTCGAGGATCGTCCGGGCATCGGCAGCCCGGCCTCGTCCGAGGCACCGAGCCGTTCGAGCAGTCCGGCGAGCAGGGCGATGTCGTCGTCGGACCAGCCGGCGAGCCGTTCCTCCAGCGCATCCCGGTGCAGCTGCACGGAGCGTTCGAGCGCGGTGCGACCGGCGTCCGTCGCCACGAGGGGCTTCGCGTTGCCGGTACCGCCGTCGGTCGTCTCGATCAGCTTCGTGGCGAGGAGCCCGGACAGCTGGCGCGAGATCGTCGAGCGGTTCAGGCGCAGGTACCGGGCGATGTCGATGGCCATGCAGCCGGGGTGCTGCACCACGAAGTCGACGAGGGACTGGTCGACGACGCTCAGTGCCTGGTCGGATCCGCGGGCACGGATGCTCGCACGTCGGGTGATCCGGGCGAGCTCGGTGTACGCCCGGCCGATCTCGCTGTTCCGGATCCCGGAGCTCGGGTGGTCCATCGTGGCTCCAGCCTTTCGGTGCCGGCGCCGGCCGGCGGTCTTCTGTGCCGACACCATACCGGTCGGTACGCGAGATTCGGGCTCAGTGACCTGCAGCTGCGGCACGGAGCGCGGGGATGTCGAGCTTCTGCATCGTCATCATCGCCTGGAAGACACGGGCGTTCGCCTCGGGGTCGCCCGACCCGGTCATGAGCTCACCCATCATCGACGGGGTCACCTGCCACGCGACACCCCAGCGGTCGAACAACCAGCCGCACATGCTCGGCTTCCCGCCGTCGGCGAGCAGGGTGTCCCAGATGCGGTCGAGTTCGTCCTGCGTGTCGACGTCGACCTGGAACGAGACAGCATCGGTGTGCGGGTGTCCGGGGCCGCCGTTCATCGCCCGGTACGGCTGCCCGAGCAACGTGAACTCGACGACCAGGGTCGCGCCGTCCGGGGTCTTCGCCACGCTGTCGACCGAACTACCGGGGAACAGGTCGACGTAGTACCGGGCGGCCTGCTCGGCTTGGTCGTCGTACCAGAGGAAGGGGGTGATGGTGGGCATGGGGCGCTCTTCTCGCGTCGGCTCAGTCCGCGGCACTGCGGATGAGCAGGTCTGACTTCTCGGGGTGCTCGTCGAACCACTTGCCGACGAACCAGCACATCGGCACGACCCGCTTCGTCGAGTTCGTCTCGACGTCGGCGACCGCGTACTCGACGAGCTCGGCCGCGTAGCCGTGCCCGCGGTGCTTCGGCACCGTGTACGTGTGCGGGAACGCGATCGCGTCGCCGTTCTCGCGGTAGTCGAGCACGCTCACGAGCTCGCCGCCGACGTACATCGCGTAGCGGTCCTGGTCGATCTCGTCGCGGAACTCGTGGTCCATGCCGCCATCATGCTCCGCCCGGGGCGCACGTGCCCCACCGGGAATGCTCGTGGCCGCCGAGCGTTGGATGGACACCATGACAACGATCGGCATCATCGGCGCAGGCAACATCGGATCCCAACTGGCACGGCTCGCGGTGCAGCACGGCCACCAGGTCGTGATCGCGAACTCACGCGGCCCCGAGACCCTGGCCGACCTGGTGGCCGAGCTCGGCGACCAGGCCCGTGCGGCCACCCGTGACGAGGCCGCCGCCGCGGGCGAGGTCGTCGTCGTGACGGTGCCGCTCGCGGCCATCGAGACGATCCCGGCGGAGCCGCTCGTCGGCAAGGTCGTCATCGACACGAACAACTACTACTGGGAGCGCGACGGCCACATCCCTGCGCTCGACGACCAGTCGACGACGACGGCCGAGCTGCTGCAGGACCACCTGCCCGGCGCCCGGGTCGTCAAGGCGTTCAACCACATCCGTGCCGCGGACCTGACCGGCCACGCCACCCCGACCGGCACGCCCGAACGCCGTGCCCTCGTGGTCGCAGGCGACGACGCCGAGGCGAAGCAGGTCGCCGCGGACCTCATCGACGAGTTCGGCTTCGACGTCGTCGACGCCGGACCCCTCGCCGAGGGCTGGCGCATCCAGCGGGACACCCCCGGCTACGGCCCGCGCCTGACCGCCGACCAGCTGCGCGAAGCACTCTCCGCCGCCACCCGCTGACGCGCGCGGTTTCGCGCTGAGCGACACATCACGGACTGCGGAGTCCGCGAACTGTCGTCCAGCGCGAAACCCGGCGCCGGGCCCGCCGACGGCCCGCCTACGCCCGGTCGAAGATCACCGTCATGTCGGCGATGTCGTCCTCGGTCGGCTCCCACGTGGTGCCGGCCTCGACGTTCTGCGTGATCTGCTCCGGCTTCGTCGCCCCCGCGATGACGCTCGACAGCCCCGGCTGCGCGAGCAACCACGCGAAGGTCGCCTGCAGCATCGTGACGCCGCGGTGGTCGCAGAAGCGCTGGTAGTCGTCGAGCACGTCCCACGGGGCGTCCTCGAGCAGCTGCGGCTTCGACGTCGACAGACGCCCGTCGGCCGGACCCCCGGCCTTCGTGTACTTGCCGGTCAGCAGCCCGTTGTAGAGCGGGAAGAACGGCAGGAACCCGAGGGCGTAGGCGCGGACGGCCGGCAGCACCTCGGCCTCGGCGGCTCGGGCGAGCGGGCTGTACTCGTTCTGCGCGGACACGAACGCCGTCGTGCCGGCGATCGACGCGGTCAGCTCGGCCTCGGCGATCTGCCAGCCCGCGAAGTTCGAGTGCCCGATGTAGCGGATCTTGCCCTCGCGGACCAGGTCGTCGAGGACCGACAGCGTCTCCTCGATCGGGGTCACGTCGTCGGGACGGTGCATCTGGTACAGGTCGATCCAGTCCGTGCCGAGGCGACGGAGCGACGACTCGACGGCCAACCGGACGTACCGCCGCGACCCGCGCACACCCCAGTCCGGGCCGTTCGCGCCCTGCATGTCCATACCGAACTTCGTCGCGAGCACGATCTCGTCACGCCGCCCAGCGATCGACCGGCCGAGCATCTCCTCGGACATGCCGGGCCGCCCGCCGTAGATGTCGGCCGTGTCGAAGAGCGTGACCCCGGCGTCGAGTGCCGCCCGCACGACGGCGTCCGTGCCCTCCTGCGACTCGGAGGCGGTCCCCGGCCGCCCGAAGTTGTTGCAGCCGAGGCCGACGGTGGAGACGACGAGCCCCGAGGGACCCAGTGGACGGTGTTCGATTCCGGTCATGCCCCGAACGTACCGGCGACCCCGGAACTGGGGCTGCGACATCCGCGACCGTTGCCGCTAGAACTGACGATGGATCAGTCGACGAAGGGAGCACCGCAGTGGCGTCGCATCGCATGCAGGATTCGGAACGGCCGCGCCGTCCCGTCCCGTCCTGGGTGACCGCACCGGTCGTCGAACCGGCCGCGTCCGCCGGGCGGGTCGCGTCCGACTCCGCAGCGAGCTCCGGCCAGGAGGCCCGTCCCACCCCCGCCACGTCGCGCGCCGCCCACGGTGCGCCGGCTCCCACCACCGTGGTCGGCTCCGCCCCGCGGCCGACGGCCACGCTCGACCCGACGGCAGCGCCGACGCCGGAGCCCGCGTCCATCGCCACCCTGGTCGAGGACGACGTCACGGTCCCCGACTACCCGCCGCAGCAGGACCTCCTGCCGCCGGCCCCGACCTCACCGACCGTGCACACCGTGCCGTTCGACACCGCCGCCGTGGCCTCCGCACCGGCCCCGGTCTCACCGATCGACGCCGCTCCCCGCACCGCACCGGCCTCCGCACCGTCGCCCGTGCCCTCCGCCGGACAGCCCCGGTTCTCCGTGCCCGGCCTGGAGCACGTCGTCGTCGAGGGCACCGAGCCCGAACCCGTCGGTCCGATCGGCTTCCGCACGCCCCGCCGCTTCGCCCACCAGCAGGCCGCCGCCACCGCCGTGACCCCGGCACCGACCCCGGCGTCCGCCCACGTGCGCTCCTTCGACGCGGTCCTGCAGGCGCCGTCGGTACCGACCGCCTCGTCGACCGCACCGGTGGCGCCGAACCCGGTCGTGCCCGTGACCGCACCCGTGGCGGAGGCGAGCGCGTCCGTCGGGGCCGAGCCGGGCCTCCCGACCGAACTGCTCGACCAGCCCGTGGCCGCAGCCGCCCAGCCGGAGCCGCGCCGTGCACTCGGTGCGACGCCCGGGGCGGTCCTGGGCGCCGTGGCGGGCATCGCGACACTCGGACTCGCGGCGTGGTGGTTCACCGCGCCGGCGACCGTGCACGGTGTCGGCATCGTGCTCGGACTCCTCGCGCTGGTGGTGTCGCTCGCGACCCTGCGCCACCGCGCGGCGACGTGGCAGCGGCCGGTCGCGCTGCTCGGCGCCGTGCTCGGTGGCGTCGGAACGCTCGTGCTGCTGTGGGCCGTCGCGTCGGCGCTGCTGCCGCTCGCCGGCGTGACGCTGCCCGACCTGACCGGGACCGGGACGACCCCGACCCTCGCGCCGTAGCGGGCTCGGTCTCCGGTTCGGCCCCTCGGCTGGCGGTCAGACGGCGCGGACGACCCCGCGCGACAGGATCGCGTTCGTCAGGGCGTCGATCGGCTCGCGCTGCACCGTCGGGTTGGCGATGAGGACGTAGTCGACCGCCGGCAGGTCCGGCAACCCGAGCCGCTGCGACACCTTCACCAGGTCCGCAGGGATGAGCGAGTGCGGGAACACCGCCACGCCGATCCCCGCCCGCACCGCCGCCAGCACGCCGTTCACGTCGCGGGTGTTGCAGGTGATCCGCCAGGTGCGGCCCGCTGCCTCGAGGGCGTCGATCGCCATCTGCCGGCTGATGCTCGGCGCCTGGTACGCGATGAGCGGCACGGGCTCGTCGCGTTCGACCGCGATGCCGTCCTGCGCCATCCACACCATCTGGTCGGTCGCGACCCGGGTCCCCTCGGCGGACTCCCCCGCGGTCTGCTTGATGAACACCAGGTCGAGCTGCCCGGCGTGCACCCGGCGCAGGAGCGGTGACGACTGGTTCACCGTCAGCTCGAGGTTCACCTGCGGGTGCAGCCGCCGGAAGTCCCGGAGGATGCGCGGCAACTGCGTGATCGCGAGGTCGTCGGCCGCACCGAACCGGAGGCGCCCACGGGTCGCCGACCCCGAGAAGTACGCATCCGCGGTGGCGTGGGCCGCGAGGATCGTCCGGGCGAAGCCGGCCATCGCGTCGCCGTTGTCCGTGAGGGTGACGCCACGGGTGTCGCGGGCGACGAGCGTGCGGGACACCGCGGTCTCGAGCCGCCGGACGTGCTGGGAGACGGTGGGCTGGCTGATGCCGAGGCGGGCTCCGGCCTGCGTGAAGCTCTGCGTCTCGGCGACGGCCAGGAAGGTCTGCAGCAGGACCGGATCGAGCACGGGCACCTCGTTCGTTCGCGCGGTCGTTCGCGCGGTCATTCGACATCGCAATGGATTGATAGCCACCATAGGGGTGTCGAATGGCCCGCGGCCACGTAGTTTCGTTGGGGTACCAGATCCGCAACGACGTCCGGAGAACCCCTCACCGTGAGTGCGTCATCGACGACCCTCCCCCCGCCCACCGAACCACTCCCGATCCAGGCCACCCGCCCGCCCTGGCGGCACACCCTCATCGCCCTGTCCGTGCCGAACTTCCGGCTGTTCACGGCCACCAACCTCGTCGCGATGACCGCCGGGTGGATGCAGCGCATCGCCCAGGACTGGCTCGTCCTGCAGCTGACCGGCTCGGTCGCGCAGGTCGGCATCACCGTCGCCTGCCAGTTCGCGCCGATGCTGCTGTTCGGGCTGCTCGGCGGCGTGCTCGTCGACCGGTTCTCGAAGCGCGCGCTGATGATGATCACGCAGGGCGCCTTCGCGGTGCTGTCCGCACTGCTCGCCGTGCTGACGCTCGCCGGTGTGGTCGAGGCCTGGCACATCTGGGTGATCGCGTTCCTGGTCGGCATGGTCACCGTGATCGACAACCCGGCTCGCCAGGTGTTCGTCACCGAGATCGTCGGACACCAGCACCTCCGCAACGCGATCAGCGTGAACTCGTCGGTGTTCCAGCTCGGCGGCATGATCGGCCCGGCGCTGTCCGGCGCGCTGCTCGTCGCCGTCGGGGCCGGGTGGTCGTTCGGCGTGAACGCGATCGCCTGCGTCGCCGTCGTCGTGACGCTCGGGTTCCTGAAGGTGTCGGAGCTGCACCGGACGCCCCCGGCGCCCCGCGGCAAGGGACAGCTGATCGAGGGGCTCCGCTACGCCGTGAACAAGCCGACGATCATCGTGCCGGTGATCCTCGTCGCGTTCTTCTCGGTGTTCGCCCTGACGATGCCCGTGCTGCTGTCGGCCTTCGCGTCACAGGTGTACGACGTCGGCGCCGCCGGGTACGGCGTGTTCAACTCGGCCGTGGCGATCGGTGCGCTCGTCGGCGCCCTGCTCTCCACGCGGCGGGCGGTCGTGCGGCTCCGGACCATCGTCGGCGGGGTGTTCTGGACCGGGGTGCTGCTCGTGGTCTCCGGGTCCATCCCCGTGATCGCGCCGTTCACCGTGGCGCTCGTCGCCGTCGGGATGTCGCAGCTGTTGTTCCAGACCGCGTCGAACTCGCTCGTGCAGCTGTCGTCGAACGTGGCGATCCGCGGCCGGGTGATGTCGCTCTACGTGCTCGTGCTGCTCGGCGGCCAGGCGATCGGCGGGCCGCTGATGGGCCAGGTCGTCGACCACTTCGGGGCGCACGTCGGGATGATGGTCGCCGGTGGGGTGCCCGCGGCGGCCGCTGCCGTGATCGCGCTCGTCCTCGCCCGCCGAGGTGGCCTGCACCTCGCCGTGCGCATGCGCCACCACGTGCCGCTGCCGGCCATCGTCGCCCACTGAGCGGGGCGGTGGACGCACCGGCGCGCCGACCGGGAGGCGCGTGGCGGCGTCGCCACGGGCCTCCCGTCCGCCGCGCGCCAAGGCGTTGCGCCCTGTTGCGGGCGTCGCGCCCCGACACACAGGGGCGCAATGCCCGCAACAGGGCGCGGACGCGGTCCCGGACGGACGGGAGGCACGGGGCGGCCCCGCCACGCGCCTCCCGTCCGGTGAGCGGTTGCCTCAGTAAGCCACGCCGAAACGGGCCTGGTGGTGCGCCGGGTTCGCGATCTCGTCGACGAAGGCCAGGCCGAAGTCGTCGCCGGAGATGTCCGAGTTGCCCTCGGAGTCGGTCAGCAGGACCTCGTCGGTCGTGCGGTACGTGCCACGACGCTCGCCCGGGTTGTAGCTGCCGTAGCCGGCGGCCGGGCTGACGTAGAACCAGTCGACGTCGGTGTCCGAGGCACGGAGCGCGTCGAGGATCTGCGCGTGGCTCTTCGCCTCGCCCTTGAACGCGTCCGGGAACTCGGCCGAGTCGAACAGGCGCGGTCCACCGTCGGCGACGAGCAGCGAACCGGCGCCGCCCACGATGCCGAGACGCGCACCGGCGCTGGCCGCAGCGTCGACGAAGTGCTGGAACTCGTCCTTGAGCTCACTGCCGTCGGCCTGGACCGCGTGCAGTGCGACGACGATGACGTCGGCGTCCTTCGTGACCTCGGCCACGAAGTCGGCGTCGAAGGCATCGCCCTGCGCCAGGGTCAGGCCCTCGGCGGCGTCGAGCTTGCTCGTGTCGCGCGCGACGGCGGTGACGGCGATGCCACGGGAGAGGGCTTCGCTGGTGATGGCGGAGCCGGCGTAGCCGGTGCCTCCGAAGACGACGATGCTGGTCATGCTGTTCCTTTCGTGGGGCTGGTGCAGCTCACCGTACAAGAGTTACTCTCTTTGAGTAAGTAGGCACCTCACGGTGCGTATCGGAGCGCGTTCGTCACGGAGGCCAGGCCAGATGTCAGCACTCGAGTACAGCCCCTACGCGGCCGACTGCCCCAGTCGCCAGCTGCTCGACCGCATCGGCGACCGGTGGAGCGTGCTGACGATCGGCACCCTCGCCGACGGGCCGCAACGGTACTCGGCGATCGCGAACCGGGTGCAGGGCGTGTCGCAGAAGATGCTCACGCAGACCCTCCGGGCACTCGAGCGGGACGGACTCGTCACCCGCACGGTGTTCCCCGAGATCCCGCCGCACGTCGAGTACGAGCTCACCGATCGCGGGCGGTCGCTCCGCCGGGTGCTCGAGCCGCTCGAGGCGTGGGCCACTTCGCACATGGACGACGTCGCGGTGTCGCGCGTGGAGTACGACGCGCGCTGACCTGGCGCGGCGGGCGCGGGCGGGGCGGGGGGCGCTTCGTGAGCAGAAATGGTCGGGTCCGCCGAACGCACCCGACCATTTCTGCTCACGAAGTGCCGCCACGCCCACACTCGGAATCCCCGACGGCGGCGAGTGGTTGCCTGGGGACATGCGATCGATCGTCTACACGAAGCCCGGTGACAGCAGCGTCCTCGAACTCGTCGAGCGGGACGTCCCCGAACCCGGCGCCGGCGAGGTCCGCGTCCGCGTCGTCGTCTCCGGCGTGAACCCGACGGACTGGAAGGCCCGGGCGGGCGGTACCTACGGCGACGGACTGCCCTTCCCCGAGATCACCCCGAACCAGGACGGCGCCGGTGTCGTCGACGCGGTCGGCCCGGGTGTCGAGGACCTCGCCGTCGGTGACCGCGTGTGGCTCTTCATGGCCGCCGCCTCGCGCCCGACCGGGACTGCTCAGGAGTACACCGTCGTGCCGGAGACCCGAGCGGTCCGCCTGCCCGACGAGACGAGCTTCGACATCGGTGCTTCGCTCGGTGTCCCGGCGATGACCGCGCACCGCGCCCTCACGACGCACGAGGACGGCCCCGCACGACTCGGCCCCGGTGCGCTCGACGGCGTCACGGTGCTCGTCGCCGGTGGTGCCGGAGCGGTGGGGCACGCGGCGATCCAGCTCGCCCGTTGGGCCGGCGCGACGGTGATCACGACGATCAGCTCGGACGACAAGGCCGCACTCGCCACCGCGGCGGGTGCCCACCACGTCGTGAACTACCGGCAGGACGACGCCGCGGCTCGCATCCGCGAGATCGCGCGGGACGGCGTCGACATCGTCGTCGAGGTGTCGATCCCCCAGAACGCCGAACTGGTCGCCGAAGTCCTCGCGAACCACGGCGTCGTGTCGATCTACGCGAACAACGGCGGCGACGAGGCCACGCTGCCGATCCGCCCGAACATGAGCGTGAACGCGCGCTACCAGTTCCTGCTGCTCTACACGATCGGTGACGAGGCCCTGGCCGCAGCAGCCGAGGACGTCACCGAGGCGCTGCACGACGGCGTGCTGCCGGTCGGCGCGGACGCGGGACTGCCGCTCACCCGCTTCGACCTCGCCCGCACCGCGGACGCGCACGACGCCGTCGAGCAGGACACCGTCGGCAAGGTGCTGATCGACGTGCCCCAGGCGTAGTAGCCCCGACGCCCAGACGACGAACGGCTCCCACACCCGTGGGAGCCGTTCGTGGTGGACGATGCGGGAAGGGTCAGCGACCCAGGCGCGCGGCGATGGCTGCGGCGACCCGGATCCGGGCTGCTTCGCGCTCGCGCTCGATGTTGGCGGCGATGACGTCGAGGTCTTCGTAGTCGGCGTCGGTGGTGGTGTCGTTCCAGTTCGGCGATGAGATCCGGGCACGCCCGAACGACGGCGGAGCAGGGTTCACGGTCGTCATGAGGGCATCGTACGTCGAGCGTCCGACAGAGCGTGTGAGCATCACGGGCCTTTCCTTGGATTGCGGTCGCGCTCGGGGAACGAGTAGGTCAACGAGAACGCCACGGCCATGAACGACGCCATCATCGCGATGTTCTTGGCGTCGAGTTCGGTGAAGGCGTCGGGGACCGGGGAGTCGACGGTGAGCATGCCGAACGAGTACTGGTCGGACCGGATCACCACCGAGACGTACGACGAGTAGCGCGGTTCGAAGCCCGGCACGTCCTGGTCCACGTCGACGTCGGCCGAGCGGTCGCCGACGATCCGGGGTGATCCCCCGACCAGCACCCACTCGAGGTTGCGGTCGCCGTAGGGCGTGCCCGCGCGGAAGACCCCGGCGGTGTCGCCGGCACCCCCGTGACCGATCGGCTCGAGCGCACGCAGATCGGTGGACAGCTGGTACACGTTGGCCCGGACGTCGGGCACCTTCGGCAGCAGGTAGAACGCCAGGGCCACGGCGACGCGGTCAGCGACGACGGAGAGTTCGCCGTGGCGCTCGGAACGGGGTAGTTCGGTGAAGCGGACGAGCCGAGTGGCGATCTGGCCGAACGCGTACCGGACCGCCGTCGACTGTTCGAGTTCGGCCCCGGTCGCGTTCTCCTCGGCCACCGCCCGCGCAGCGTCGCTGCGTCGGGTCCGGACCACCTGCACCGCCACGGCACCGGCCAGCACGACGAGCCCGAACACGACGAGCGACAGTCGGACCGCCGGGGTGACGAACAGGTTCGGCAGCTGGAACGCCGCAGTGGGCGCGGCCGCCACCACGATCGGCCACCCGACCGTGCCGACCCGTCCTGAACGCTGTTGCCCCATGACCACGACGCTAGGTCACGCCACCGACGCAGACGGAGTTGTCCACAGGTCGGTTCTCCACAGGATCTGTCGGCCTCCACCGGCCCGTCGCACGCACCTGGTAAGCAAGACCCATGACCGATGCCAGCACGCCAGTTCCCGGATCCAGAGCCCTCGTCCTGGGTGGCGGAGGTGTCGCCGGCATCGCCTGGGAGGTCGGCGTCCTCACCGCCCTGCAGGACGCCGGCGTCGACCTCGACGCCGCAGACCTGGTCGTCGGCACGAGCGCCGGCAGCGTCGTCGGCGCCTTCGTCCGGAACGGCGCGGTGCAGCAGGCGTACGACCAGCAGCACACCCCCGCACCGACGACCTACGTCGAGCCGCCGGCCATCGACACCGACGCCGTCCAGCAGCGGATCGGTGCCGCGCTCGAGGGCGCGACCGGCGAGCAGGACGCCCGCGCCCGCCTCGGCCTCGCCGCCCAGCAGGTCACCGACGGACAGTCCGACGACGAGCGCGCGGCGACCTTCACCGAGACCCTGCCGTCCACCGACTGGCCGGCGAAGCCGCTCGCGATCACCGCGGTCGACGCCACCGACGGCACGTTCCGACTGCTGACCGCGGCCGACGGCGTCCCGCTCCCCCGTGCGGTCGCCGCGAGCTGCTCCGTGCCCTTCGTGTGGTCGCCCGTCGGCATCGAGGGCCGACCGTACGTCGACGGCGGGGTCCGCTCCGGCACGAACGCCGACGCCGCCGCCGGACACGAGCGTGTCCTCGTGATCGCCTGCGGTCCCGAGGGTCCGTCGCCGGTCGGCCCGTGGCTCGACGTCGCGGTCGAGTCGCTCCGCGCCGGCGGCAGCTCGGTCGAGGTCGTCGTGGCGGACAGCACCGCGCAGGAAGCCTTCGGCACGAACTCGCTCTCGCTGGCCACCCAGGCGCCCTCGGCCGAGGCCGGCCGCGCCCAGGGCACGGCGGTCGCCGAGCAGATCGCCGCCTTCTGGGCCGATGACCTGGTGAGCGTGGTCGCATGACGACGCCGTTCTCCGACCTCGACCAGTACATCGCGCTCCCCCGGGTCGACGGGATCGCTATCAGCCCGAACGGTGAGCGCGTCGCCCTGACTGTCAGTGCGCTCGACCCGGACCGCACCGGGTACCGGCGCTCGATCTGGCAGGTGCCCGCCGGCAACGACACCGAAACGAACGCCGATGCCGACGCAGCGGGCAGCGCCGCAGCCGGTACCGCGGTCCGCCTCACCCGTTCCGCCAAGGGCGAGGGCGGCATCGCCTTCACCCGCACCGGCGACCTGCTCTTCGTCTCCGCCCGCCCCGACGCCGATGCCACCGACATCGAGGCCGCGCAGCTCTGGGTCCTCCCGGCGGCCGGTGGTGAAGCCCGCCCCCTGACGCGGCTCACCGGCGGGGTCGGCGGCGTCCTGGCGACCGCTGCGGCCGCCGACACCGTCGCGCTCACCGCCGACCTGCTGCCCGGCGCCGGTACCGACCCGGCCACCGTGATCGACGCCGACGCCCAGCTCCGGAAGGCCCGCACGGACACGAAGGTCCGCGCGATCCTGCACGAGACGTACCCGGTCCGGTACTGGGACCACGACCTCGGCCCCGACCAGACGCACGTCCTCACGCTCGACCTGGCCGAAGGCCTCACCGAAGACCACGCCGAGGACGCAGCCGCGATCCCCCGCCTCACCGACCGCACGCCGGCTCCCGGCCGGTCGCTGGACCACGTCGCCGGGGCACTCACGCCCGATGGTTCCGTCCTGTTGGCAGCCGTGGGTGTCCGGGAGGCCCGTGGGGACCGCTCGACGCTCGTCACGATCGACTGCACCAGCGGCCACCGCTCGGTGCTGTTCGACGACGCCGACGTCGACCACGAGATGCCCGCGCTGAGCCACGACGGTCGCACGATCGCCTGGGTCCGGACGGTGCGCTCCACCCCCGCCGGTGCGAACCAGCAAGAGGTCTGGACGGCCGGCATCGACGGGTCGGACCCGCGCCGCATCGCCACCGACTGGGACCGCTGGCCGAGCGAGCTCGTGTTCGAGCACGGCGACCGAGCGCTGCTCGCCGTGGCCGACCAGGACGGCCGGGCACCCGTGTTCCGCATCCCGCTCGACGGCGCAGCCGTCGAACAGCTGACCCACGACGACTGGGCGTACTCGAGCCTGCGCGTGGCGGAGGCGACGGGCGCGGTCGTGGCGCTCCGGGCCTCCTGGGCGGCACCGCTGCACCCCGTGCGGATCGCGACGGACGGCGAGGTGACCCCGCTCGCGACGCCTGCGCCCCTGCCCGAGGTCCCCGCGCACCTGGAAGAGGTCGAGACGACCGCGGCCGACGGCGCGCGCGTGCGCGGCTGGCTGGTCGTGCCGGAGGGTGACGGGCCGCACCCGCTGCTGCTCTGGATCCACGGCGGACCGCTCAACTCGTGGAACCAGTGGTCGTGGCGGTGGAACCCGATGCTCCTGGCGGCGCGCGGGTACGCCGTGCTGCTGCCGGACCCGGCACTGTCGACCGGCTACGGGCTCGACTTCGTGAACCGTGGGTGGAACGCGTGGGGGCAGGCGCCGTACACCGACCTGCTGGCGATCACGGACGTGGTCGAGGCCCGAGCGGACATCGACGAGACCCGCACGGCGGCGATGGGCGGCTCGTTCGGCGGCTACATGGCGAACTGGGTCGCCGGGCACACCGACCGCTTCCGCGCGATCGTCACGCACGCGAGCCTGTGGGCGCTCGACCAGTTCAACGGCACCACGGACTCGTCGCAGTACTGGTCGTCGATCTTCGACGCCGCCGGCATCGAGGCCAACGACCCGCACCGGTTCGTGGCGGACATCACGTCACCGATGCTCGTGGTCCACGGCGACAAGGACTACCGGGTGCCGATCGGCGAGGGGCTGCGACTGTGGTCCGAGCTCGCCGAGCACCACGCGGCCGACGACGGCACGATGCCGCACCGGTTCCTGTACTTCCCGGACGAGAACCACTGGGTGCTCTCGCCGCAGCACGCCGTGGTCTGGTACGAGACGGTGTTCGCGTTCCTCGGGCAGCACGTGCTCGGCCAGGAGTGGGAGCGGCCGGAGCTGCTCGGGTAGCGCGGGCGTGGCGGTCGACCCGGAACGACACGATCGACGTCGCACGACATCGAGAACGTCGTTCCGGGTCGGATCCACCCGACCGACCCGATCCGGGCGGGCTGCTAGACGAACGCGGCCTGCCCGGTGATCGCCCGACCGACGATGAGCGTGTTCACCTCGCGCGTGCCCTCGTACGAGTAGATCGCCTCGGCGTCCGCGAAGAACCGGGCGACACCCTTGTCGAGCACGATGCCGTTGCCGCCCTGCACCTCGCGACACCAGCCCACGGTCTCGCGCATCTTCGCGGTCGCGAACGCCTTCGCCAGGGCGGAGTGCTCGTCGCCCCCGACGCCGGCGTCCTGCATGGCCGAGGCCTGCGTGCAGAGCGCGATCGAAGCGGTGATGTTCGACAGCGACTTCACGAGCAGGTCCTGCACGAGCTGGTGCGACGCGATCGGCTTACCGAACTGGATCCGCTCGCGGGCGTACGCGAGCGCCGCGTCGTAAGCGCCGACCGCGATGCCGACGGCCTGCCAGGCCACCTCGGTGCGGGTCAGGCGGAGCACCTCCGCCGTCGACCGGAACGAGTCCGCACGCTGCAGTCGACGCGACTCGGGCACGCGGACGCCCTGCATGACGATGTCGGCGTTCTGCACCCCGCGCAGCGCGATCTTGTCCTCGATCTTCGTGGCGGTGAAGCCGGGGGTGTCCGTGGTGACCAGGAAGCCCTTCACCTGTTCGTCGGCGACGTCCTTCGCCCAGATGACGACGACGTCGGCGAAGGTGGCGTTGCCGATCCAGCGCTTCTCACCGTCGAGCACCCACGTGTCGCCGTCGCGGCGGGCGGTGGTGCGCAGGCCACGGGCGGAGTCGCTGCCGGACAGCGGTTCGGTCAGGCCGAACGCACCGATGAGCTCGCCGGCCGCCATGCGCGGCAGCCACTCGCGCTGCTGTTCCTCGCTGCCGGCGACGGCGATCGAGTTCATCGCCAGACCCGACTGCACGCCGATGAACGTCGCGACGCTGGCGTCGACGCGTCCGAGCTCGAGCGCAGCCCACCCGCGGTACACGGCCGAGTTCTCGAACTGGCGCACGAGCGGGATCCCCGGCCCGTACATCCCGAGCTCGGCGAGCGGGGCGATCACCTGCATCGGGAACTCGGCACGTGCCCAGTACCCGTCGGCGATGGGCGCGACCTCGCGCTCGAGGTACTCGCGGAGTCGCCCGATCGACGCGCGCTCCGGCTCGGTCAGCTGCTGTTGGAAGCCGTAGAAGTCCGATTCGAGGAGGCCCGTCGTGGGCGTCAGCGTTGACATGGAACCAACGATGCATCATTCTCGAAAACGTTGCAAGGGAGGACCGCGTGTACACATCGGATTCTGCGCTGCGCGCCTTCCGGGAGGCCCGCCACACGTTCATCGACGGCTCGCGGATCGACATGGGCGCGTTGGCTGCCGCACTCGGCGTGGACCGTACGTCGCTGTTCCGGTGGGTGGGCAACCGTGACCGGTTGCTGTCCGAGATCCTGTGGTCCCTTGCAGTCCCGACGCTCGACCGGGCGTCCCGCGCTGCCGACACGATCGGGTCGTCAGGAGCGGCGCGCATCGTCGACGTGCTCGACCGGTTCACCGCCGACCTCATCGAGGCCACCTACTTCCGCGCCTTCCTGACCCGCGAACCCGCGCGGGCGATGCGCCTGCTGACCACCTCGGAGAGCGACGTCCAGAGCCGGTTCGTCGAGCGGGTCACCGCGCTCGTGGTCGAGGAGCAGTCGTCCGGCGAGTTCGATCCGGCCCCGCTGTCCGCCGAAGAGCTCGCCCGGCTGCTCGTCCGGATCTCAGAGTCGTTCACCTACGCTGAGTTCATCTCCGGTGAGGCCCCCGACCCCGTCCGGGCACGCGCCGCGTTCGAGTACGTGCTGCGCCCCGCCGCCGATCACGCCACACCCGCACCTCCGATCGGAGACCGATGACCATCGACGAGTACCCGTTCCGCCGCCTCTACCCCACACGGTGGAACGACAACGACATGTTCGGGCACGTCAACAACACGATCTACTACTCGGCGATGGACAACGCGTCGACGTACTGGTTCCGCGAGGAAGCGGGCCTCGACCCCTTCACGTCGGATTGGATCGCGGTGCTGGTGTCGTCGAGCTGCCGGTTCGTCGAGTCCGCCGTGTGGCCGGACGTCATCGAGGTCGGGATGCGGTCCAAGCACCTCGGCAACACCAGCCTGTCGTGGGAGTTCGGCCTGTTCCGGCAATCCGACGGCGCACTGCTCGCCACCGGTGAGTTCGCGCACGTCATCATCGACCGCGAGGGCGCCCGCCGACCGATCCCCCTGCCGGAGTCGCTGCGCGCGCTCGTGACCGGCACGATGGTCGCCCAGGAGCCCGCAGTCGCCGATTGACCGCGCGCACGACGCCCGGTCAGGGGCGGTAGTCGTCGCGACGGGGCTGGTTCAGCCGCACAGCGAGGTCGTCACCCGCGGGCTTTGCGCCGTTCAGAGTCCCGAGCACCTTCGCCGCCGTCGACAACACGAAGCCGATCCCCCGGCCGATGGCTTGAATGAAGCGCATGACGTCCCCTCTCGTCACCCCATGCTAGCCCGCGGCCCGAGGACTGCTCAGGACTGCTCAGGACTTGAGGGCAGCGAGCTCGAGGTTGATGTCGTCGGGGTCCTGCACGGACAGGATCACCATGCCGGCGTCGCCGAGGTCGGTGACCTCGCCGTGCTCGACCCCCGCGGCGTCGAGGCGTGCAGCCGCCTGGTGCAGCTCGTCGACCGACCCCACGACGAAGCTCACGTGGTCGAGCCCGACGGCATCCGGGTCGAACGTCTGCCCTGCCGGGGCGACCGGGCGGAGACCGAAGACCTGGTCGCCGAGCCGGAACACGGAGCCGCCGTAGAAGCGCTCACGGTCCTCGCGCACGCCGGGCTCGTCGACCTGGTCGCTGAAGTCGATCGCCGGGTCGGTGCCGAGCAGCTGCTGGTAGAACGCCTTGCTGCGGTGGATGTCGGTCACGGTGACGCGGACGTGGGCGAGGGCGGTCGGACGTGCGAACGGTTCGGTCATGGTGGGGCTCCTCCGGGTTCGACCCGACGCCAGTGCTGTCGGGTGCGCGCCGTGGTTGCGACGCGCACCCGAGGCAACGCTCTGCCCCTCCGAAGCACCCGACACCGTGCGGCGACCGGACAGCGGCGCTGGACCCGAACGCCAGCGCCGCGATCCGGTCAGATGAGCTCGTCGGTCAGGTGGTTCGGCGTACCGAAGCGGTGCGCCGTGATCGACACCGCCTGCTCGCGGACGAACGGCAGGATCTCGAGCCGACCGGCCTCGGTCACGGGGCCGCCGTACACCGCGACGTCGGGACGCCCACCGATCGCCGAGTACAGCGCCGACGTGTCACCGCCGATGAGCCGGACACGCGTCGACGGACCCGCCGCGATCGACGACGCGAAGGACTCGTCGGAGACCGACTGCGACACGGAGCGCACGTTGGGCAACGATCGGATCGCCGCGGCGACGGACGACGGCAGCGCTCCGACCGTCGACACCTCGATCGTCGTGCCGGCTCGGAGTGCAGCGGCGACGACGCGCACGAGCTCGACCACCGAGGCGTCAGCGTCGGAGTCGGCAACCGCAGCGAGCCGCACCTGCACCGACGGGAACGGCAGGTACCGCGCGATGTTCCGCTCGGCGCTCAGGGCCGAGACGTCGGTCGCGGTGCCGAACAGCGTCGACCAGGCCTGCTCGTCCGACGCCAGCGACCGGTCGAGCACCGGCGAGGTGACCCCGGCCGCACGGACGAAGGCGCTGACCGGAGCGGAAGGAACGGACGCAGCAGTCGACGCAGCAGGCGCCCACGACCCGAGCCCGAGCAGGTAGTTCAGCCCGCCGGCCTTCGTGCCCGCGCCGACGGCCGACTTCTTCCAGCCACCGAACGGCTGCCGACGGACGATGGCGCCCGTGATGCCGCGGTTGACGTAGAGGTTGCCCGCCTGGATCCGCCCGAGCCAGGTGCCGATCTCGGCCGGGTCGAGCGAGTGCAGGCCCGAGGTCAGGCCGTAGTCGACCTCGTTGACGATGTCGATCGCTTCGTCGAGGGTGTCGGCGGTCATCATGCCGAGGATCGGGCCGAAGTACTCGGTGCGGTGGAACTCCGAGCCGCGGCGGATGCCCTGGCGGACACCCGGGCTCCAGAGCTTGCCGGTCTCGTCGAGCTGCTTCGGCTCGACGGCCCAGGTCTCCCCCGCACCGAGCGTCGTCAGGCCGGCGAGCAGCTTGCCCGACGCCGGCTCGATGATCGGGCCCATCTGCGTCGCGGCGTCGGTCGGGTAGCCGACGGTGAGCGAGGACACGGCGTCCAGGAGCTGGTTGCGGAAGCGCTTCGACTTCGCGACCGAGCCGACCATCACCACGAGCGACGCGGCCGAGCACTTCTGGCCGGCGTGCCCGAAGGCCGAGGCGACGACGTCCTTCACCGCGAGGTCGAGGTCCGACGACGGGGTGACGATCACGGCGTTCTTGCCCGAGGTCTCGGCGAGCAGCGGCAGGTCCGGGCGGAACGAGCGGAACAGCTCGGCGGTCTCGTAGGCACCGGTGAGGATCACCTGGTCGACCATCGGCGAGGCGATGAGCTGCTGGCCGAGCTCGTTCTCGGACACCTGCAGGAACGCGAGCACGTCGGCCGGGGCCCCGAGGGCGTCGAGCGCGGTCTCGATGATCGAAGCGAGGACGGCTCCGGAGCGCTCGGCGGGCGGCGCCGGCTTGAGGACGACGGCGGACCCGGCAGCGAGTGCGGCCAGGGTCGAGCCGGCGGGGATCGCGACCGGGAAGTTCCACGGCGGCGCGACGAGGGTCAGCGTGGCCGGGGTGAAGGTCGCACCGTCGAGGTCGTCGAGCTGCGACGCGAGGGAGCCGTAGAAGTGTGCGAAGTCGATCGCTTCGGACACCTCGGGGTCGGCCTGGTCGATGGTCTTGCCGGTCTCCGCGGCCATGACCTCGATGAGTGCTGCGCGGTTCGCCTCGAGTGCGTCGCCGACGGCGTGCAGCACCGCGCCACGAGCGGCACCGGACCAGGTCCCCCAGACCGCACCGGCGGCCTGGACGCGAGCGAGCGCCGAGTCGAGCGACGCGGCGGAGTCGACCCGGGCCTCCTGGACGGCGCGGACGCCGAGCGTCGACGACGCGATCCGGTCCGTGATGGCCGAACCCCACTGGCGCACCGACGCGACCGACGGGTCGCTGTCCGGCGTGTTCTCGAACCGGCCGGGTCCGGGGCGCCCAACGGCCGCGTAGCGGTCGGCGACGCGGTGGGACGCGGGAGCGGCGAGGCCCTCGGGTGTGGCGAGCGGCACGAGCGAGGCGCGGAAGCGTTCTTCTTCGCGGGCGAACAGCGGCGACGACGACACCAGCGAGAAGACCGCGGACATGAAGTTGTCCTGCGAGGCGCCTTCTTCGAGGCGGCGGATCAGGTACGCGATCGCGACGTCGAACTCGCCGGGGTGGACGACCGGCGTGTAGAGCAGGAGGGAACCGACTGTGTTCTTCACTGCCGACGCCTGGCCCTGCGCCATGCCGAGCAGCATCTCGAACTCGATGCCGTCCCGCACGCCCCGTTCGCCGGCGAGCAGCCAGGCGTGCGCGACGTCGAACAGGTTGTGCCCGGCGACACCGACGCGGACGTTCTCGACGCGCGACGGGGTGAGCGCCCAGTCGAGCACGCGCTTGTAGTTGGTGTCGGAGTCCTGCTTGGTGTGCCAGGTGGCGAGCGGCCAGCCGTGCACCGAGGCCTCGACCTGCTCCATCGGCAGGTTCGCGCCCTTGACCAGGCGGACCTTGATGCCGGCACCACCTCGGGCGCGGCGGGCGGCGGACCACTCCTGCAGCTGCTCCATCGCGGCGAGCGCGTCAGGCAGGTACGCCTGCAGCACGATGCCGGCTTCGAGCCCGAGGAACGCGGGCTCGTCGAGGAGCTTCGTGAAGACCGCGATCGTCAGGTCGAGGTCCTTGTACTCCTCCATGTCGAGGTTGATGAACTTCGCCGGGGTCGAGGCCGCGGCGCGCTCGAACAGCGGGCGGAGCTGCTCGACGATGTCGTCGACGGCGTGGTCGAACGCCCACGGCGAGTGCGGGTGCACGGTCGACGAGACCTTGATCGACACGTAGTCGACGTCGTCGCGTGCCAGGAGCTTGTGCGTGCCCTCGAGCCGGCGCGCGGCCTCGCGCTCGCCCAGCACGGCCTCGCCGAGCAGGTTCACGTTGAGGCGGACGCCGTCCCGCTTGATCTTCGCGATCGCCGGGCCGAGCTTCGAGTCGGTCGCGTCGACGATGAGGTGGCCGACCATGCCCCGCAGCACTCGGCGAGCGATGGGCACGACGACGCCCGGAAGCACCGGTGCCATGCCGCCACCGAGGCGCACGAGTCCGCGCATCGCGGCGGGCAGGAACCCGGGGGCACCGGGCGCGATCTGCCGGAGCTTGCGCGCGGCGACGGCGAGGTCTTCCGGGCGGACGACGCCGTCCACGAAGCCGACGGCGAAGTCCAGACCTGCGGGGTCGGCGAGCACCCCGGCGAGCTGCTTGGCGGAGCCGTCCACCGGGAACGACTCGGCCTCGGCCAGCCACTGTCGGACGAGTGCGACGGACTGGTCCGCCAGCGCGTCGTGGTCGGTGGCGGGGTGCTCCTGCAGGGTCGTCATGGGATCAGTGTGGAGGCCCGGGATACGGTAGCGGAAGCGACCGTTCCTGATGGGTACCGTTCAGTTGCACTACCGAATCTACGGCGGCCCCGCTACCGTCAGACCATGCTCGATGTCCGCCGCCTGGTCCTGCTCCGCGAGCTGTCGATCCGCGGCACCATCGCGGCCGTCGCCGAGGCCATGAACTTCACGCCGTCGGCGGTCTCGCAGCAGCTCAGCGCCCTGGAACGCGAGGCAGGGGTGCAGCTCCTCCGCAAGGCCGGCCGACGGTTGCAGCTCACCCCGCAGGCCGAGGTGCTCGTCGCCGCCGCCGGCCACGTGCAGGACGTGCTCGAGCAGGCCCAGGCGCAGGTCGAGGACACCCTGCCGTCGGTCCAGGGGCGAGTGCGCGTCGCCGTGTTCCAGTCCGCCGCCCTCGCGCTGATGCCCAACGCCCTGCACGAGATGGCCACCGAACACCCCGACGTCCGGGTCGAGATGGTGCAGCGCGAGCCGGAGACCGCCCTGAACGAGACGTGGGCGCGGGACTTCGACATGGTCATCGCCGAGCAGTACCCGGCGCACGCCGCCCCGCACCTGTCCGGGCTCGACCGCTCGGACCTGACCACCGATGCGGTCCGGCTGGCGCTGCCGCCGCTCGACACGGCGCTGTTACCGGTCTCGAGCCTCGAGGACGCCGAGGCCCTGCCGTGGGTGATGGAACCCCGCGGGACGGCGTCGCGGCACTTCGCGGAGCAGGTGTGCCGACGCTGGGGCTTCGAGCCGGACGTCCGCTACGAGACCGCCGACCTGCAGACCCAGATCCGACTGGTCGAGTCCGGCAACGCCGTCAGCCTGATGCCGGACCTGATGTGGACCGGACGCACGACGACCTGCCGCCTGCTCGAACTGCCCGAGCAGCCCCGCCGCACGATCTTCACCGTCGTGCGCGCCGCCGGGGCGTCCTCGCCCGCGGTCCGTGCGCTGCGCGCCGCCCTCGAACGCGCCGCGGCGGCCGTCGGCGACTGACGGGCCCCGTCCCCGATCCGGCTGACTGCACCGAGACCGAACCGAGACCTGACGGGCCGTCAGGATCGCGGGATCGACGACATCTCCTGGGTGAGGGCACTTCTCGGTGCCCCGTCCGGTATCCGAGGGGGATCCCATGAGTCAGCCCTGCACGTCCACTACGCGTCGCGTCGCCGCGATCGGCGCCGCCGTCGCCATCGTCGCCGCCTCGTCGGCCCTCGGCATCGGCGCCACGACCGCCGTCGCCGCCGAGGAACCGACCGCGACCAGCACCGTGACACCGGTGGCGACGAGCGCCGCGACACCCGCTGCGTCCGCCTCGCCCGAGGCGCCCGAGACGCCCGTCCCGACCGACGCCCCCGACGAGCAGCCGGGAGGCACGACTCCCGATCCGACGCCGGCTCCCGCCGACGAGTCGGAGACCCCACTGCCCGCTGCGCCCGCCGCCGACGACGGCAGCGACCTGGCGTTCACGGAGCCGTCGACCGCGGACGCCCCGCTCGTCCTCACCGCGACCGCCGGCACCCCGTTCTCGCACACCTTCGAGACCACCGGCGGCAACGGCACCGTGGGCTACGCCATCCAGGACGCCCCGTCAGCGGCGTACAGCGTCAACGTGGAGACCGGTGTCCTGAGCGGCACCCCGACAGAGGCCGGCACGTTCGACTTCGAGGTCGTCGCGTTGAGCGGCTCGACCCAGATCACCGAGTACGTGGAGCTCACCGTCTCCCCCGGTGCCCCCGTGGGCGTGACGTTCGGGGTCGCGACGCCGGACTACGACGGCCTCTGGCAGGTCGAAGCCGACGGCACGATCTGGGAGCAGGCCGCCGGGCAGGGCCGAGTCCGCATCGTGCCGGACATCCCCGTCGCCGAGGACACCCCGCTCACCCTCGCCGGGCTCGCCGTCGACGCCTACGGCAACCGGACCACCCCCGGCGGTGACGACGACTACCCGCGGTCGACGGTCACCAGCACGGACGACTCCGACGTGGCCACGTGGAACGACGGAGACTCCTCGACGACCGTGACCTTCGGCGGGACCGGTACCCGGACCGTGACGGTCTCGGAGGGCGGCGTCTCCACGGCGTTCGACGTGGTGGTCGGCGCCGAGGGCACCGGCGAACCCGCGGCTCCGGACACCATCATGTTCGACGAGCAGTCGACGCCGGAGTCCCCGATCCGCATCGAGACGATCGCGGGCGAGCAGGTCGAACGCACCTTCACCGCCACCGGGTCCTCGAGCGAGCTCCACTACGTGCTGCTGACCGGCGCGACCGCGTTCCCCGTCCCGGGCAACGAAGCCCCGATCGCGCCGCTCGGGATCGCCGTCGGTGACACGAGCGGGGTCCTGAGCGGCGCCCCGACGGTGGCCGGTGAGTACGACTTCCAGGTCATGGCGATGAACGGCTCCCGGGCGGCCACGCAGTACGTCCACCTGTCCATCCGTCCGGCCGCCACCGAGGAACTCAGCCTGCTCGTCGGGACGATCGGGTCCCCCAGGGGCTGGCTCCGCGACGGCCGGGGGCTGCGCGAGGTCTTCGCGGAGAGCGGGGAGTCGATCCCGTTCGACGCGGTCCCGGTGGCCCAGGGCTCGACGATGGCCATCCGTGTGACGGCGCTCGACGCGTTCGGGAACAGCACGCAGGAGTCGGACGGCGCACAGCCCGTCGTCACGAGCACGGTGTCGAGCGACGAGGTCTTGCTCCCCCACGGCCCGTGGGAGCCCCGCGTCGCGTTCCCGCACGCGTCGCCGCACACGATCACGGTCGCACTCGGTGACGTCTCGACCTCGTTCGACGTGGACGTGCAGCCCGCGGCCGCCACCGTCGGCACCACGCCCCCGACGGCCGGTACCGGCACCCTCGCGTTCACGGGCGCGGAGACGTCCGGCACGCTCGCCTGGGCGCTCGGCCTGCTGGCCGCCGGCGGCGGCCTGCTCGTCCACCGCCTGCGTCGCCGACGCGCCTGACGCGGTGCACCGCACCGGATGACGGACGGGAGGCCCGTGGCGGATCCGCCACGGGCCTCCCGTCCGACGCGGGTTTCCGCACGGACCCCCAACCATGGTCACATTCCGGTCACCGACGCCTGAACGGCCACGCAGCCGCACTACGATCCGAGCAGGCCGAAACTCTCGGCAGATTCTTACGATCCGGCCACCCAGCCGGACCTGAACATGGGGGGAACCCGTGCACCGCAGCACCTCCGCCGTTCGTCGCGCTTGCGCCGTCGGCACCACCGTCGCACTCGTCGGTCTGACCACCGGTCTCGGCATCATGTCGGCGACCGCCGCCAGCGCCGTCGAGCCGACCGACTCGACGCAGCCCGTCTCCTCGAACGAGACAACGGCCCCCGTCGCGACGGAGACGCCCGCACCGACCGACGAGCCGTCTGTCCCCGCGGACGAGACCACGGAGACCCCGGCCCCGGCACCCGCCGAGGAGACCCCGGCCCCCACCCCGAGCGACGACGCGACCACCCCGGCCGACGAGCCGACCACCCCCGCGACGACGGCTCCGGCCGCCGAGACCCCGGCTCCGACCGCGACGCCGACCCCGGACGTCACCACGAAGGCCGCCGACGCGACCGTCACCATCGACGGTGCAGCCAAGGTCGGCACCCTCCTGAGCGCCGTCGTCACCGGCTTCGACGAGGACTCCTCGTACAAGTACGTCTGGGCTGACCAGGACCGCAACGTCCTGTCGAAGACCGCGACCTACCGCATCGACCCCACCGACGTGCGCAAGACGATCACCGTCACGGTGACCGGCACCCTGCCCGGCGCCACCGAGACGACCTCGGTGACCTCCGACGCGACCGCGCCCGTCAGCCAGACCCCAGCCTTCCTCGGCGAGGACGGCAAGCCGACGAAGGCCGGCGCCGACGCTGACCACCCGCTCGAGCTGAGCACCACGGCCGGTGACGCGTTCTCGCACACCTTCCGTGCGCAGGGCTTCCCGGAGCCGAAGTACGCGCTCGCGTGGTTCGACGAGGACGAGCTCGAGGACACCACGTACTACGACGAGAACGGTGACGAGTACGTCCCGGAGCCCGACGAGCAGCTCCCGGACGGCATCACGTTCGACGCCTCCACCGGTGAGCTCAGCGGCGTCTCGACGGAAGCGTCCGACTGGACCTTCGCGGTCACCGCGACGAGCGGCACCGAGACCGTCACGCAGTACGTCGACCTGACCGTCGAGGCCGCCGCGCCGCTCGGCATCATCGTCTTCACGACCGACCGTGCCGGTGCGTTCGACCTCGGCGAGGACGAGGACGACACGAGCACCCGGACCAGCTGGATCATCGACCCGGAGGGCAAGGTCTACACGTTCACCATCACGGGCGACGGTGAGGGCGGCTACACCGGCAACGAGGTCGAGGGCGGCCGGCCGACCATCAAGCAGGGCGGGACGCTCGTCGTGTCCGGCGGCCTGGTCGACGTGTTCGGCAACGAGATCACCGACGAGAACGAGGAGTCGATCGTCCCGACCGTCACCTCGGACGTGGCGAGCGACGTCATCGCGCCGGACCCCGACCTGGGCTTCTTCGGCCTCGTGAACGTCACGTTCCCGCACGCGTCGATCCACAACCTGTCCGTCTCGGCCGGTGACTTCACCACCTCGTTCGCGGTGGACGTCCAGCCGACCGCGGTCCCGACAGTGCCCGGTGTGTCCACTCCGGTCACCCCGGTCCCCGCGGCCGCACCGGTCACCCCGACGAACCGTGGCGGCCAGCTCGCCTACACGGGTTCGGACGCCACTGGCGCCCTGCCCTGGGCCCTCGGTCTGCTCGTCGCCGGTGCCGGCCTGATCGGCGCCCGCACCCTGCGCCGTCGCCGCGCACAGCGCTGACGGACGACCAGCGCTGACGTACGACCAGCGCTGACGGTCCCCCGTCGTCTCCCGTCCGTCGCGTGCCCGCGTGACGGACGGGAGGCCCGGCTCGGCCCCGCCTGTCCGCCTCCCCGGGGCGGCGGGGCCGTTTCCGTCCCACCGTCGGTAGCGTGGGCACCATGCCCACGCTGCTGCACATCGACTCCTCGGCCGACCTCTCCCACTCCCGTTCGCGCGCGCTGACCGCCGCGTTCGCCGATGCGTGGCGCGCACGCGGACCGGAGTACACGGTGGTCCGCCGCGACCTGCACGTCGACCAGCTCCCGCACCTCGAGACCTCGGCGCTGCACTGGGCGGCAGCGGACCGCACCGCGGACGAGTCCGTCGCTCCCGAGGCCGAGGCACTGCGCCAGGAGGTCATCGACGAACTCCTCGCCGCCGACGTCGTGGTCGTCGGGTCCCCGCTGTACAACTACACGGTGCCGTCGACGCTCAAGGCCTGGATCGACCGCATCCACATCCCCGGGGTCCTGGCGGGCGACGTGCAGCCCCTGGCCGGCCGTCCGGTCGTGACCGTGGTCAGCCGCGGTGCGACGTACGACGCCGGCACCCCGACCGAGGACTGGGACCACGGCTCGCCGGTCCTGCACCTCATCCTCGGCACGGCGCTCGGCATGAAGCTCTACCCGATCACGGTCAGTGCGACCCTGGCCGACCGGCTGCCCGACCTCGCCCCGCTCGCCGAGCACGCGTCCGCCGAGCTCGCCGACGCGAAGACGACGATCGAGCGCCTGGCCACCACGCTCGGCTGACGTCAGGACGCGAACGGTCAGGCGGGGCGGACCTCGCCGGACCGGCCGAGCAGCTCGGCGTGGAACGCCGTCTGCGTCAGCGCGCTCGCGAGCAGGAACCCGGTCATCGACTCGATCCCGCCGCTGTACGGCACGCGGGCGGCGACCTCGAACAGCGTGGGCCGGTCGAGCAGGTCGAGTGCTTCGGCGACGTGCCGCGACCGCTCCTCGCGGTGTCGAGCCAACGTCTGCGCGCGGGCGACGACGTCGGCGAACCGGTACTCGTGGCCCGGGCAAGCCTCGAGCCCGGCGTACACGTCGAGTCGGCCGAGCGACGCCAGGTAGTCACCGAGCGGGTTCGTGGCGGTCCGACCACCGAGGCCGATCCCGGAGTTGATCCGCGGCAGCACGTGGTCACCGGTGAACAGCAGCCCGCCCGGCTCGTCGACGAAGCACACGTGCCCGGCGGTGTGCCCGGGCGTCCAGAGCGTCCGGATGGTGCGCCCCGGGATCGGCAGCACGTCGCCGTCGGCCAGCAGCAGGTCGGCGTAGGGCGCCTCGCTCCGCCCGAGCCCGATCCGTCGTCCGCTCCCCCAGGCCGCGACGACGCCGTCGTGCAGCTCGGGCGGCAGGCCCCACGTGGCGATGTCGGCGTCGTTCTGCACCGCGTCGGTGCGCTCGCGGTCGAGGGTGTCCACTTCGAGCCCGTGCATCGCGACCCGTGCACCGGTCGCTCGGCGGATCGCGGCGGCGGCACCGAGGTGGTCGGCGTGCAGGTGCGTCACGGCCACGAGGGACACGTCGTCGAGCGACCGGCCGATCGCCGACAGTGCGGCGCGGACCTCGTCGAGCCCGCCGTCGGCCGACCACCCGGGATCGATCAGCGCGAGGGACCCGTCCGCCCCCTCCACCACGTAGACCAGGGTCGCGTCGGGCACCCCGAACCGGAACGGCACCGCGAAGGTCCAGATCCCCGGCCGGACCTGTTCGACGGGCGGCAGGACGCCGTCGCGGAGCGCGGCGGCCTGCACGGGGCTGATCGGTTCCGGAGCCGGCGCTGCCGACGGGGGCACGGTCGTCACCCGCACCACACTACTGACGCGATCCGACCTGCCCCGGGTGATCCGGGCCTCCCGGCCGCACTTCGTGAGCAGAAATGGTCGAGTCGTCGCGCCGGACCCGACCATTCCTGCTCACCAAGCGCACACCCCGCCCACGCAAGCCCCACCCGCGCCCGAGTAGACACGACGCATGGAGATCGCACCGATGCTGGCCAAGGCCGTCGCCGACGTCCCGGAACCCGACAGCGTGACCGGTGGCCTGCGGTACGAACCGAAGTGGGACGGCTTCCGCGGCATCGTGACGATCGACGGCGACGACGTCGAGATCGGCAGCCGCGGGGCGAAGCCGCTCACGCGCTACTTCCCCGAACTCGTCGAGGCCTTCCGCGCGCAGTTCGGCGGCCGTGACCACCCGGTGGTGCTCGACGGCGAGGTGATCCTTCGCTCGGGCGAGCCCGGAGCCGAGCGCCTCGACTGGGAGGCACTGTCGCAGCGCATCCACCCGGCGGCCTCGCGGATCGCGAAGCTCAGCGCCGAGACGCCCGCGCAGTTCGTCGCGTTCGACCTGCTCGCAGCGGACGGCGACGAGCTGGTCGACCTGCCGTTCGACGAACGACGTGACCGGCTGGAACAGCTCGCGAGCGGCATGTCCGACCCGCTGTTCGTCACGCGCACCACACTCGACGTCGACCAGGCACGCGAGTGGCTCACCACCTTCGAGGGCGCCGGACTCGACGGCGTCGTCGCCAAGCGCCGGGCCAAGCCGTACGAACCGGGCAAGCGGACCATGCTCAAGATCAAGCACCACCGGACGGCCGACGTCGTCGCGATCGGGTACCGCGTGCACAAGAGCGGCTCGGGCGTCGGGTCGCTGCTCGTCGGGCTGTACGGCGACGACGGTGAGCTCCGCCAGGTCGGCGGCGTCTCCGCCTTCTCCGACAAGCGCCGGCTCGCCCTGGTCGACGAGCTCGAGCCCGTCGTGCTCCGCGATGCGGACGGGAGGCCCGTCACCGGTGACGGGGAACGCTCGCGGTTCTCGTCGGGTCGCGACACGTCGTTCGTCCGGCTGGCGCCGGAAGTCGTGCTCGAGGTCCGGTACGACCAGATGGAGGGCGACCGGTTCCGGCACACGGTGCAGTTCGAACGGTGGCGTCCGGACCGCGACGCGGCGTCGTGCGGGTTCGACCAGCTCGAGGTGCCGTCGGCGTACGACCTGCGGGATGTCCTGTCCTGACGCGTGGTTGTCCGTTTTTCGTCGTCTTCCCCGTGATCGCAGGAAAGTAGTTAGTCGAACTAGCGAAACGCTGCCACGATGGTGATCAGCACCACGAGGCACCCATCCCGGGAGCCCCAGGACCGAAAGCGGATCGACATGAGCACCAGCACGCTTGTCCGCCACTCGCAGCGGAACCCCTTCACCGAGGTACGCGAGGCACGCCGCCAGCGCACCCTGCAGCTCAGTGCGGTCATCAGCGCCATCGCCGGCGTGACCGCCACCGCGCTCGCACTCGTCACGATCGGCCTGGGCTCGTGATCGTCGACGGCATCAGCGACGCGCACCGCGGCACCTGGTCGCGCCTGACCCGCCTGCACACGGCGAGCGTCGGGCTGCCGATGCAGACGTCGCGCGTCGACGACCCCGACCGCTCGACGGACACCCTGCCCTCCGTCTGACGGTCCCCGCTGACCCGACTCAGGGTTTCTTGGCTCGGGACGGTTGCACACGCGGCGGCTCGCCGGGCATCTTCGGGAAGTCCGGCGGGAACGGCAGTTCACCCTCGCCGTTCTCCAGGTCGCGCTCCCACCACGCCAGCAGCGGCGCGATGCTCGCTGGCTCGTCGTGCATCGCCTGCCACGGGTCGCCGATCGTCGCCAAGCGTTCGGGGACGGTCCGGATCGTGAAGGTCGTCGGGTCCGCGGTCGGCAGCTCGTCCCACGTGATCGGCGTCGACACCGAGGCGTGCGCGAGAGCCCGTGGACTGTAGGCACCGGCCATCGTCCGGTCACGGTTCGCCTGGTTGAAGTCGACGAAGACCCGCTGGCCTCGCTCCTCCTTCCACCACGCCGTCGTGACCAGGTCGGGCATCCGCCGTTCGAGTTCTCGGGCGGCGGCGATCACGGCGTGCCGGACGTCGAGGAACTCGTGCTCGGGTGCGATCGGGGCGAACACGTGCAGACCGCGGTTGCCGCTCGTCTTGATCCACGCCGTCAGACCCGCTTCGTCCAGGACCTTCCGGAGTTCCTGCGCCACGGGCACCGTATCCGAGAAGTCCGTGCCGGGCTGCGGGTCGAGGTCGATGCGGAGCTGGTCCGGGTGGTCGCTGTCCTCGGCGCGCGACGCCCACGGGTGGAAGACCACGGTGTTCATCTGCGCGGCCCACACCGCGACGGCCGGCTCGTCGATGACGAGCTGCGGGTGCTTCCGGCCGCTCGGGTACGTCACCGTGACCGACCGCACGTACACCGGGGCGCCCTTCGGCGGGTTCTTCGAGAAGAACTGCTCGCCGTCGACGCCGCCGGGGAACCGCTGCAGCGAGATGGGCCGGTCGCCGTTGGCCCGGACGAAGGCGTCGCCCACGGTCACCAGGTACTCGGCGAGGTCGGCCTTGGTGATCCCGGCCTCCGGCCAGAGCACGCGCGAGGGACTGCTGATCCGGACCTCGCGGTCCCCGTCGGGCCCGGGTACCCGCACCGTCGTCGCTTCGCTCGCCATGCAGCGGAAGGTACTCGGTGCACGATGGACGAGTGAGCGCGTACCTCGGAGTGGACCTGGCGTGGGGGCTCGGCACCGCGAGCCGTGCCCCGAACGAGACCGGACTGGTCGCGATGGAGTCCGACGGCACGATCACCGATGCCGGATGGGCCCGCGGGGTCGACGACGTCACGACCTGGGTCGCGGAACACCTCGGGCCGCGGTCGCTCATCGCCGTCGACGCCTCGCTCGTCGTGACGAACCCGACCGGCATCCGCGAGTCCGAACGGCAGGTCGGGCAGCGCTACGGCCGGTGGAAGGTGGCGGCGAACCCGACGAACCAGGCCTCCGCGGCGAGCGCCGGCGCCAGCCTGCTCGACCGGCTCACCGCACTGGGCGTCGAGTACGTGTCCGACACGGCATCCATGCACGCCAGGACCGGGCCGGCGATGTTCGAGTGCTACCCGTACACGACCCTGGTCGGCGTGGAGGAGCTCGGGTACGACGTCGAGCGGCCCCGGTACAAGCGCCTGGACCTCAGGGTGCCGGCAGCCGAGGCCCGGGCACGCCGCGCCGAGGCGTTCGACGAGCTCGTCCGGCGCCTGCGCGAGACCCCGCTCGACCCGCCGTTGCAGCTCGACTCGCATCCGCTGGCTGCGGGCCTCGCCGACCCGTCAGTGCTGCACGGTCCGACGCACAAGCACCGCGAGGACCTGCTCGACGGTGCCCTGTGTGCCTGGACGGCGGCGTTCTGGGAGCGGCACGGGGACGAACGCGTGCAGATCCTGGGAGGCGATGTGGGCCTCCCGTCCGACCCGGTGGACGAGGCGGGCCGCCGGCCGGTCGTGGTGGCGCCTGCGCGCCCGTCGCAGCGGAGGCCGCCGCAGATTGGTCAGTCGTGCTCGCGCTGAGCGTCTGAAGCGATCACCTTTGCGAGCAGGTCGCGCAGTGGACCGAGATCGCCCAGCATCGAGCGGCGGGCTGCAGAGTGGTTTTCGGACTTCGTCGCCTGCTGCCAGTCGAGCGTGACGTCGTGCTCAGCGGCGTACTGTCGCCAGAACTCTCGCTGCGTTCGACCGTTGCCCTCCATGAAGGGGTGGATGTAGTTGAGTGTCGCGAACTGCTCCGTGAGGAAGTCGAGCGGCCGCTTCAGCATCTCTCCCCCGCCAGCCAACTCGCCGTCGAGCTGGGCCATCCGCGGAGCGATGAGTTGGGGAGGCAGGAAAGGTTCGTCCGGGTTCTTCGCGATGCCGTCGAGACGGTACTCGCCAGCCCACTCGTAGACGTCCTGGAAGAGGTGGGCGTGGATTCGTCGAATCCGCTGCGATGGTCGGAGACCGCGGAGACCGCGGACCTCGCCGAGCAGCAAGTCGAGTTCGCGGTCTTGCACCTCAGGCACTTCGAGTGCCGCGAGTGCGGCTCTGCTCGTCGCTCCGAACTTGTTCCGCAGAACGAAGTTCTCGTCGTGGTAACCGCCGACCGGTCGACTCACCGGCGGTGTGCGAAGGCCCGGAGCTCCTCGCGGCTGATCTCACCCCGTGCGAAGCGGCTCATGTACTGAATCCACTCGGGGTTGTCCTCGAACCCTTCGAGTCGACCGGAGTGGATTACCGCCGCCACGGCGTGCGACCGCTTGGCGCGCTCGGCGCCACTGACGGTTCGAACGACTCGCTTGGCCATGAGACCGATTCTACGCGGTCGAGCCCTTGCGCTCCAGAGCCGGGTGGACGCACCGACGCGCGGCTAGGGTTGACCGGTGAGCACGACGAGCGAACCCCTGCACATCGGGCTGGTGTCGCTGCACACCTCCCCCGGAGACGAACCCGGCTCGGGCGAGGTCGGCGGCATGAACGTCGTCGTCCGGCACCAGGCCGAGGCGCTGGCCGATCGTGGCCACCACGTCGACATCATCACGCGGCGTTCGGCGCCGACGCAGCCGGACTCGGTGTCGCTCGTGCCGGGTGTGTGCCTGCGGTTCCTGTCGGCGGGTCCGGCGGAGCCGGTGCCGAAGGGTGAGCACGACGCGTTCATCGAGCCGTTCCGCCACGAGCTCGAGCAGCTCGGGCCGTTCGACGTCCTGCACTCGCACCACTGGTTCTCCGGTGCCGCTGCCCTGCCGGTCGCCCGTCAGCGCGGCATCCCGCACGTGCAGTCGTTCCACTCGATCGCCGCCGACCCCGAGACGCCGTTGTCCGAGGGTGAGCGGCCAGAGTCCGCCGGGCGCATCACGGGCGAGCAGCAGCTGGCGCGTGAGTCCGATGCGGTCGTCGTGGTGTCCGAAGCCGAGGCGTCGACTGTCCGGACGCGGCTCGGCGGTGCCGACGCGCGGATCTGGATCGTGCCGCCCGGGGTCGACGGGTCGGTCTTCCGTCCGGCGGCCGCCGGTGCGCGCCGGGCCGCCACGCCCTACGTCGTCGCGGCGGCTCGCGTGCAGCCGTTGAAGGGGCTCGACCTGGCAATCGAGGCGATCGCGGGCATCAGCCAGGAGGCCCGTCCCACCTTGGTCATCGCAGGGGATGCTTCGAGCGAGGCGGGTGACTACGTGGACGAACTGCGTCGGCTCGCCGCCGCGCGTGGCATCGCCGACCGCGTCACCTTCATCGGGCCGCAGTCGCGTGCCGACCTGGCGTTCCTGTTCCGTGGCGCGGCAGCCGTGCTGGTGCCGTCGCACTCCGAGACGTACGGGCTCGTGGCGCTGGAGGGCTCGGCGTCCGGGGTGCCGGTCGTGGCCGCGGCTGCCGGGGGCCTGCGTGAGGCCGTGGTCGACGGTGAGACGGGTGTCGTGCTCGAGTCCCGTGAGCCGTCGGTGTGGGCCGCCGAGATCGAGCGGATCCTGACCGACTCCGGGTACGCGGCCGCGCTGTCCTCGGCCGGGCGCGAGCACGCGGAGCGTCTGAGCTGGGAACGATCGGCTTCGGGGCTCGAGGACGTGTACCGCCGGGTGCTCGGCAGCGGGTCGCGGGTCGGATCGTGAGATGACGGCGTTCGACGCGTTCTGGGCAGCGCTCGACGCCGTGCCGGTGGAGGCGGACGCCGAGGCGCTCTACGACCTCGGTTCGGCCGAGGGGCGGTTGCGGCGATCGAACCTGCAGCGGTACCTGGAGCAGTTCGGGCCGGCGGCGGACACCCTGCTCGTGGCCGAGGCACCCGGGTGGCGGGGCATGACGAACACCGGCATCCCGTTCACGAGCATGCGCGAGCTCGAGACGGACCGGTTCGGCGACGACTACCTGGTGCCGCCGGAGCCGACCGCCCCGTGGGAGGCCTCATCGCGCGTCGTGCAGGCGGCACTGTCCGACTGGGCCGGGCCGCTCCCCGTGGCGTGGGCGATCTTCCCGCACCACCCGTTCGTCGCCCCGGACCGGCTGACGAACCGCACACCCCGTCCGGCCGAGGTGCGGTCGGGAGCACCGGTCGCCCTCGCGCTGCTCGAGGCACTCGGTGGCGTCGACCGGGTCCGGGTGGTCGCGGTGGGCCGGAAGGCCCAGGGTGCGCTCGCGTTGGCCGGCATCGAGGCGATCGCCGTCCGGCACCCTGCGCAGGGTGGCGCGAAGCAGTTCACCGAGCAGCTCCGAGCGTTGGACCGCTCGCTGTAGTTCCCCGTGCCGGTCCCTCCGGTCAGGCTGAGCGGACCTCGACGCCCTTCGCGGCCAGGGCCTCGGCGACGTGGGCGGGCAGCGGCGCAGCTGCGTACACGGTGCGGAGGGCCGGCAGGTCGAGGACGTCGTCCCAGTTCTGCGGGTCGAAGCGGTCGTCGGAGCCCTCCCACCCGGGGTGTACGTCCTGGAGCACCTCGAGGTCGGTGTCGACGGTGAGCTCCGTGACGAGCGACAGGTGCGACGGCAGGAGTTCCAGGTCGTCGTAGTACTCACGGGCCCGGTCGTCCTGGCCGTCGACGTCGAGGTCCTCGTCCGTCTCGTCGGCAGCCTCCGGGTCGTAGGGGTCGAGGACGTCGAGGTCGTAGCAGAGGACGTCGAGCACCAGCAGCTTCGCGTTGAAGTCGGCGAACTCGACGGGCTCTTCGGTGGTGTTCGACTCGTGGTCCATGGCCCGGAGAGTATCCGTCGCCGAGCGACCGTGTTGCGATCGCGAGAAACCTTCCTGTGGGACTAGACAGCAAGGCGTCTCGCGCGCAAGGGTGACGCATGGCCACCACCAAGACGGACCGACCACAGCAGGAGCAGCCCGAGCTCCGCAGGGTCATCGGTCCCAAGCTCCTGCTGCTGTTCATCGTCGGCGACATCCTGGGAACGGGTGTCTACGCGCTCACCGGTCAGGTCGCGGCAGAGGTCGGAGGAGCAGCGTGGCTCCCCTTCCTCATCGCCTTCGCGGTCGCCCTGCTGACGGCGTTCTCGTACCTGGAACTCGTGACGAAGTACCCGCAGACCGCGGGCGCTGCGCTCTACGTGCACAAGGCGTTCGGCGTCCACTTCATCACCTTCATCGTGACCTTCATCGTGATGTGTTCCGGCATCACCTCGGCGTCGACGGCGTCGCGGGCGTTCGCCGCCAACCTCGGTGTCGGGTTCGGCCTCGAGTTGCCGAACGCCGTCGTGATGCTCATCGCCATGGGCTTCATGCTCGCGGTGATGGCGATCAACTTCCGCGGTGTCAGTGAGAGCGTGAAGACGAACGTGGTCCTCACCCTGGTCGAGCTGTCCGGTCTCGTCATGGTGATCCTGATCGGCTTCTGGGCGATCGCGGGTGGCAACGCGGACTTCTCACGGGTGGTGATGTTCGAGACCCCGGAGGACAAGACCCTGCTCATGTCGATCTCCACGGCGACGTCGCTGGCGTTCTTCGCGATGGTCGGCTTCGAGGACTCGGTGAACATGGCCGAGGAGACCAAGGACCCCTCGCGCATCTTCCCGAAGGTGATGCTCACCGGCCTCGGCATCACGGCCGTGATCTACACGCTCGTGTCGATCTGCGCCGTCGCCGTCGTGCCGATCGGTGAGCTCGCCGGCAACGAGACCCCGCTCGTGACCGTCGTGCAGACCGCCGCCCCGGACTTCCCGATCGCCGACCTGCTGCCGTTCATCTCGATGTTCGCCGTGGCCAACACCGCCCTGATCAACATGATGATGGCGTCGCGACTGCTGTACGGCATGAGCAAGCAGGGCGTGCTGCCGGGCTTCCTGGCCCGCATCTCCCCCGCCCGTCGCACGCCGTCGAACGCGATCGTCTTCACCACCGCGATCTCCCTGCTGCTCATCGGCTGGGTCTCGCTCGACCCGGACTCCCCGATCGTGGTGGTCCTCGGTGGCACGACCTCGCTCCTGCTGCTCACCGTGTTCGCCGTCGTGAACCTGACGGTGCTCGTGCTCCGCCGCGACAAGGTCGACCACAAGCACTTCCGAGCCGGCGTGATCATCCCCGTCATCGGCATCATCACGTGTCTGTGGCTCGTGCTGCCGTTCTCGTCCGGCCGTGACCCGCAGCAGTACCAGATCGCCGGTGCGCTGCTGGCCCTGGGTGTGCTGCTGTGGATCCTGACCTGGTTCACGCACGGTCGCAAGCAGCCCGAGAAGGCCCCGACCGGCCTGGTCACCGAACCGACGAAGGTGCAGCACCCGCCGCACGACCACCGCGACGTCTGATGGACGCGACCGCCGTCATCTGGACGATCGTCATCGCCGCCATCGCGCTCATCTCCCTGTCCGCCGGCGGATGGGGTCGGAGCAGGTCGCGCCGACGCCGACGCTGACGTCGCGGCTGACGGTCCTGGTGCACGAACCCCGTGTTCGGTGCACCAGGACCGTCAGTGCGTCACAGCGACCCCCGATCGGGCGGGTGCGGTTCCCAGGCGGCGCCCGTACGCTCGTCGTGCTCCGCCTGCCCCGCCCCGTCCGCCGAGAGGTCCCGTCATGCGCCGTGTCGGCATCACGCTCGCGTCGGTGTTCGGCGCCGGCATCGTGGTCGTCGGGATCGGGGTCGTGGTGCTCGTCGTGATCGCGGTGAACTCGATCGCCGGCATCGCGAAGTCCAGCGCCGCCGACGCCACCCCCACGTGCCCGAAGGTCGCCTCGAAGACCGTCGGCGGCATGGTCGTCCCCGCCGGCCCCATCGCGGGCTTCTGCCAGGACCGTCTGGTGAACGCCGCGTCGGTGATCCAGGCCGCGAAGGCGGTCGGCATCGGACCGCACACCCAGGCCGTCGGGGTCATGACGGCGATCGGCGAGTCGAGCCTGGTGAACCTGGACCACGGCGACGCCGCGGGACCGGACAGCCGCGGCCTGTTTCAGCAGCGCGACAACGGCGCCTGGGGCACGTACGAGCAGCGGATGGACCCGTACACTGCGGCGTCGATGTTCTACGCGAAGCTCGTCAAGGTCCCCGGTTGGAAGACGATGACGCCGACGCAGATGGCGCACGCGGTGCAGATCAACTCGGACCCCGAGCACTACGCGAAGTCCTGGCCCGCGGCGAAGGCCGTCGTCGAGGGGCTGACAGGCGAGACCGTGCCGGACACCGCCCCGCAGGGCTGACCGGGCACGCGACCGCCGGCCCCGACGCTCACGCGACTTCCTGGTCCTGGTCGTGCTCGTCGAGTTCGATCATCGCGGCACCGCCGTCGTGGACGATGACCTGCGCGCGCAGCCGGATCGCGTGCTCGTCGAGGGCGCAGGCGCACGCGTCGACCCACTCCCAGTCGACCGGGTGCACGCGGTCGACACCGGGCCGCTCCCACGCGAGGACGACGTCGACCGCGCCGAGCTGCCCGACGATCTCGGAGATCAACGACGCGAAGTCGCTGACGTGCTCGTCCGGTTGGTAGGGCAGGTCCGCGATGGGCAGCAGGAACGGGATCGACATCCCGAGCTCGTCGAGGAACACCACCCAGCACTGCCGGCGCACCGGGCGGTCGACCAGGGCGGCGACGAGTTGGACGACGTCGTCGTCGGTACGGACAGGGGTTCGGATCAGGCGGTCGAGGGTGTCGGTGTCAGGCATGACTCCAGCGTCGCGAACCCGGCCCGCCGACCGACGGCCGCCGTGCGCATCTGTGGACAACCTCGCCGCCGCAGCCACCTGTGGAGGAACTTCGGCGATCCCGACGCCCCCGCGGTCGTCGCGGTGCACGGGTTCGACCAGCGCGAGAAGGACGCCGGACGGGCCTCCAGTCCGAACCTGACCGGCTCGGCGAGGTTCCACGACCTGCCGCACGCTGATCGCCGAGGTTCCAGACCTCGACGAACAGGGCGCCGACATGCCGAGATTTCGGAACCTCGGGACGGCAGCGCCACTCAGATGCCGTGCGTCACCGAACTCTCGATGAGGAGCAGCGCCGCGAAGAACACCGCGACGACGGCGGCCATCCCGACGAGCACGACCGGCCATGCCAGCCGACGCCGCACCAGCCGCAGGATGCACACCACGATCGAGGCGACCAGCACCAGCGCGATCAGGATCGGCCCGACCGTGACGACCGAGTCCCCGAGCCCCACGTTGCAGGTGTTCCCCGGGGCAGCGCACGACACGAACGCCAACGACATGAGCTTGATGCCCCAGCCCGCTGCCAACGCTTCGAGCGTGAGCACCACGAGCAGGGCGATGGAGGCGACCATGTCCGCGACGCGGCGGCGCCCTGCCAGGGGGTGGCGGGCCTCCCGTCCGAACCGTGCCGGAGCCGACCCGAGCGGATCGAGACGCGCCCCCGGAACAGACTCCTGACCCGGAACAGACTCCGGCCCGGTCCCGGGAGCCGAACCGGCGTCAGCCGGACCGGACGACCGGGCGGGCGCGTCCATCAGGACCGCCGGCCGCGCGTGGACCAGAGGGCCGCGGCGATGAGCAGCGGCTGCCCGAAGAGGCGCGCGACGCGCTTCTCGTCGGTGTCCAGGCCGAACGCGTCGCGGCGGTTGACCCACTGTGACAAGTTGCCCGGGAAGATCACCGTGAAGAACAGTGCAGCGACGGAGCCGACGAAGCGCCGGACCGGCTTCGGCGCGAGCACGAGCGCCGAACCGAGGGTGATCTCGGCGACACCGGAGGCCAGCACGGTGGCGTCCTCGGAGAGCGGCACGAACTCCGGAACCTGGGCCGTGAACTCCTTGCGCGCGAAGGTGAGGTGACTCGTGCCGGCGAACACGAGCGCCAGGCCGAGCAGGACGCGGAGGAAGGAACGCATGCCTCCATCGTGCCTGCTCCCGGGCGACGGTGCTCGCACGTGTACGGAACCCGACCGGCTCGGTACATTCGGACGTATGGGAGCACCCTCTCGGGACCACGAACCGCCAGCAGCCCCAGCGACCTTCGCCGTGCTGCTCGGTCCGGTCGCGTTCTACCTCGGCATCATCGTGCCGGCGCAGGGCACGGTCCGGCACGTGCTGATCGGTGCGGCGTTCGGCGTCGTCTGCGTGCTGAGCGGTTGGCGCGCGATCGTCATCGCCGGTCGCCGTCGCCGGGCGGTGCAGGTCTGGGCGTGGATCGGCATCGCGATCGGCGCGGCCGGGCTGGCCATGATCGTCTGGCAGCTGCTCGTCATCGCGACCGCCGGGGCGTTCCCGCCGCCGTTCTGGTCGCCCTACGCGAACCGCTGATGCGGGTCACCAGCCGAGCGTGCCGGGCGCACCCTTGAACGGGCCGACGACGTCCGACGTGATCCAGCCGCCGTAGAAGTCGCCGTCCTGCGACTGCACGACCTCGCCGCCGACCTCGCACGAGTCCATCACCGACGGGTAGATCGCGACGCGGTCCCGGAGCGACTCGTACCCCGGCTCGGGCGTCGGGTAGTTCCACGCGGCGCGGCTCGCGACGGTGCCGTCCCCGCCGACCACGTCGAAGTACCGCGCCCGGCCCTTGAACTCGCACATGCTCGACCCCTGGGCGGGGCGGAGGTCGAGGTCGGCCATCGGCAGGTAGTACACCGGCGGGTGCGAGGTCTCGAGGACCCGCACGGCGTCGGTGGTGTCGGCCACGACGGTGCCGCCGAACCGGACGACGACGCGGGCGGTGACGGGCTCGACGGCGGGCGGGCGGGGGTAGTCCCAGACCGATTCCTGTCCGGGGCCGGGTTCGATCCGTGTGGGATGGCGCATGGGATCGTGTCTACGCCGAACGGCTGCGGTCCGGCTGGCGGGCGGGGTGCACTGAGCCGCCGCAAGGTGCACCATGGGCGGGTGACGACGACGACACGCACGCTCTTCCGACGGAAGCCCATCGAGACGATCGATGACGACACCGGAGCCGAGGGTGGCCTGAAACGGCACCTCGGCCTCTGGCAGCTCACCGCGATCGGCATCGGCGGCATCATCGGCGCGGGGATCTTCACCCTCGCCGGCACCGTGGCGAACGGCGTCGCCGGTCCCGCAGTCCTCATCAGCTTCCTGGTCGCCGGCGTCGCGAGTGCCGCCGCAGCGTTGTCGTACGCCGAGTTCGCCGGCCTCATCCCGAAGGCCGGCAGTGCGTACACGTACGGCTACGCGGTCCTCGGCGAGATCGTCGGGTGGTTCATCGGGTGGGACCTGCTGCTCGAGTACACCGCGATCGTGGCGGTGGTCGCGATCGGCATCTCCGGCTACGTCGGGTTCCTGGTCGGCCAGTTCGGCATCGACCTGCCCGCCTGGATGCTCGGCGCCCCCGGCACCGGCGACGGCCACGTGATCGACGTCTTCGCGATCATCCTGTGCTTGGTCACCGCGTTCGTGCTCACCCGCGGCATCCGCAGTGCCGCCCGGTTCGAGTTCGTCGCCGTCGGCATCAAGGTCGCACTCGTCGTGCTCATCGTCGTGCTCGGCGTGTTCCACATCAACAGCGCGAACTACTCCCCGTACTTCCCGTTCGGCTTCGGTGGCGTGATGACCGGTGCCGCGACGGTGTTCTTCGCGGTGTTCGGCTACGACGCCATGTCCACCGCGGCCGAGGAGTCCGTCGATGCCCGCAAGCACATGCCGAAGGCGATCCTGCTGTCGCTCGGCATCTCGATGGTCCTGTACGTGCTGGCGACCCTGGTGCTGACCGGGATGCAGAAGTACACCGACATCGACCCGGCCTCGGGCTTCTCGTCGGCGTTCGCATCGGTCGGCCTCGGTGGTGTCGCGAACGTCATCGCGATCGGCGCCATCGTCGGCATCGTCACGGTGCTCGTCACGTTCATGCTCGGCGCCAGCCGCGTCTGGTTCTCGATGAGCCGCGACGGTCTGATGCCGAAGTGGTTCTCGAAGACCGACCCGAAGCGCCACGTCCCGACCCGCGTCACGTGGATCCTCGGCATCGCGTCGGCGATCCTGGCGGGCGTCCTGCCGATCGGCGTCGTCGCCGAGCTCACGAACATCGGGATCCTGCTCGCGTTCGTGGTGGTCTGCTCCGCGGTGATCGTGCTCCGCTACCGCCAGCCCGACCTCGACCGCCAGTTCCGGCTGCCGTTCATGCCCGTCATCCCGATCATCGGCGTCATCGCGTCGCTGTGGCTCGTGACGTTCCTGCAGTGGGAGACGTGGGTGCGGTTCGCGGTCTGGTTCGCGATCGGCCTGGGCGTGTACTTCGGCTACTCCCGGAAGCACAGCAAGCTGGCGGCCGGCGAGCCGACCGACGCGACGAAGCCGTAGCGAGCAGGCGCCCTAGCGTCCGCTCCAGCGCACCCAGCCCTGCACCTGCGCCGCAGCGCTCTCGAGCGACGAGTGCGCCCCGTTGATCGAGTGGTCCGGCGAGTCCACCGTGAACTGGTCCGTCCGGGTGACGTCGCAGACGACCTCGGAGCCGAGCCACACGTTCCAGTGGTCTGCAGAATCGTGCACCCACCGCAAGCGGTCCGGCATGAGCGTGTCCAATCGAGTGGAGAGCGACGAGCAGTCGTCGCCCGTCCACGCAGACGGTAGCCCTGCTCGATGTGTGCCGTTCGGGTCGGCGGCTCCGCGCGTCGGTGGCACCTGGCACGATTGACCCGTGCCAGCAGCCCCGATGATCGACGCCGTCGACGTCATCCGTTTCGTCGGGCCGCAGACCTTCGGTCGCGCACGCGACGTCGTGCGCGCCGGTCTGGTCGACGATGCCGTCTGGAACGCCGACGACGGCACCGTCACGGCGACCGTCTCCGGCACCGCCGACGACCCGTACGAGTGCCGCATCGACATGACCGTGGCGCGCGGCGACTTCATCCGCCCGGTCCGCAGCACGTGCAGCTGCCCCCTCGGCGGCGACTGCAAGCACGTCGCCGCCGCACTGCTCACCATCAACGCGCGTGCCCTGGCCGCCAACGCCGGCCCGCGTCCGGAAGCGCCGGCTCCGCCGCCCTCGGACTGGAGGCACGACCTCGCCCGCCTCGCCGGTGACGACGAGCAGGCGGTCACCCCGCAGGGCACCCGGATGGGTCTGCAGTTCGAGTTGCGTGACGCGGTCCCCGCAGCCCTCGCGGCCCGCGCCCGGGCCGCCGGCCGAGCCCTGCCTGCGCCGTCTCGCACGGTCCGGCTCGGGGTCCGACCGGTGACCCGCAGCGACGCCGGCAACTGGGTGCGCGGGCAGCTCACCTGGGGCACGCTTCCCTACTCGCAGAACCGCCTGGGCCTCGGCGCCGAGCAGCACGGGTGGTTCATGCAGCTCGCGGCCCTGCACCGTGCCGGCCAGCTGGCGGGGTTGCCCGGCGAGAGCGACTGGCTGCACCTCGACGACTTCCGCAGCCCGCTGCTGTGGCCGTTGCTCCGGCAGGCGTCGGGGCTCGACATCGCCTTCGTCACCGGCAAGCGCGAGGGCGGGGTGGTCCTCGGCGAGCAGGCCCAGGTGCTGCTCGACGTCTCTCGGCCCGGTGTCGCCCGGCACGACGACGCCGTGGTGATCGGCGCGAGCGCGGTGCTCGACGGCCGCCCGGTGGTCCCCGGTGCCGCGCGGATGGTCGGCGACCACGGTGTGTACGTGTTCCGCGAGAGCCCCGAGTTCACGGTCGGGCTCGCACCGACCCCGGCGCCCGTGCCCGAGGACCAACGGCGCATGCTCCTCGAGGGCACCCGCATCACGGTGCCGACGGCCGAGGTCGACGAGTTCCTGGCCGACTGGTCGCCCCGGCTGCGCGGTGCCCTCGGGCTCGTCAGCTCCGACGGGTCGGTGGAGCTGCCCGAGCGCACCCCGCCCGAACTCGTCCTGACGGCGACGTTCGAGCCGGCCAGGGCACCCCGCACCGACGACCGGGTGCACCTGCACTGGCGCTGGCACGTCGACGGCCGCAAGGACCCGGCGTCGCTGCACGGCCCGCTCCCCGACCTGACGGGACTCCGCGCCGCGGACGACCCGGCCAGCACCGACGTTCCGGCCAGCACCGACGTGCCCCCGGCCCTGGACCCCGCCACGTCGACATCGCGAGCCGACGACGCGACTGCGGGCGAGCCTCCCGTCCGCCCTGCCGGACCCGGTGGCGGACTGGACTGGTTCCAGGACGGCACCATCGACGGGGCCGACGTCGCGGTGTTCGCGAACGAGTTCCTGCCGGAGTTGCCGGCGCTCGGCGTCCGCACGGTGGTGCAGGGTGAGCGCCTCGACTACGAGCGGTTGAGCGGGCGGCCGCACATCCGCGTCACGACGATGCCGTCGGACAAGCACGACTGGTTCGACCTCGGCATCATCGTGAGCGTGAACGGCAAGCAGATCCCGTTCACCCCGCTGCTCACCGCCCTGGCCGGTCGGCAGCGGCGGCTGAAGCTCGTCGACAACTCCTACTTGTCGCTCGCCGACCCCGCGTTCGACCGACTCAAGGAACTCATCGACGAGGCCCGCGACCTCGACGAGTGGCAGCCCGACCAGCCGATCCAGGTGACGCCGCTGCAGGCCGGGCTGTGGACCGAGTTCGACCTGCTCGCCGACGAGACCTCGCACGACGAGCGCTGGCAGGCGATCACCGCGGGGCTGATGGGGGCGACTCCCCCGGGTGACGTCCCGGTGCCGGACACCGTGCACGCCGAGCTGCGGCCGTACCAGCACGCCGGGTACGCCTGGCTGTCGTTCCTGGCGGCGCACGGCATCGGCGGGGTGCTCGCCGATGACATGGGCCTCGGCAAGACCCTGCAGGTGCTCGCGATGGTCGCCGCCCGTCGAGCCGCCGAGCCCGACGGGGCGCCGTTCCTCGTCGTCGCGCCGACCTCGGTCGTCGGCAACTGGGTGGCCGAGGCGGCGAAGTTCACGCCGTCACTGCGGGTGGCCGCCGTCACCTCGACATCGCTGAAGGACCCCGGTCTCGTCGCCCGCACGGCCTCGCAGGCCGACGTCGTCGTCACCTCGTACGCGCTGCTCCGGCTCGACTCGCAGGCGTGGACCGACCTGCCGTGGTCGGCGCTCGTGCTCGACGAGGCGCAGTTCGTGAAGAACCCGCAGTCGCAGACCCACCGGGTGGCGTCCGAGCTGCAGGCACCCGTGAAGTTCGCGATCACCGGCACCCCGCTCGAGAACGGGCTCACCGACCTGTGGGCGCTGTTCCACATCGTCGCGCCCGGGCTGCTGTCCACCTGGACCCGGTTCGGCGACGACTACGTGAAGCCCCTTGCCTCCCCCGAGCTCCGGGGCGAAGCGCGCCAGCAGCTCACCGCGAAGCTCCGGCGTCGGATCCGGCCGCTCATGCTCCGCCGGACGAAGCAGGCCGTCGCCGCCGACCTGCCGCCGAAGCAGGAACAGGTCGTCCGGGTCACGCTCGACCCCGCGCACCGCGAGCTGTACGAGCGCACGCTCAACCGCGAGCGACTGAAGGTCCTCGACCTGATCGACGACCTGTCGAAGAACCGGATGATCGTGTTCCGGTCGCTGACGCTGCTGCGGATGCTCGCACTGTCGCCGGCGTTGGTCTCGAGCGGGTCGGACTCGCCCTTGTCGCCGTCGACGCCGATCCCGTCCGCCAAGCTCGACCTGCTGCTCGACGAGCTCGAGCAGCTCGCGGCCGAGGGCCGACGCGCCCTGGTGTTCAGCCAGTTCACGTCGTTCCTGCGGATGGTGTCCGATGCCCTCGACGAACGGGGCGTCGGCTACGAGTACCTCGACGGCTCGACGCGCAAACGCCCACAGGTGATCGAGCGCTTCCGGCAGGGCACCGCGCCCGCGTTCCTCATCTCGCTGAAGGCCGGCGGCTTCGGGCTCACCCTGACCGAGGCCGACACCGTGTTCGTGCTCGACCCGTGGTGGAACCCCGCCGCCGAGTCCCAGGCCGTCGACCGAACCCACCGCATCGGGCAGACCCGGTCGGTGAGCGTGCAGCGCTTCATCGCCGAGGACACCATCGAGGAGAAGGTCCTGGCCCTCGCTGCGCGCAAGGCCGAGCTGTTCGCCACGATGATCGACGACGACGCCCTGTTCGCCGACGACCTGACCGCCGACGACATCCGCTCGTTGCTCGCCTGACGCGCAGTGCGCGGTTGCGCGTCAGGCGAGCGCGAGCGCGGGTGTCAGCGCGCGCGAGCGTCGGCGGGCGGGCGGGCGCGTCGGCGGGCGGGCGCGTCAGCGGGCGAGCGCGTCGATCGCCGCGATCTCGTCCGCCGACAGCTCGATGCGGGCACCGGCGGCGTTCGACCGGATGCGCTCCGGGTTCGACGACTTCGGGATGACGACGAAGCCGTGCGCGACGTGCCACGCGACGATGACCTGGGCGCTGTCGGCGTCGTGCGCGGTGGCGATGTCGAGCAGCGTCGGGTCCTGCAGGTTGCTCGCCTTGAAGGGGCTGTAGCCCTCGAGCACGACCCCGCGCTCGGACAGCCCGTCAGCGATCGTCTTGTCGTACTCGACCGGGCTCCACTTGATCTGGTTCACGGCCGGGGCGGTGCCGGTCGCGGTGACGAGCTCGTCGATCTGGTAGAGCGAGTAGTTGCTCACACCCACGGCTCGGGTCAGTCCGTCGGCCTGCGCCTGGACGACCTGTTCCCACACGTCCGGGCGGGCCTCGCCGTTCGGCGGCCAGTGCACGAGCCAGAGGTCCAGGTGGTCGAGGCCGAGCTGGTCGAGGCTCTCCTCGATGGTCTCGCGCACGCGGTCGGCGTTGTCCGGCGGCAGCTTCGTCGTCACGAACACGTCGTCGCGGGCGAGTCCGGACTCGGCGAGGGCTTTCCCGACGCCGCGCTGGTTGCTGTAGCCGGTGGCGGTGTCGATGTGGCGGTACCCGGCCGCCAGTGCTTCGCCCACGGCGGCGGGGGCCTCGCCGTCGGGGATCTGCCAGGTGCCGAAGCCCAAGAGCGGCATCGACCCACCGGTGACGGACACGGACGGATTCGCGTAATCGGTCATGCGGACCTGTCTACGCCGTGGTCGTTCGGCCGTTCAGAGCGTGGCGGTCCGCAGCCGTGTCCGAGGTCTCCGGCATGATCGTCGAGGCCACCCCGGCCGGCACAACCGCATCACTGCACCACCGCACCGCCGCACCGCCGCCCCACCAGGAGTTCCACGCACCCATGACGTCCCGCCGACGCCGCCGCACCCGCATCAGCCTCACCTCCGTCCTCGTCGTCCTCGCCCTCGCGGTCGGCGGCTACGCGCTCGACGCCACCGGCGTCCTCGGACCGGACGCCGACGCGGCTGCCGGGCCCACGGCGGTCGCCACGGCCACGGTCGGTACGGAGCGCGACGCACCGGAGCCGAGCCGAGCCTCCAGTCCGACAGATTCGACGGATCCGACGGATCCGACGGATCCGACGGATCCGACCGTCAGCACGTCGACCGACACCGACGCTGCGGACGCCCGCGCGCTCCTCGCCACGCTGCCCGTCAAGGGCAAGGCCGCCGGCACCGGGTACGACCGCACCGGCGAGTTCGGCAGCGCGTGGATCGACGTCGACCACAACGGCTGCGACACCCGGAACGACGTGCTCGCGCGCGACCTCAGCGGCATCGTGCGCCAGGGTCCGTGCAAGGTGGTGACCGGCACGCTCGTGTCCCCGTACACCGGCACGACGATCGACTTCGTGCGCGGCAACACGACCTCGACCCTCGTGCAGATCGACCACGTCGTCGCGCTCGAGAACGCCTGGCGCACCGGTGCCCAGCAGCTCAGCCAGTCGGAGCGGGAGGCCCTGGCGAACGACCCGTCGAACCTGTTCGCCGTCGACGGCCGGTCGAACTCGCAGAAGCGCTCGGGCGACGCCGCGACCTGGCTGCCCGCGAACAAGGCCTTCCGCTGCACCTACATCGAGCACCAGGTGTCCGTGAAGGCCGAGTACCGCCTGTGGGTCGTGCCCGCTGAGCGCGATGCGATGGAGCGGGTGCTCGGCGCCTGCTGACGTCGGGCGGTCTGCCGCCGCTGAGTGTCGACCTGGAGGCCCGGCGCACCTCCGCCCCGCGTGGCAGGCTGCGGACATGGCTGAGCAACTCACGGTCCCGCAGGCGTTCGCGCTCCTCCAGGTCGAGCCCGACGGGCGCAAGTCCCTCGACGGGCAGACGCTGGACACCGGTCTCGCGGGAGCGGTCCTCGCCGACCTGGCGCTCCGCGGTGCCGTCTCGCTGCAGAACGGCCTGGTCACCGTCGTCGACGGCGCCGCCACGGGCGACCCGGTGCTCGACGGTGTCGTCGGCTCGATCGCGGCGTCCGGCGCGCCTCGCAAGGCGAAGTGGTGGGTGAGTCGGCTCGGGAAGCAGCGGCTCCGCGACGACGTCTTCGCCGGACTCGTCGAGCGAGGGATCATCAGCGTCGAGCAGGGCAAGGTGCTCGGGCTCTTCCCCACCACGAAGCACCCGGAGCGCGACGGGGCGCCGGAGGCGCTGCTGCGATCGGGCATCGCGGACGTCCTGGCTCGGCGGGCGACCCCGACACCGTTCTCCGCTGCGGTCATAGGGCTGCTCGACGCGACGAACACGCTCCGCAAGCAGTTCGGCGCGGTCGACAAGGGACTGGTGAAGGAGATCACCTCGGGCACCTGGGCGAGCCCCGCGGTGAAGGCCGTGCTCGAGGAGATCCAGGCCGCGGCGATGATCGTCATCATGGCGGCGACCACCGCGACGACGACCACGGTCATCACGAGCTGACGTCGCCAGCACACCCTGCAAAACGACAGGTGTAGCCTAAAGAGAATTCATCGTCGAAGACCTCAGGAGGCCTCCCTATGCCCGAAACCAGCACCAGCACGTCCCGCTTCGCCGGCCGCGTCGTCCTCATCACCGGCGGCGGCTCCGGCCTCGGACGTGCAACCGCCGTCCGCCTGGCCACCGAGGGCGCTGCGCTCTCCCTCGTCGACGTCTCCGAGCAGGGTCTCGAGGCCTCGAAGGCCGCCGTCCTCGAGGCCACCCCCGACGCCCAGGTCCTGACCACCGTCGCCGACGTCTCCGACGAGGCCCAGGTCGACGCCTACGTCGCAGCCACCACCGAGCGCTTCAGCCGCATCGACGGCTTCTTCAACAACGCCGGCATCGAGGGCAAGCAGAACCCCACCGAGTCGTTCACCGCCGCCGAGTTCGACAAGGTCGTGTCGATCAACCTGCGCGGCGTGTTCCTCGGGCTCGAGAAGGTCCTCAAGGTCATGCGTGAGCAGGGCTCCGGCATGGTCGTGAACACCGCGAGCGTCGGCGGCATCCGCGGCATCGGCAACCAGTCCGGGTACGCCGCCGCCAAGCACGGCGTCGTCGGCCTGACCCGCAACTCCGCCGTCGAGTACGGCCGCTACGGCATCCGCATCAACGCCATCGCCCCCGGCGCCATCTGGACGCCCATGGTCGAGAACTCGATGAAGCAGCTCGACGCGGAGAACCCCCGCAAGGCCGCCGAGGAGTTCATCCAGGTCAACCCGACGAAGCGCTACGGCGAAGCCCCCGAGATCGCCGCCGTCGTCGCGTTCCTGCTGTCCGATGACGCGTCCTACGTCAACGCGACGGTCGTCCCGATCGACGGCGGGCAGTCAGCCGCGTACTGAGCCGCACCGGTCCGACGCCCGGCGCACCTCCTCGTGCGCCGGGTGACGACCTGGAGGCGCGGCTCGGCCCCGGCGTGTCCGTCCAGCGTGACAGCATGGTTGGCGTGAGCAACGACGAGACGAACGGATCCGCCTTCGGCCGAGGCGTCGACAAGGCCCCGCCCACCGCGGCCGCCGAACTCCGCCGCCGGATGGCAGCCTCGCCGGCGGGCTTCCTGCGCAGCGCGGCGTGGGTGCCGTGGAAGCCATCGGGTACACCGGAGGCCGGCAGCGTCGCCCACGTCATGATCCGTGACAAGCCGTTCGTGCCCGTCTTCACCGACCCCGCCGAACTCGCCGCTGGCCTGCCCGACGCCGAGGGGCGTCCGGTTCCGATGACCGAGCTCGTGACCGCGCTGCCCGAGGAGTTCGGCATCGTGGTCGACCCCACCAGTGCGGCCGAAGCGAACTTCCTGCACGCCGACGTACTCGCCCAGATGCGGGTCCAGATGCAGGGTGGCGTCCCGACCAGCGACGGCTGACTCGAACGGTCGTACCAGTCGAGTACGCCGGGCAGGTCGGCCGCTGCTCAGCTGCTCGCGGTCAGAGCGGCACCGGCGATCGCCCACCAGTAGCCCAGCAGCGCTCCTGCCGGGACTGCAAGTACGGCGACCGCGACGGCGCGACGCATCATCCGCTTCCGCCGCGCCGCCTGGCCGATCTCCCGCTCGAGCCGTTCGAATCGCTGGACGTGGCGAAGGGTGTCGTTCACCACGACAGCCTCGACATGCCAGGTCCCACGTTCCTCGGCCAGCATCGACAGGAACCGGACGGCTTCGTCGGAGTGGACTCGCGGCAGATCCCTGATCCAGGCGCCGATCTGACGGGGCTCGACCGTCACGACGGCCGGTGCGGTCTTCCCGAACTGCAGCGTTCCCGCTGCGATGACCAGGACCGGCTGGACCGGGACCGGTCCGCCGGCTGCGGCGGACAACAGGCGAGTCGCTCGTTCCCCCTCGGCGAGGGCGCGGTGCACGTGCGGGGTGCGTTGCCCGTTGACCATCAGGGTTCGGCCACCCGCCCAGACCTTCTGCCCCGAATGGTTCTTGGTGTTGATCGAGAACACGCCGGTGGATCCGACGACGACGTGGTCGATGTCCGTCGTGCTCTTCCCGACCGGTACCGCGTGCAGCACCGTGAACTCGGAGCCGAGCGCATCGAGCTGGGCAGCGACCTGCCGTTCTCCCACAGCGCCCTTGAACCACGAGCGGGCTTCGTCACGAAGCGGGTCGTGCCCCCAGAAGCGCTGCCAGCCGGTTCGCGCCGGCCCCTCGGCCTGGATGGCCAGGCACTCCTGCATGACCGCGTACCCGGGCTTCCGCGCTCGGAGCGTCAGCGCGGCCCCGCCCCTCGGAGTCGGGCGGTGGTCGGCGACAGCGGTGTTCTCCCCCATGTGTCCACCGTCCCAGGACGACAGGTGTCGGGACCAGCCCTCGTTCTGGCGTCACAGCCGCGGCGGTGCGGCTCGGCGCTCTGGCACGCTGACGGTTCTGGTTCACGATCGCCGGACTTCCTGAACCAGGACCGTCACTCGCCTGGCAGCACGCCGGGCTCCGCCACCGAGCGGCGGCAGAGCGGCCCGCGCGGCCGGCGCGGTCGTCAGCGAGCGGGCTGGACGAGCTCGATGAAGCGGGACAGCAGCGACAGGCCGGTGATCGACGGCGGGAGCCCCGTGGTGAGCGCCGGCGAGTGCGCGAGGTACGCCGCCCACTTCGCCCGCGAGATCGCCACGTTCAGCCGGTTCGGCATGAGCAGGAAGTCCAGCCCGCGCGGGATGTCGGCTGCACTCGACGCCGCCAGGGACACGATCGACACCACGGCCTCGCGGCCCTGGAACAGGTCGACCGTGCCGACCTGGGTACCGGTGAAGCCAGCGCGATCGAGCTCCTGACGGATCAGGGCACCCTGCGCGTTGTACGGGGCGACGACGATGACGTCCTCGTCGGTCAGGGCGCGAGCGTCCGAGCCGTCGGTCCAGGTCCGCCCGACGACATCGCCGACGAGGGCCACCACGCGGGCGGCTTCCTCCGGTGACGAGGTCGTGTTGCCCGCGTGCACGACCGGCACGGGGTGCACGCCCGCGTCGATGCCGTCGAGGTGCCGACCGGACACCATCGACGCGAGCTGCCCGTCGTAGGACAGCGCCGAGACGGACTCGGTCAGCGCCGGCTCCATCCGACGGGTGCGGGCCAGGAAGTAGCCGAACTCCGGCGGCAGGACGTGCTCGCCGTCCGCCAGCCACCCGAGCGCGGACTCGTCGACGGGCTCCGGGTGGGAGCCCTGGGACACCTGCGGCAGCTGTTGCGGGTCCCCGAGCAGCAGGAGTCGGGTCGCGGCGATCGAGGACGCGATGGTCGGTGCGAGCGAGAACTGTCCGGCCTCGTCGACGACGAGCAGGTCGAGGGAGCGGCGCTCGATCGTCGACGCGTTCGCGAACGTCCACGCGGTCCCGCCGACGACGCCGCCGGTGCCGGAGGCCTCGCACGAGGACAGGAACGCGGCGACGGCAGCACCGTTCTTCACGGGCGTCCACGCGGCGGCATCGAGTTCGTCCTCGGTCACCCCGGACTTCGGCACCTTCACGACTCGGTCCGCGGGCACGCCGGCGTTCACGACCGAGGACAGGAAGTTCTCCGAGGTCGCATGGGACTGCCCGACGACGCCGACCCGCCAGCCGTACTCGCGGACGAGCCGTGCGACGACGTTCGACCCGACGTAGGTCTTGCCCGTGCCGGGAGGCCCCTGGATCGCCAGGTACGAGTGGTCGAGGCCGAGCAGCGTCGCCACCACGGCGGACACCGTGTCGTCGCCCTGCACGGGCACGATCGCACCGCGCGGCGGCACCCGACGCAGCAGGTCGAAGGCCGGGTCCGCCACCATCGAGGGCAGCTCGTCGAGGACCTGCTGCCCCCACTCGGCGATCGCCTCGGGCTGCGGCTTCGCGCGGGGCGGTGCCGACGGCGCGAGCGCGACGGGGAAGTCGTGGTGCGGTTCCGCCCCGACGGGCAGGCCCTCCTTCACGAGCACCTCGACGGCGTCGCCGTTGTCCCACACGTCCACGATCACGGCGCGGGATGACGCGCCCTTCGACCCGGGGCCCGGAGACACGACCGACGGCGGAAGCGGGTCGTCGTAGACGAGGTGGGGCGTGCCTCCAGGCCGGAGCCGCGAACCGGGCGCGAGCGTCCCCGACAACCGGAGTTCTCGCGACTGCGAGCGGGCACGCGGCAGCGTGTCCCAGTCCCGCTCGACGGACGCGCGCTCCACGACGAGGACGTCGCGGGTGTCGGCCCAGTCGTCGACCGGGTTGCGCAGGCGGTCGAAGTGGTCCTGCCAGAAGGTCTTCGCCTCGCGCCGGTGGTAGTCGATCGCGGCTGCGGCGAGCGCCAGCGCGGTCTCGTCCGGCGTGCGGTCGAGGGCGTCGACGTCCTCCAGGTGTGATGCGAGCGCGACGTAGACCGGGTTCGGTTCGCGCTCGACGGGGATCGGCGGAACGTCGAGTTCGAGTGCCGGATCCGCTGCGTCCGGGTCGTCGGTGCGCAGCGACCGGAGCCAATCGCGCAGGCGCAGGGTCGAGCGGCAGTCGTAGGCGTTGTAGTCCGCGACTTCGTCGAGCATGTGCTGACCGGCGGCGGGGTCCCCGTTGCGGAGTTCCTCGATCGCGTCGACGTAGGCGGTGATGCTGTCGGCGGCGTTCGTGACGTCGCTCTCGCGCAGGTCGTCGCCCATGTACAGCGGCTCGAGCTTCTTGATCGAGTAGCTGTGACTGCCGACCACCAGCGCCTTCCGCACGATCGGGTACAGGTCGACCAGGACGCCAGCGCGCAGCAGGTCGTCGACGGCCTCTTCACCGACCCCGTGCCGGACGGCGAGCGACAGCAGGTGCGTCCGCTCGTAGGCGGCGTAGTGGTAGATGTGCATGCCCGGGTACTGCTGCCGCCGGGCCGCGATGAACGCGAGGAACTGCTCCAGCGCAACTCGCTCGTCTCGGATCGTGTGCGCCCAGAACGCGGTGAACTCCGCGCGGTCGTCGACCAAGCCGAAGAGGTAGTCGAGGCCCCAGTGCACGCCGTCCTCGGTGTGCAACGGGTCGCCTTCGAAGTCGAAGAAGACGTCGCCGGCGTCGGGGGCCGGGATCGCGTCGAGCGCGCGGGCATCGAGGACTTCGAAGCGCGGCTTCACAGGCTGGTCCGGCCCGTCGGCGCCGTTCCGTCGGGCGGTCTCCGTCTCGATCTGGAGGCTCGCCTGGCGCACCAGCCGATCCTGCGTCGCGCGGGACAAGCCCGGCACTGCCCGGGTGCGGACCGCCAGGTCGTCGATCGTCCGCACCTCGTGCTTGATGAGCTTCGCCCGCTGGTCGAGGCGCATGCCCGCAACGAGGACGAGGTCGCGATGCTCGGCCACCTGGGTCGAGCAGACGTCGCAGCGCCCACAGCTCGAGTAGCGCGGGTCGCCCCACTGCAGTTCGGCGTCGGCGGCGATGCGCTCGGCGATGACCCGCTGCAGCTCGGCGCGCTGCGTGCGGTACACCGGCGCGATGTCGGCGAGGTCGTGCGTGGTCGTCGTCCGGTCGCCGAGCACCAGGTGCACCTGGGCTCCGGTGGGGATGCCGTGTGCTTGCATCTGCTCGGCGTAGGCGGCGAGCTGCAGCAGGGCGCTGATCTTGGCGTGCCGGGCGAGCTTGGTGTCGTAGACCTCGTACTCGCCCTGGTCGTTGCGGATGATGAAGTCCGCGAAGCCGATGAAGCCCGGGCTGCCCGCCGTGGGCGCCGCGTGGAACGTCGGCTGGTACAGGACGTCGGCGCCGTCGGCGAAGGCCTGTCGCGCTTCGGCTGCGGCGCGTGCGTAGTCCGGCGGGGCGGGGCGGTCGAACTCGACGACGTTCCGGGTGCCCTTCAGGATCGCGAGGTAGTCGAGCTCGTGCTGGTCCCCCAGCCGGGCGGTGCGCTCGAGCATGTCGTCGTGCGCATCGGGCAGGGGTTTCCCGCGACCGAGCTTGACGTCGAGTCGGCGCAGGAACGCCCATTCGCAGGCCGACCACGTGCTGAGGTCACTCGGGCTGAGCAGCACGTGCCCATCGACGCCGATCTGCATGCGTTCCCCCGTCTCTCTGGTGCCCTGCGAGCCTAGGGCCGCCCGCAGACACCGGCGCCGTGCGCGATCAGTCGGCAGCGGCCGGCGTCAGCGCACCTCCGCGGAGTCCCAAAGGCGGCGCGCCAGCCGACCGGCCTCAAGGACGGCAGGCCAAGCGACCACGGCGAGCAGACAGCCGTCCGTGACGGCGCGCGTCAGCGGAACGAGCAGCAACGGCACCTGCGTCCAACTCGCGAGCATCCAGCAGCCCGCGGCGATCCCGATGATGCACCCGAGACGCCGCAGTGCCGTGGAACCGGCCCGACGGGCGATCACCACGCCGATGGCGAGCGCGAGGACCGGCCCGAGCATGTGCGCAACCGACACCGACCAGTACACGGCCATTGGTTCCACATCGACAGCCATGCGACCAACCACCTGAACAGCCAGGGCACCGAGCGTCCAACACACGAGCCGGTCTCCACGCCAGCTGAGCACGCCCCCGATCAGCAGCAGCACGATGCTCGCACCCGCCAACACGGCGGACGAGCTGGCCATCGGACTCTCGAAGAAGATGCGGGTGAAGTCATCGGCTGCCTGGATCGTCACTCCGAGAGCCCCGAGCGCCCCGGCGCTTCGTCCGATCGACACAACGCGCATCAGTCCTCCGCTCCGGACCGGAACAGGTCGTCGTGCCGTGACATGGCTGTTCGACACACCTGTTTCCACGCGGGGCCGCGCTCGGACAGCATCGATGGCCATCGCGCCTCGTCGTCCTCCGCACGGAGGAGCGCGAGATCACGCTGGTCCAACGACGCTCGCACGGCTTCGCCGACGCCAGAGAACGCCCGGTCGTAGTACGCACCGTCCGTCTCCGTCACCCGCTCACCGCGGATCGCACGGACGGCCTCGTCGAACGTGTACTGGGAGCAGTTGGTCAGGAACTCCTGCTGCGCCGTCGGGGCAGGGGCGGATGTCGACGACGACCGCACCTCGGGATCCTCGCGAGGCGGATCGACCTGGGAGATCAGATCGCGCGGTCCGACGACGAACCAGTTCACGCCGCGACGGGCTCCGCGTCCGTCCACGAGAGCGTCAGCCCATGACGGGAGGATCTGGTCGACGGACCGGCTGCTGCCGTACACACGAACGGAGACCGTGTCGGCCGCGTCCACGCAGTCGTAGCCACGCATCGAGTCCCAGAACGTCAAGTCGTCCTGGTAGTCGTCCCGGTCCTCACAGGGGAGCCCCGCAATGAGCACATCGGCAAGACGCTGCTGCGAAACGGTCTCGATGATCCGGGCGCTTTCCGTCGCCGGGCGAACGGTCGTGGTGGTCCGGGGCGTTCGGGTCGTCGTCGAGTCGGGAGCACCGCACCCGGTCGCGGCGACCGCGACGGCGCAAGCGCCCACCCAGATGAGCGAGCGCTTGCGCCGACGTGTCGCGATCAGCCCCACTGCACGCCCGCGACGCCCGAAGCAGTCATTCCCCGGATCTGCTTCGATGCCGCAACGTTGCCCCAGTTGATGACCACGCCACGGCGACCGGTCCCGCATCCCGACGCGGTCCACGTCGTCTGCGCACGAGCGTTGAAGCCCTTGCTCCACACGCAGACCCCGACCCGGCCTCGGTCGCGGTACCAGCTGTACGTGACCTTCGTCTTCGTGCTCGACCCGATGATGCTGCACCCCGACACGGACGTGAGCATCTTCGGGATCGCCGCGAACGCGCGGTCATGGCAGGGATTCTTCCGGCCGATCGAGTTCCCATCCTCGTCGACCCGGGTCGCGTTCGCGGGGTCGAAAGTCGGGTCGACGACCACGTTGTCGGGAACGGCCGACGATGGGTCAGGTTCGGCCGCGACCGCCGGGCCAGCTGCCAGCAACGGTGAGACCACCGCGGCGACCGCGGCGACAACCAGCATTTGCTTCATGGTGTGCTGCACTGCACATCCCCCTCTCAGTCAGACAACCGCTCTGGTTGCCACTGCAAGGTATATCAATGTGCTGACTGATATGACAAATCTGACTAGTCTGCTCTCCGTGCCGGCACGAACCGCGGGCCGTCGTACCCGTCGCGGGTCACGTGCGCCGTGAAGTCAGCGAGCGAGCGGACCCAGTGCCCCCGCTCGCCGTACAGCGCCTGGTAGACGACGACCGGTTCCTCGGTCTCGACGTCACGGGCGACGAGCAGCACCTCGTAGTCGTTGCCCTTGAAGTGGCGGTACCGGCCAGGAGTCACGTCGTCGCTCACACCCGCGACCCTAAGCGCTCCTACACTCGGGCCATGACCGAGCACGCTCGAACGGACCGCGGCCTCGACCGACTCGTCAACTTCTCGGACGCCACGGTCGCCATCGCGATCACGCTCCTGATCCTGCCGCTGGTCGACATCGCCAGTGACCTGCGCGACGGCGAGGGCGCGGGCGACCTGCTCCGGGAGCACTGGCCCGCCCTGCTCGAGTTCCTCATCACGTTCTGGTTGATCTCGCGGTTCTGGATCCTGCACCACCAGGTGTTCGAGCACGTCCGCTCCTACAACGCCCGGGTCATGCAGCTGAACTTCGTGTGGCTCATCAGCATCGTGTTCCTGCCCTTCGCCGCCAACCTGCTCAACAGCGGCGAGAACGACGACCGTGTGGCGCACGCGCTCTACCTCGGCAGCATGGTCGTGACGAGCCTGGCGCTCACCGGCATCGAACTGGTGCTCCGGCGGAACCCCGAGTTGCTCTCCACGCCGCTGGGCGACTCGGCGCGGGGGCTCATCGCCGCCGGCCTGCTGTCGCTCGCCCTGATCCTGTCGGTGGTGTTCCCGAGCATCGGCCTGCTCTGGGCGTTGCTCCTCGTGCTGCAGGGCACGGTCGCCCGGCTGCTCCGCCGAGTCTGATCGCGGTACGGTCAGCGCATGGGCCTGGGGGACGCGGAGACCGTACTGGCACGCAAGAACGCGAACTTCGTCATCGACGAAGCGGCAGCGGAGGCCGGCCTCGTCCGCTCGATCGCAGCACCCGGCCGGTTCGGCATGCGCCGCCACGAAGCCGCGGGAGGCCGACTCACCCTCACCCCCGCGGTCCTCTGGTTCCGCGCGCACCCGTTCAACTTCGTCCGGCCGACGTTCGGCATCCCGCTCGACTCCATCGCGGAGCTCCACGACACCTCACGCAACGTCTCGCGGCAGATGCAGGTCGTCCTGCAGGACGGGCAACGCTTGACCTTCGTCATCTGGGGCGTTCGAGCGTTCATCGAGCGGATCGACCGGGCGCGCGCCGCGCTCTGACGAAACGCGAGTCCGCCCGCGTCACGTCACCGGTCCACCGCGTCCGGCGACCGCCGCGCGCCGCCCTTGGCGGCGGTCCAGGCGTTGGTCCCGGTCGCGCTCCCTTGAATAGTATGCCTATTCTAGGCGCCGTCGACCGGCCGGCCGGTCGGCCGGTCGGACCTCCGGACGCGAGCCCCTCCACGATCGTCCGACCGCTCCGAGACCGTCACGTTCGGTCACGTTCGCCCCTGGACGCACCAGAACGACGTACCGTCACGGCATGACCGTCATCGTGGCCGTCGCCGTCGTGGTGGGAGTCCTCGCACTCGCCACCGTGATCGGCCTGCTCCTGCGCACGAGAACGGGCCGAGCGGTTCCCCAGACCGGTCGCGCGCGCAGCACCCACGCCAGCCCCGATCGCACCGTCGCCGACATCGCTCCGGCAACCGCCTTCGGCACCAGCGCCACCCTCGTCCAGTTCTCCACGCCGACCTGCGCCCGCTGCCCGGCGACGGCCCGCCAGCTCGACGCCCTCGCAGCGCAGCACGCCGGAGTCGAACGGCTCGAGATCGACCTCGCCGAGCACCCGCACCTCGCCACGCGCTTCAACGTCCTGCAGACCCCCACGGTCCTGCTCGTCGACGGCTCCCACGCCGTCCGCACCCGCTTCGGAGGCCCACCCCGCCCACCGGAGCTCGCCGCAGCCCTCAACACCGTCCTCACCGGCCCCCAGGAGTCCCGATGACCACCGCCCCCGACAAAGCAGGCATCGACCCCCGCTCCCCACGCTTCGGAGCCGCGATCACCACGGTCCTGCTCGCCGCGACGATCGTCCTGACGCTGATCCCCGCCACGTGGGTCGCCGGCATCGTCTTGCTCGCGGTCATCGTGGCGCTCTTCGCAGTCGGCGGCATCGCCGGCATCCGCCGCCACCCGTACGGCGCGCTCTTCCGTCGCTTCGTCCGGCCGAGGCTCGCCCCGCCCGCCGAGCTCGAGGCTCCTGAACCTCCGACCTTCGCCCAGCAGGTCGGCCTGTTCGTCACCGCTGTGGCGCTGCTCCTCGCCCTGTTCGGCGTGCCCTACGCGGCACCGATCGGCGCCGCCGTCGCCCTGATCGCAGCCTTCCTCAACGCCGTGTTCGACGTCTGCATCGGCTGCCTGCTCTACGTGTGGCTGGTCCGCGCGGGCGTCTTCCGTCCGCGACGCGGCATCGCCTGACGGCGGACGACCGGGAGGCCCGGCTCACCTCCGCCCCGCCACCCGCGCTGCCGACATGGTCGCCTCCAGAGCGTCGGGCCGGCCCCACGAGCACGACCGGCCCGACGGCGGAGGCTCCCCCCACGGCAGCCTCCGACGCCGGGCCGGTCAGACGGCGAGCGCCTGCTCACTGAGCGCGACGAGATCGTCCGCCCGCAGGTTCGGCCAGCCGTGCAGCAGTTCGCGCCACTGGGCCGGCAGCGTCGATGCGCCGTACAGCGCACCCGCGAGCCCGCCGGCGATCGCGGCGACGGTGTCGGTGTCGTTGCCGGTACGCACTGCGCGGACCAGAGCGTCCTCGAGCGAGGAACTCTGGCGCACCGCGGCGTAGGCGGCCTGCAGCGCGGACACCACCCACCCGTTCGACTCCGTGAAGTCAACGGGCTGCGAGTGCTCAGCCGTGACGATCCGGTCCACCCACAGCCGGCGCCGGTCGAGGTCGAGCAGGTCGATGCCACGCAGGAGGTCGAGCTCGCCGGTCAACACCGCGTGCCGGATCGCCACGCACCAGAGCACGCACGCGTCCCCCGCGTCGGACTCGTAGTGCGTCAGGTCGCTGATCGCGCGAGCCGCCGCTGCAAGCCGTTCCTCTTCGCCGACGTCACCGCGCAGGTAGGCGAGCACCAACGGTGCGGTGCGCATGAGCGACCCGTTGCCGGCGGAGCGGCCCCTGTACTCGTGCTCCTGCCGGGCCGAAGCCCGCGCGACCGAGGCGATCCGCGCCTCCAGACCGGTCAACACGTTGCGCGTCTGGATGCCGACGTCGGGCGCGTTGACCGACCACGCTGCCCAGGCGGCCACCAGGCCGTCGAGGGCTGGCTCCGACGCTGGGTCGCCGCCGCGGGCGACCGTGCGGAGGATCGGAACGGCCATGCTCGTGTCGTCGGTCCACTCCCCCGGCGCCCAGCCGAAGGAGCCGCCGCCGGTCATCGTGATCGGAGTCGGCTCGGGCACTGCCGGTCGGAACTCGTACCCGGCGCCGAGGGCGTCGCCGGCGGCGGAGCCGAGGACGGCACCGACTGCTCGGTCGTGGATCTGCGGGGTGGTCATGTGGACTCCGGATCGGGTTTACGCGAGATTGCGTAAAACCGATCCTGCACCACTCGTCACGTTTGCGCAAGCGTGCGTAAACTCACCGGCATGACCGACGAGTACCGCGACGCGAGCGGCCGACGCCTGACGGACTACCCGCGACCCTCCGTCGCCGTGGACACCGCGGTGCTGACCGTCCCCGCGGGCGGACCACTGTCCGTCGTGCAGGTCCGCGATGCCACCGAGGGCGACTGGCGACTCCCGGGGACGTTCGTGCACGAGGGTGAGCGGCTGGCTTCGGCCGTCTTGCGGTCACTCTCCACGAAGGCGGGCGTGACGGGGCTCGCGCCGGAGCAGCTGCACGTGTTCGACGATCCGGCGCGGGACGACCGTGGGTGGGTGCTGTCGGTGGCGCACCTCGACGTGGTGCCGGCTCATGCTCTGGACCTGGACGAGCCCGAGGTGCGACTCACGCCGGTTTTCGAGGCGCGCGGGATGGTGCACGGGCACGACGACATCCTCGAGTTCGCGGTCGCTCGGCTCCGGTCCGTCTACAGCGCTGCCCCGGATCCGCACGGGCTGCTCGACGAACCGTTCACGATGTCGGAGTTGCGGCAGCTGCACGAGGCGGTCCTCGGCGAGCGCCTCCTGCCGGACTCGTTCCGGCGAGCCATGCTGCCGAAGCTGGTCGCGACGGACACGAAGCGCGCGGACGGGCCGGGGAAGCCGGCGACGCGGTACACGGCGATCCGCTCGTAGGGTGGAGGCATGGGGGAACTCGAACTGACAGCACGCCGCGCCTGGCGACGGACGACCCTGCTCGCACTGATCGGAGCCGTCGTCGGCGCCGTCATCGGCTGGTCGCTGGCCACGACCGAGTCGGGTGCCGTCGCAGTCCTCACCGTCGTCGGCTTCGGCGCATCCGTCGGAGGTCTGACCGGTACCTTCTCGATCCTCGCCACGACCATCGGGATGTCGACCGCGATGCAGGCCACCACGGCGGGGCTCTCCCCTGCGGGCAAGCGCATGGTGACGCAAGCGATCAAGACCGGCAGCCCGATCCAGCCACCCGAGTCCGACCTCGCCCTCCGGGCACGCGAGCATGCACGGCTGCTCTCCACCTACCAGCCGCTCGCCCTCGCGCAGTTCCTCCTGCTCTACCTCGGCATCGCTGGCGCCCAGTTCCCGATGCTCGCTGACGAGGACGTCTCCGGCTCGGCGTTCCCCCGGTTCCTCTGCGCAGCACTGCTCATCACCGCACTGATCATGACGCCGATCCTGCTGCGAGCAGTACGTCGGTCGCGGCGGTACCTGCGGGCGGCGACCATCGAGGCATCCCCGGCCCCGCAAGCGTGACGCGCACGACCGCCCAGGTTCGCGTCCGCCGCTCATCGAGTGAGCAGAAAACGTCGAGTCCGCCGCGACGACTCAACCTTTTCTGCTCACTGAACGCGCGAGCCCCCGCCGCGCAGCCACCCAACCACCCGTAACACGCAATTTACTTTCACCCCTGGCGCTCGCGCACGAAAGACGCTTTCATAGCGGGATGACGATCACCGAGCGAGCCGACCGGGTCGAGCGCGCCGACGCCTTCGCCCTCGTCCGCACCCAGTCGGCCACGATGCCGTCGAGCATGCGCGCCATCGCCGACGCCGTCCTCGAGGACCCGGCGGCAGCAGCCACCACGAACGCCGCCGAACTCGCCGGCCGCGCAGGCGTCTCCCCCGCCACCGTCTCCCGCTTCGCCCAGCACCTCGGCTTCGCGAACTTCGCCGGCCTGCAGCGCAGCATGACCCGGGCCGTCGAACGGGGCATCCACGAGCGGGAGCACACCGAGATCCACGCCGGGGTCGCCGTCGACGACGACGTGGCCACCGTCATCGCGAAGGTCACCGAGGACGTCCGCGCCGTGATGGCCGACACCCGCGCCGCGCTCGACCCGCACGCCCTCGAAGCAGCGGCCGCAGCCGTGAGCAGTGCCCGCCGCGTCGTCCTGTACGGCGTCGGCGCGAGCGGCATCGTCGCGCGGGACCTGCACCTCAAGCTCGAGCGCATCGGCATCGTGAGCTCGATCGCCGACGACCCGCACAACGCCCTGACCCTCGCGAGCGTCATCGGTGAGCACGACGTCCTGGTGCTCGTCAGCCACTCGGGCTCCACCACCGAGACGCTCGAGGTCGCCCACGCCGCCGCAGCTCAGCGGTCGACGATCGTGGCGATCACCGGCCACGCCAACGCCCCGCTCGCCACCACGGCCCACCACGTCCTGCTCGGCGTCGCCGGTGCCGAGAGCGCCCTCCGCCCCGCCGCCATGGGCAGCCGCATGAGCCAACTCGCCATCGTCGACGCCCTGTTCATCGTCGTCGCGCAGCGCACCGACGAGCGGTCCCAGCCGCTCCTCGCCCGCAGCCGCGACGCCGTCCGCACCCACCACCGGAACTGAGCACCACCATGACCACGAAGCACGACACCCACGACGCCCTCCGCGACGAACTCGCCGCCCTCACCACCGAGGCGACCGACCACTCACTCGACGACATCGACACGATCTCCACGCTGGAAGCTGCCCAGCGCATGAACGCCGGCGACCGCAGCGTGCCTGCGGCACTGGAGCCGTGCCTCCCGGCCATCGCGCTGGCGGCAGACTCGATCGCCGCAGCGTTCGCGCGCGGCGGCAGACTCGTCTACGTCGGCGCCGGCACGCCGGGCCGACTCGGCGTCCTCGACGCCAGCGAGTGCCCGCCCACCTTCGGCACCGACCCCTCGCAGGTGGTCGGCGTCATCGCCGGCGGCGACGTCGCCCTGACCAGCGCCGTCGAAGGCGCGGAGGACGACGAAGCAGCGGCCGTCCGCGACCTCGACGCGCTCGGCCTGACGGCCGACGACGTGGTCGTCGGGATCAGCGCGTCCGGCAGGACGCCCTACGTGATCGCAGCCATCCTGGAGGCCCGGCGCCGCTCCGCCCTGTCGGTCTCCGTCGCGTGCAACCCCGACTCGGCCGCGGGGCGGGAGGCGGACATCGCCATCGACGTCGTCGTCGGCCCCGAGTTCATCGCCGGCTCGACCCGCCTGAAGGCGGGCACCGCGCAGAAGCTCGTGCTGAACATGCTCACCACGCTCGCGATGGTGCGCAGCCACAAGACGTACGGCAACCGCATGGTCGACGTGCGGGCCACGAACGCGAAGCTCGTCGCGCGGGCGTTCTCGCTCGTGCAGGACGTCACCGGCGCTGCCTCTGCCGAGGTCCAGGCGGCGCTCGATGCCTCAGACGGCGAGGTGAAGACCGCCATCGCCGTGATCCTGACCGGCGCCTCGGCTGCTTCGGCCCGTGAGCGCCTCGTCGCTGCTTCCGGCTCGTTGCGCGCCGTCATCTCCTGACCCGCTCTCCCTCTTTCCGCTCGATTCCTTCCCCCGAGGAGCACAGCAATGCCCGATGCACAGCAACTCGCCCAGCAGATCCTCGACTCCGTCGGAGGCTCCGCGAACATCGCCGACGTCGAGAACTGCATGACCCGACTCCGGGTCGAGGTCGTGTCCACCGACGCGGTCGCGCTCGACGAGCTCAAGTCCACCGACGGCGTCATGGCCGCGCTGGCGGCCGGCTCGAACCTGCAGATCGTGCTCGGCCCGGGCCTCGTCGACCGCGTGGCCGTCGACCTGGAGGCCCTGCGCGCGGCCGCCCCGTCGGTTGCGGCTGGTGGGGCTGGTGCATCCAGTGCCGCTGCCGCGTCGGGTGCATCCGGTGCGTCCGGTGCGTCACCCGAGGAGCTCGCCGCTCGCGGCGCGTCGATCAAGGCGTCAGCGCGGTCCCGCTCCGACGGCCGCACCATGCGCGCGATCCGGAAGATCTCGGCGATCTTCATCCCGCTCATCCCCGCGCTGATCGCCTGCGGGCTGATCGCCGGGATCAACGGCATCCTGACGAACCTCGGGTGGGTGCCCGGAGTGACGCCGTTCCTCGGTGTGCTCTCGTCCGGCTTCCTGTCGCTGCTCGCCGTGTTCGTCGGGATGAACGCCGCGAAGGAGTTCGGCGGCACGCCCATCCTCGGTGGTGCGGTCGGCGGCATCATCGTCGCGGCCGGTGTCGCGAACGTGACCGTGTTCGGCGAGACCCTGGCTCCCGGGCAGGGCGGCGTGCTCGGCGCCATGGCCGGCGGCATCCTCGCCGCCTACGTCGAGCGGTTCATGCGGCGCGTGACTCCGGACGTGATCGCGCTCATCGTCGTCCCGACCGTGACCGTGCTCGTTGCCGGTTCGGTGACGCTGGGGATCCTGATGTCCGTTGCCGGTGTCGTGTCGGTCGCGATCGGGACTGCTGCGACCTGGCTCCTCGCGAACGGTGGGGCCTTCGCCGGCTTTGTGCTCGGAGGCTTCTTCCTGCCGCTCGTCATGACCGGCATGCACCAGGCCCTCACGCCGATCCACACCACCCTGATCGACCAGACCGGGTGGACCGTGCTGCTGCCCGTCCTGGCGATGGGCGGTGCCGGCCAGATCGGTGCGGCGCTCGCGCTCTGGATGCGCTTCCGTCGCAACGAGGCCCTCTCCCGCACGATCCGCGGCGCGCTACCTGCCGGGCTCCTCGGCGTCGGCGAGCCCCTGATCTACGGCGTGACGCTGCCCCTCGGTCGGCCGTTCATCACAGCGTGCATCGGTGGGGCGTTCGGTGGCGGTGTCGTCGGGCTGTTCGACCAGCTCGGGCACTCCGTCGGGGCGATCGCCATCGGCGCATCGGACCTGTCGCTCATCCCGCTGCTGAACGGCTCGTCCGGGTACGGGTGGGCCCTTCTCGGGTACGGGTCGGGGCTCATCGTGGCGTACGTCGTCGGGTTCGTGGCAACGTTGCTGTTCGGGGTGTCCGACTCGGTGCGAGCCGACCTCGAGGCGCAGTCGTCCGCACCGTCCGGCGACCCCGTCGCTCCGGACGCCCCGCTCGACGTGCAGGTCACGCCAACTGACTCCGTGGGAGCTGCGCGCTGATGCGGTTGGGCGCGAGCGCGTACCTGGCGCATGGTCCGCTGGCTGGCCCGACCTTCGAGGCCGCCGCGGCCGCGGGTGCGACGCTCGCGTTCACCTCGCTGCACATCCCGGAGGATTCGCCCTCGGGTGCCCGAGCCGCTGCGACCGCGCTCGTGTCGGCTGCTGCGTCCTCGGGGCTGTCCGTCGTCGCCGATGTCTCCCCGAACACCGCTCGGTTGCTCGGGGATTCGCCGTGGGACTTCCTGCGGTCGATCGGAGTGGCTCGGGTCCGGATCGACTTCGGGATCCCGGTCCCTGAGATCCTCTCGATCGCCGCCGTCATGCCGATCGCCCTCAACGCGAGCACGCTCCGGGCCGCCGATCTGGCGCCGTTCGCGGACCTGGACGTCGAGCTGATCCACAACTTCTACCCTCGGGAGTGGACTGGGCTGGCGCTGCCGTCAGTGGCTTCGTCTGTCGCTGTCGCCCGGTCCTTCGGCTGGCGCGTCGGGGCGTTCATCGCCGGCGACTCCGTGCGGCGTGGGCCGCTCGGCGAAGGGCTGCCGACCGTCGAGGGGCACCGAACCATGCCGCCGTTGTTCCAGGCGCTCGAACTCGTCGATGCAGGCGTGGACGATGTGTACGTCGGGGATCCGGCGCTGACCGATCACTCGTGGTCGCGGTTGGGGTCGTTCGTCCGCGACAACGTGGTCGTGCTCGACGGTACTGCTGCGACGGGTGTGCACCCGGAGGTCGTCGAGGCGCTGGCGGTCCCCGATCGGAACCGCCCTGATGCGGCTGAGGCCATGATCCGGCTGGAGCATTCGCGGGAGCGGTTCGCCAGGCTGCCGTTGCCCGAGGTCGGTGGGCAGCCGAGGCCGGCGGGTTCGGTCACCGTGCAGGTGGCGTCAGCGGGGAGGTACTGCGGAGAGGTTGCGATCATTCTGCGGGATCTGCCGGCAGACGATCGTGTCGCTCTCCTCGGGATGGTCGATGTCTCTTTACCGTCGGTCGGAGCTCGTTCCCTCACAACTCGCTTCCGCTGACCCGTCATCCGCTTCTTGCCAGCTCCTCGATCTTGGCCGAGCTGATGCGACGCTGAGAATCAGATGTCTCACGGCGACCGCATTGAGCGGTCCGGCTGATGGACACCCATGCAGGCCTGGAGGTGCTTCCCGGCTTCTACCACCGAGGTCACCGGCGCTTCGGGCCTGCGTGGACCATCAACTCGGCCGTGCCCAGTTAGGCAAGGGCTGACGCGGACCGCATCGCAGTCCCTACCGGCGTTTCACGGGTCTGACTGACTTCCTCACTGGCGGTCCGTCGAACGGGAACGAAATCGAGTTCTACCAACCTCTCGTCGAGTTCGATGATCTGGACGACGTGGAAGTCGGAGGCGTTCAGAAGCGTCGCCTGGGCTGTTCGGCGCGGGGTTGGGGCCTCGAACTGAGCCAGCAAACCCTGTCCGCACGCAATCGCGTCTCGTGCCACAAAAGCGTCAGGAAATGCTCGACCTCAAGAGCTGGCGCTCCGGTGCGAGCTTGCACACCGCGAGGGCTGCGGCAGGCAGCATGGCGGCTCAACGACGAGTATCCGGCGAGGCCGCTTGGCTACGCTTGAGACCACCATCGGTCTCTTCCAGTCGCCTCTCTCGCAAGAGAGCGAGGATGATGCCAAGCAGCCGTGTTCGAATGTCCCCTCCGATGCGTTTCCACCCGAACAGCGCAGCTGCTTGCGTCACCAGGGCATCTTCGGTGATCACGACCGCGTCCTGCGTGAGCAGTTCCAGCGCCCGACCTAGCTCGTCGTCCGGGATCTGATCGACGGATCGAACGAACGCCCCTCCACTTCTGACAACGGCCGTGTCGTCGCGTCCGTTCCGCACGAAGATCCCGTCGGTGGCGAGGCCGGCTTGCCGCACAGCGAGAATGAGTGTTCCTCGGATACGAGAGCCGATTCGCCCGTAGTCGGAGTGCTCGCGCAACCGTTGCGCGAGTACGTCCGTGTGCAACGGCGCTTCGGCTCCGGCGATCGCCTGGACGAATGGGATCAACGCAGGGGCATTGAGCGGATCGCTCAGATCGATTTGAGGAGGGACGCGGGTCGTACGCCCGACCTGATACTCCGTGACCCAACCCGGCGGCGCGTCCAAAGGCGTCTCCACCACGTCCACGACCACAGGCGTCGGAGTTTGCCGCTCATCGGCGACGACTCGTCCGACGACGGGTTGGGCTGCGAGTCCTTCCAGGATCTGCCGGAGCCGCTCCTTCTCACGGTCGGGATGCCGGTACCAGGCGGTACCCCAGATGTGGTGCAGATTCCATCCGAGGCCTTCAAGGATCTGGTGCCGAAGGCGGTCGCGATCTCGTGCCGCGCGACTCGAGTGGTACATCGCGCCGTCGCATTCGATCCCGATCATGAACGCTCCGGCCAAATTCGGGTGCTTCACGCCGATGTCGATCCGGTAGCCGGAGACGCCTACCTGTGGTTGGACGTCGAAGCCGAGGCCGCGGATGAAATCCACGACCGAGTCTTCGAAGGGCGATTCTGTGTCGAGGCCGGACGGACCGAGTTCCATCGCGAGCGCCGCCGGTCCTCGCTCTGCGAAGTCGAGGTAGCGCCGCAGGTGCCGAGTGCCGGCGGAGGTGGCTTCGCCGATGTCGCCGGCGCTCATCGAAGTGACGACTTCGACCAGTTCCTTCGCACGGGTGATGGCCACGTTCAGTCGTCGTTCCCCGCCGGCACGTCCGACGGGCCCGAACTGACGGTAGATCTTTCCGTGTTCGTCGGGTCCGTAGCCGGTGGAGAAGATGATCACGTCGCGTTCGTCGCCCTGCACCGACTCGAGGCTTTTGACAAAGAATCCGGACACGCGGTTCTCGTCGAAATGCGCATCGAGGTCCGGCCGGTTGGAGCGGGCCAGCTCGACGGCCGCTTCGATGGCGTCGCGTTGCGCAGTGGAGAACGCGACGACCCCGAGGCTCTTGTTGGGTCGGGTCGTGTAGTGATGCAGCACACGTTCGGCGACATGTCGCGCTTCGATTGGGTTGTCGCGCCCGGCCGATCTCCGATAGACGCCGTCGACCTTGAAGTAGCGGACGCCGGCGTCGGCGCTCTCGGCGACGGCGCCCGGGAACGTGACGAGCCGGGAGTCGTAGAAGGAGGCGTTCGAATAGGCGATCAGGTGCTCGTGCCTGCTGCGGTAGTGCCAGCGGAGGCTTTGTGCGGTAAAGGCGCCACTGGACTTCATCAGGTCGAGGATCGACTCGAAGTCGTTGGCGAGGTCCTCGTCGCCGTCTTCGTCCCCGTCGTCGGCGTTCGCTTCGAAAAACGAGGTGGGTGGCAGCTGCTTTTGGTCGCCCGCTGCGATGAGTGCGGCTCCCCGATAGACGCAATTGATCGCATCGCCTGGCAGCACCTGGCTTGCCTCGTCGAAGATGACGACATCAAACAGCTGCTCGGCGGGAAGGTACTGCGACACCGCCAGGGGACTCATCATGAAGCACGGATGCAGTGCGAGTACGACGTCCTTGGTCTGTCCGATAAGTTCCCGGACTGCGATGTGCTTGCGCTTCTTCTCCGCTTCGCGTCGGATGATTGCGGCTTGCCCGCTCGCCGACCGCGGCCGACGGGCGGACGCGGACTCGACGATCCTGGTGACGGCGGTCTTCGCGAGTTCGGAGTCGAGCTCCCGGAACTGGGCGACGAGTTCGTCGCGATCGGCTCCGGATCCCGCAGCCAATCGGGGGTCGGACTGAATTTGCGCCTCGATCCAGCCGCGGAGGACCGTCTCGGTCAGGAATGCCGCGACCGAGGCCTTCGGCAGATCTTCCGCAAGCGCATGTTGGACGGATGTGCCAAGGCCGTGGCTTTCGAGCTTTGACATCGAGCGTTGCAGGTCGAACCACGCGTCCACCCCGTCGAGGTCAGCCCGCAGTCGGGCGACCGATTCGGCGGCGTAACCGAGGTCGGCGAACGCTCGCCGGAGTTCGTCGCGTCGTGGCTGATCGAACTTGTCAAACAGTCCTTCGCTGGCCTGCTGGTATTCGTCCGCCACGCCCTTGATGTCAATGTGCGGATGCGTGCGCCGGAGCAGATTGATCTGTGCACTTTCGAGGCGGCGGAGGTTCGGTACTGTCGTGGCGGCGTCGAGGAGACGTCGTGCCCAGTGGATGTGCCTGCGGATCGCGTCCGGTTCGGGGTCCAACGATGTTCCGGTAGTCGAGTCTTCCGGAGCCGTTGCGAGCACGTCGCCCCAAGAGCGCGCCGCCGCGGCGGTGGCGGATTCGAGTTGAACGCGCAGCCGAGCGGCGTGCATGTGGCGATCGATGCTCGCGTTGGGGCCGAGCACGTCTGCCTGCAGTGCGACGAACTCCAGCACGGGCCGCAAGCGCCGTAGCTGCTCCTCCAATTCGGCGGCGACCTCGACGAAGGACTTGCGGACGTCGCTGACGGTGGAGTGCCAGTGTCGGAGGTCGTCTCCGAGCCGGTCGGCGAGTGCGGCGAGTTCGTGGCGATGGACGGGGTCGCCAGTGGCGAGTCGTGTCTGTGGTTCGTCGACGAACGGGATGTCCGTGAGCGCGTGCAGGTTGAGGAATCGGCGGTCGATTAGCTCCGGTCAGTCCTGCCCCGTTTCCACCCCGCGGCGGTCCGACCTGGTCGGTGCGGTCTCGTTCGAGTCGGCCGAGAATGTCGTGGAAGGTGACGTCCAAGGGTTGGCGGATCTCGTTGGCCGCCTCGGCGTAGTCGCTGAGGTCCCTCCGCGCTTGTTCGAGTTGCCCGAGCTTTACCGCGCTCATGCCGGCGGGCGGGACCGGCGTAGCTCCGAGTGCATCGCCGAGTCGCCGGGCGACGTCTTTTCGAACAGCCTTGCTGCTGTGTAGTTCGAACAGGAATGCACCGAGGCCCTTGTCGGTGAGGCGGTTGCGGACGACGTCCAGGGCCACCGCCTTCTCAGACACGAACAGCACGCTTCGACCTTCAGCGATAAGAGCGCCGATGATGTTTGCGATGGTCTGGCTCTTGCCCGTGCCAGGTGGTCCGTCGAGCGTGAAGCTCTTCCCCGCGACCGCGGCGTGAATCGCTGCTCGTTGGCTTGCATCCGCGTCGAGGACCAGTGGCGTGGTCTCTGGTGGGGCGACGACGTCGATGACGTCGTCGCCGGCAGGGTCGAATACGAACTCGGATTGTTCGGGCGGGATGGCGCCTGAGAGGGCACGAACGAGGTCGGAGTTCGCGACCGCGTCGGCGTTGTCCAGCAGGTCGCGGTACATGGCTTCTTTGGCGAACATGAACGCGGCCAGAGCCGCGAAGTCGTGCACTTCCCAGCCGTCGGGCCAGTTCATCGATGCCAGACGATTCAGTACTGCTTGGACCCCGTCGGCTTCGAGTTCCGCTTCGAGGTCGTCGGCGGACGGAAGCTCGATGCCGTACTCCTGCGCAAGAAGCAGAGACAGCGCCGGATTCACTGCGAAGTCGTCGTCGGAGAATCGGACGTACGTTCGTTCCCTGGGCCCAGGCGCGGCGAGCTCGGCTGGCACGAGCAGGAGCGGACTGCGGCGGGTATCGCCGGCGCCGTCGACCCATCGCAGTTCGCCGAGCGCCACGTACAGGATGCGCAGACCCTTGTCGATGAACTCACGCTTGGACGCTGCTGCTAGGTTCCGGAGGGCTCGGTCGACGTCCCGCTGCGTCTTGTCGGTAAACAGGTGTCCGCGGTGCTGCTCAAAGTCGAACTCGCGGAGCTGCTCAAGCACGGCGCCCTCGACGTCGGACGTCGCCAGTTCTTCGTCGTCGGCAACCGACCCGGCGTTGCGCTCGTCCGCCCGTGTGCCCAGCGTGAACGTGAGGCTCTCCGCTGCGATCAACTCGAAAACCTCGGCCGCGGAGTGCCTCGAGTACTCGATCGTCGACGATCGAGTTGGCCGGTAGTTCAGCAGTCGATTCCGGCCTGAAAGGTTTAGGAGAGAGTCGCGCCATTGCGTGATCGCTCGGTCCGCTTTGCCAGTTTCCGAGTCCAACGCCAATGCTCCTGCCTCTCGAACGATCGTCCGTCCGTTTTTCCTTCACCCCCGAGCGGGGTGCCTGACGCCCCTCACCGACTCGCGCCCGAGGATAGGCGCGGTCCGCTCAGCGGCTTCGAGCGATCCTCCCATTCTGGTCGAGACACTGACTGACCGCACGCGTCCCGATCGGCGGGGGGCGTGTCCTTCGCTGACTACTTCAGCGGCAGTTGCCCCGCAGCGGTCAGCTCTTCAAACCGTTGGAACAGCACCCGCTGCCGATCAGCTTCCGAGTCGAGAGCTTTCCGCGCACCGAACGCCTTGTCGACAACTCGGTCAAGCGCGTGGTGCGCTGCGATGAGTTTCGGGTCCATCGCGTCCGGGTTGTATGCGTCCTCGAGGGACCGGCCGGGGTGCAGTTCCCGCGCTTCGAGTACCCTCTTCCCGGCGGCGATGACAGATTGCCGCACCGAATCGGTGACCTTTGGCAGCGGCAGCGTGTTCCACACAAGGGTGTTAGAAAATGACGGGTCCGATTTGAGGCGGCCGCCGACAGTCTTCTGCCACGTGATGAACATGGACGACGAGATGATGGCAAACGCGAGCCCGTCCGGGTCATCGACCTTGTAGACCTTGTCGCCCGCGATGACGTCCGCGTCGAGTCGTGCAGCGGTCGCCCAAAGGCGCCGTTCAGTGAACACCTTCGGGATGCCGAGGTACGGCGTTGTCGGCTGTGAGCGCTGCCCGAACAGGTGCGGTGTGAGCGCCATCTTCCGGGTGGACTCCGCTTTTGAGTCCTTCCGCATCTCACGGACCCCGTCGAGGCGCTTCTTGAGGACCGGGGACCGTTGCACGTCCTTCGGGTCTAGGTCGGTCATCCACAGGCACCAGCGCTGCTCCCCGTTGATGAACTCCTCTCCCATGACGAACGGGCGGACGTACTTCATCGCGACGGGGTCCGCGGCGACCTCTGCGTACTGGTCCTGTTCGATGAGGAGGTTCTTCCCGTCTCGCGGCATGCTCCCCATCGTCACGGCGGGAAGGTCGGGCGCGAGGACGGTGCGGCGCTGTTCTACGAGGAGGTTCGGTCCATCGACGAGGTACGCGTTCACGGACTTCACCGCCTCTGCTCGCGGGTCGGCGCGGAGTGTGTCGTAGAAGAACAGCCGCGGTGCCGGTGCCGTTCGGCCTCCACGGTCGAAGCCGACGATGACGCAGTGGACCGCGGCGGCGCCGGGCGCTTCCGACGTCCACAGGAACGTGCGGTGCGCGAACCGGATCCGCCAGCCCGCGGCGAACACCGGTGCGAACAGTGTCGCCACCGGCTCTCCTTGGGCGATGGAGTTTGTCGACACGAATGCGAACCGTCCGCCGACGGTTCCGTCGAAGTACTCGACCGCCTTCTTGTACCAGGCTGTGACGTAGTCGAGTCGGCCGATATCGTCACGACCCCAAACGGCGCGGAGGTCAGCGGCCTGCTCGTCGCTTCGTCCTCGGTGCCCCTTGAACGGCGGGTTCCCGACGATAATGGTGTCCGCGGTCGGGGTGAGGATGTGCGACCAGTCGGTGCGGAGGGCGTTGCCAACGCGGACGGTTCCGATGGTGCCGAGCGGCAGGGACTCCGGTGCCATGCCGAGCTCGAGGGACATGGCCTGATTCGCCTGGTGGTCGGCGAGGTGCAGCGCGGTCGCTGCGATGCGAGCCGGCCACTCCTCGATCTCGATGCCGAAAAAGTGTTCCGGCTTCACGACCAGGTCGTCGCGGGTGAAGAACATCGTCGGCACTTCGGTGGTGTCGCCGAGTTCCCGGAGCCGGGTGAGGATACTGAGGTCGAGGGCTCGGAGTTCCCGATATGCCAGGAGGAGGAAGTTCCCGCAGCCGGATGCCGGGTCGAGGACGCGCAGGTCGCCGAGGTGACGGCGCAGCTTCTTAAGCTCCTGGATGGAGTGCTGCTGGTGCGCGAACCGGTCGCGGAGGTCGTCGAGGAACAGCGGCCCGAGCGTCTTGAGAATGTTCGTCTCGGTCGTGTAATGCTCCCCGAGCTGCCGGCGGGACTTCTTATCCTTCACCGCCTGGAACAGCGACCCGAAAATGGCGGGGCTGATGCCGGACCAGTTGAACCCGCACGCGTCGAGCAGCTTCGTCCGCATCTCGGAGTCGAACGCGGGGATGCTGATGGGCTCAGCGAACACCCCGCCGTTCGCGTACGGCAGCTTCTGCAGCGCTTCGTCGAGGTGCCCGGGCTTGGTCTTCTGGTTCAGCACCTGGAAGAACATTGAAAGCTGCGGGCCGAGGTCGGAGCCGTCTTCGCGGGTGCGGTCTTCGACGAACTCCTGGAAGAGATCGCGGTCCCAGAGGCCGGAATCGTCGGCGTAAAGGCAGAACAGCACGCGGACGAGGAACACCGACGCCTCATGATCGGGGTACCCGGACTTCTCCAGCGTCTCGTACAGCGACGCCATGATCTTCGCCGCACGAACCGAAGCGGTCTCCTGCTCCGCTGAGCCGAACGACCGGGTCTGGTAGCCAGCGAGGAACGCGAGCTTGTCGGCCTTCACCGGCAGGTCGAGGAGGGTGAACTCCTCGATGGCGCCCTCGGTGCGGTTGTGGAGGTCAAGGACCCGGAACCGTTTGAAGTCGGAGGTGATGACCCAACGGGGTGCCTCCGCATCGGTGAGCGCGTCGATGTAGTCCAACGCCTGCTGCTCCGCCTTGACGAGGTCCTTGCCCTCAGACTTCATCTCGATGAGCGCCAGCCCGGGCACGAGCGCGTCGATGTACCCGCCGCCGCCGGTCGTGGACCGCTTCGCTCGCAGCTCGTACGACGCCGCTTTCGTCTCCGTGATGCCGTACACGGCGAGGAGGTCACGAACGAACGACTGCGCCCACTGCCGTTCCTCCCCTGGGGTGTCCTTCCACTCGGAGACGAACTTCGCGCCCTGCTTGCGGATCTCGTTCAACGACGTGGTCGCCACCAGCACTACCCCTCACCCGTGCGGGCGTCTCGGTCACCGTCCGTGGCGACGAAACAGCCTCGCTGCCTGAAACGACCGTACCTGAACGGCGAATGAATCTCGCGTCTTGCTCCGCGGCTGCGCATGCGAAAGGCCCTCCTGTCGACCGCGCGCCGGATCTTCTGCGCCGCTCTACGAGTTGTCAGGTACGGGCATGGCGCACGCCAATAAGAGGTGTTCGGTCTATTCGCGGATGCCAGTGCTGGCGCGGATCGAGGATCCCAGTAGTTCCGGGCGTTCCACGGGTTTCGGGGATTCGTTCCACAGCTCTAACGAGGACGCTAGAACACGCCCGGCGCACTCGCGGATGTGGTCGGCGTGGGTAGCCCCGACTAGAGTCCGACCTAGTTCCGCGGGAGGCGCAGGAACTCGGCAGCAGGGGTGAGGCGATGGCAAGGGCACTAACGCGCGCCGCGCTTCCTCGACGTGTTCAGAGTCACTGGTCGGGCGAGGACCCAGCGCGTTGGGTGACAACGGCGGCAGCAGCGCACGTCGACAACCCGCTGATGTTGCCGCTGACGCGGTTGTCGGGGTCGTTGGTGTTCCCGGTGTTGAACGGAGCGCACGTCGCCGAGCGTGCTGACGTACTGCAGCTGGCGTTGGTAAGCGTCATTCCGCCACGCCAGGCGTTGCGGGAACTGCTTCCCCTGAGGGCCTACGGGCCAACGGTGGTGCTCCTGCCGCCGGCGGCGCCGCACCTGTTCTTCGACATCGCCGAGTTGGACATGCAGGGCGTCGGGGTCGTCGCGGCAGAGCCGGACGGCGCAGTGCGCTCCCTCGTGCGTCCAGAACCGCATCCACGGGTCGGCCGGTTGGCGCCCTGGTGGCGGGCGGAACGCCAGGATCAACTCCTACACCTAGCCGGTTTTTAGGCGCCGACGCGGGTCGGCTGGTTCGCCCACCAGGCACCGAGGAATCCCTGCGGCTCCCAGTTTGGACCCGACGAGTCGATCTCGTACGAGTAACTCTGCGCCGCGGCGCACATCTGTATCCACGTGGCGACCGGGTCGGAGCTGCCGAGAACCCTCCGCGCGATGCGAGCGATGACACCGAAGTTGTGCGCGACGATGTCCGCCTGGAACCGCAGCGCGTGGTCGATCCGACGGCCGAAGCAGGTGTCGCACTCGCAGAGCCAGAACGCGTCGTCGTCGTACACCGCGGCGGCGTCCATTACCCGGTCCTGCGTCTTCCACGTCAGTGACTTCTCCACCAGGATGGACGGGTACGGCGATGGGGCGTACCCGCCGTTCTGCATCGGGTAGATGTGGCGAAGGGTCGCGGTGGTGCCGATCGCGGCGCCCGGTGCACCAAAAGCGAGTGCGCCGATACCGGACAGGTCAACGCGGCGCGGCTCCACGTTCCCGAGCGCAAGCACCCGGATCAGGGAGCCGACGGTGCTCTTTGCCGCCAGCGGGTCGCCGGCATTCCCGAGCGCGAGGCCGACGGCGACCCGGGCGCCGCCGAGGATGTCTACGAGGGCGTCCGGTTCCGTGCGCAGGAGCGTGGAGTTGATCGCGATCGTGGCCATGATGGGTGCGTCTATGACGTGTTGCATGTCCTCGGCAAGGCGGATTGCCGCGGCGACGTCGCGGACGTCGCTGTCGATGTAGCCGCCGTTGGTGAGCACACGACGGACGCCGAGGGGTCCCTGCATCTCACACCAGGCGCGGTCCAGCGGCGTGGCGCCGAGGGAGCGCGCGTTGCCGGCGTACCGGTTTGCGTCCAGTTCCGGGGTCTGCCCAGTCAATTCAACGAAGCGTCGCGCTTGCCGCTCGAGTGTCGCCGCGGGATTCCGTCGAGGGTCCGTGGAGGCCGTGAGTACGACATTGAAACCGTGCGCGGCGTGCAGCTCAGCGGCGTGGTCGGTTTCCGCGGCGGACGCCTGCAGCGCGAGCGTCGCTGACCCGGCGAGGGGTGGCGGGGTGAACATGGAGAGCGGTTCAGGCACTATGTACGACCACCTTCGCGTCGGGACGCTCGTCCGGAAGGAAGACCCGACCGAACTCTTTAGGCGTCATCAGGGCCGCGAACGCGAGCGCCTCGATGTCGAGGTGCTCCTGCGTGCGCAGGGCGGAGATGACGGAGTGCATCAGCCGCGGCGACTCCGGCGGGAGGTTGCCCGGCTCCATCTGCCGCCAGCCGAGCCGGCTGAGGCGGATGTGGAAGTCGCGGTATCGGGCCTCGTCGATCTGGTCGAGATCGTAGGCCCGGCGGATCAGGGCCGCGATCGACATCCCCCACTTGGTCTTGAGCTGCATCAGTCGACCCATGTCGCCGGCGGCGAGCCCGACGAGGTCCGGCTGGATTTCCTCGGCAGGGGCGAGGAACTCGCTGGCGAACGTGTTCGCTTCCTCTTCCTGGTTGTCGGCTGGCGCGTGGTGCATGACGAGGTGGCCGAGTTCGTGCGCCACCGTGAACCGAAGCCGGTCGGTGGGGAGACCGCTGTTGACGAGCATCATCGGCTTCCCGCCGGTGGGCCAGGTGCTCACCGCGTCCTGTGACGCGGTACCGAGCGGGCGGGCGACGATGAGCACTCCGGCACCCTCGGCGCTAGTCACTAGGTCTCGAACACAACGTTTGGGTTGCGCGGCGGGTGCCCTCGAGCCGCCTATCCGAACCACGATGATGGTTTCTGTCGCGCCAATCTGCCATGCTGCTGGTCACCTCGAGGGCGCTCTGAAGACCTGGCCGTGCGATCCACCCCAACAGCGCCGTAGCGGTGCGGTGCCTCAGGCTCCGAAGATGTCGCGCTCGAGCTCTGCGAAGACGGCAAGCTCGGGCGTGATCAGTGGGGCGAGCGTGGTCTTCGCGAACGCTTGCCACGTGCTACCGCCGCCGCGAATTGCCAGGCGTTTACGAAGCTCGACGTAGATGCCGCCAGCAAATTTCTTCATGTTGTCTTCGTCGATGCCGCGCGACGGCGCCTCAGCGATCGCGCGCCGCTTGATCGCGAGGACATCATCGATCGCACCCGGATTCTCGAGTTGCTCGCAGAGCTTCCGCAGCACCTCATCGTCGAGTAGGAAGGCTTCGATGTGGCGCCTGCTGAGGACCCGCACGTTGTCCCGCTGTAACTGCTGCACCTCGTCAGCGTTCAGGTCGTCGCGGTCGCGCACTCGGGTGATCTTCGTGCCGGTGGTGATGGTCTGGATTGCTCGACCTACCTCGAGCCGATCGGTGGAGACGTCCGCCGAGTTTCCGACCGAGAGGAAGTCGACGTTTGGGTGGGTCGTCGCGAAGATGCGGCGATAGCAGGCGGCGTCGAACTCTGCTGTCGTATCCCGCTCGTTGCTCGGTGGGCGACCTTCGCAGAGCACGACCTCGCTCGGAGCCAGTAGCGTTGCCAGGTCGCCGAGCGCGACATCGAGGGTGCGCGCCCAAAACGCTCTGTCGGCCACGACTGGTTCGACCACAACCGACTCGTCGAAGTTGTGCCCGTCGAGGTCGATGAATACGACCTTCGAAGGGTCCGCCTGCGCAAGGTCCCACGCTGCCTTCATGAACCCGATGCTGTGGCTGGCGAGCCAGAGCTGGCAGCTGTCGGGCAGCAGCTCCAGAATCACCTGCAGCAAGGTGGCCTGCACGCGGGTATTCAGATGGACCTCGGGTTCGTCGATGCACCAGATCGTGTCGTTGAAGTACTCGCGCTTGACGACGATGTCGAGCAGGAGATCAAATGTAGCTTTCTCCCCGGCAGACAGATTTTTGTACAGAAACCCGTCCGACGCGCCCTTCCTGAAGTAGAACGAGCCCTGCTGCTCGCTTCCAGCTCCGATGGCTCCCACTCCGGTCAGTTCCAAGTCCGGAAACACCTGGCGGAGGGCAGTGGCGACCGAGCCTATGAGCCGGTCACGCAGCTCGCCCTTGCTAGTGCTGTCAGGAACGACGCTGTCGAAGACACTGTCGAGCGTGAGCATCACCATGCGTTGGTAGTTCTCGGACACACTAATGTCCGCGTCTACGAGGCGACCGACTCGCGGAGCAGCCAAGGGACTTGGCAAGCGACTGAAGGTCGAGATGTTGAAGTCTGCCTCGTTCCGGAACGCGGTCCGAATGTAGACGCTCCGCTGTTGGGCGAGAGTGTCCGTGGGTTCGCCCTCATGGAAGTCGAGTTGGATGTGGTTGGGCCACGAGATCGCCGGCGTCCCCACTTTAAGGCCGTACGACTCGTCCCATCCGATCGACGAGCTCACACCGTGCGCGGTCTGCCAGGTGCGAAATCCGTCGAAGAGACTGGATTTGCCGACGCCGTTCGGGCCAGCGAGGACCACCAGTCGAGCGGTCGTCGGCAGACCTGAAATCATAGTGTTGGTGAACCGCTTAAAACCGTTCAGTTGCAGCTTCGCGACGCGCACGGACCCTCCTCGGGAAGTTGATCGAAAGCTAGCGTAACCATTAGTGCTTACGGCTCGCTCCTCCCGGCGGACCGAGTTGCCCAGCCCGCCCATTGCACCGCCTTGCGCCTGCCGCCCAAGGAAGGGTCTGCTGCGGGTTGCGTTCACTGAGGACACCCCGCGTGCTCTCGGAACGTCACGGACGCACGTTCCGCCTGTCCTCGAACACCCGGTCACGTTCAGCCACGGCAAGCGCCACATTCAGAAGCGACCCAAACTCGCTCCAGTGCGCATGGTCGTTAGATCGTTCGCACCGCTCTCACAGCCGGAGCATCCGACCTCCCCCAATCGGGCGGAAGCTCGGGTGCCGTCATAGCGTCTACCCATTGCCGGTCATCACCTCCCGGCCAGGATCCCGGAGCATTGGGCCCTGCGTAGACCCACTCGCTCCTCCACCCTGAACCACCGATAGCGAGCACCCATCCACTCGGAAGAACACGCCAGGCGCGCCAACGCTGAGCGTCTGGGGCGGTCTGCACTGTGATGCCGTGCTCCGCCGGAAGGCCGTGCTTCAACGCATCCACGATGGTGTCCGTCAGGCCATCCGCATCACTCCAGTAGCGATCGTCGTTCCCTTCGTATCGTCCCATCTCGCAGACACTGACCCACCGCAGACGCTCCTTGGTTTCGTGAAACTCTCGACGGTCGAGCTGCGCTCCGTTCGCGTCCACGCCGGCAAGCCCCGTGTTCGCTTCGAGCGTCGCGAGCCGCTGACGCTCTGCTTCGTCCTGCTCGTGAACTTCACGGCGAAACGTGCGCATGAAGGACGAGGCCTCCCGGAATGAGCGCGACGTCGCAACCTGGTTGTACCGCCCAATGAACCGCGAAGCGAGCTTCACGCGCATTCGGAGCCCCAAGAGAACGGCAATGTGCACTCGAATTGGCAACCGCGTCGCACTCGAGACAAGACGCAACCGCACAGATACCGTCTCGGCCACCATCAGGAAAGCGGCGCCGTAAAAGAACGGAAGCAGGAGTGCCGGCAGCCAAACGCCGAGGAGGAAGGAACGAAAAAGGCCGACCCAGTCTAGCGCATCTCGGTCCCGGATGATCGCGGCGGTGGTCCAGAGAACGAGACCCACGCCGATCACCGAGAGCAGGCCGCCAGTGACCTTGCGCACCGATGCCCATTCCCGCCTTGTTGCAGCCACGCTGTTGAGCATTACCAGAGCGGTCGCTACGACCTGAAGCAGGAGTTCTCCGACCAGCGACAACGGCTCGACGTTCACGTAGAATTCGAAAAGAGCCACGAAGCCCAGCGCATCGAGCGCCAACCGACGCACTATAGCCCCGCCCGTCTCCGCTTTCGGTATGCGGAACATCATCGGGATGGCGAAGGTGAGCGTGATGATGATCGAGTCCTTCAGCAGACTCAGATCCCACAGCGCTACGAGCGAGCCTAAACGGAGGCAGACTGCAATCCAGCACAAGAGCGCAAGAAAACTCACTACCAGTTTCCAATGTAAGGCCCGTACGATCGAACCCGATCCTTCGCGGAGGGCACTACGCGTCGAGGGCCAGGAGAGCAGCGCGATGAGCGCGGCCCCGAGCAGAATGAGCGAAGCAATTTCGCGGGTTGTGAGCAAGTTTCCCCCTTCCGAGCAATCGTATTTTGAGCCGCCGACGTTTCAACGTCCGTGAATCCGCCGGGTCGAAGAGTCCGCGGCTAGCCGATAAGAGGTGTTCGGCTTATTCGCGGATGCCAGTGATGGCGCAGATCGTGGATCCCGGTGCTGACGGGCGTTCCACGGGTATCGGGATCCGGTTCCACGGACTCCGGCCGACGTCGACGGGCTCGGCGTCGGCGCGGGCGGCCGCGAACGGTCGCAGCAACTGACCGTGCGGCGGACGAGCGCTACCCGGCTGGCGCCACTCATCCGCACACGCTCGCTTCGGCGAGCTCACCGAGACCGGCCGCGAAGTCGCCGACTGGTCCGACGGGCGTAAGGCGGCGGCTTGCGCACCCCGGCTGGCGGATCCTGCAAGCCCATCTGAGTCGCTCGCAGCTCCATCTCCGCAGATTTCGGAATCCTCGACGCCTGGTAGGCAGTGTCCAAGACGGCTCCCTCCGCGTTGAACAAAACGGTCAAGCACCTATCTACTTCCAGTTGATACTGCTTGGCGGCGGCGTAGTCAGAGAGTGCAGCGAGCGCACCGCTATCACGAGCACCGTGTCCGGTGCCGAAGACGACAGCGCTGAATCCCCAGGGCCCCGGCAGCGCCACAAACAAGCTGTGGCGCTTGCCATCTCCTCGAGCTGCACGGAGCAGTTTGGTGATGCTGCTCATGATGGAAGCTCGCTGCTCGGACGAGCCGTTGAGAAGATCGGTACTTGTGGACAGCCACCCCTGCCCACGGTGCGCAGCAAGCGCGTCGACAAGCTCGTCCATCCCGTCGTCGCTTCGGAAGCTGGGCCGCTCCGCCGGAGCGTCGATGAGGCCGTCGGTGTGGTACATCCAGGCATCAAGGTCGTCGGTGTGCGTTCCCACTCGAGTGAGCTGAGCCTCCTTCCTGTACCGGGCACGGTCGGCACCAGTGAGCCGTGGGGCTTTCGGATACTTCGCATGCATGACCGCAGGGTCGAGATCCACCCAGAGCTGACCTTCGACGAAGAGCATCACGAAGTCGAGCTCGTCGATCCCCGAGTAGCGCGTCGCAACTTCGGAATCTGTGCGGCGGCGCAGATAGAGCAGAAGCTCGGATGCTCGGTCGAGAATCCGCGTGGTGACGATGAGGTCGTGTAGTGAGACAACCCAAGGCAGGCGTCCTGCGGGCATGACCCGAGCGCGCACGAGCGCGTCGAGCGAACAGTTCAAGGAGCTCAAGTCTTCGAGCGTGACGGCGATGGAACGAACCTCGCGCACTTCGCTCAGATCGAGCCAGCCTTCGTCGGGTACCCAGAGCCCGTGATTCCGCTCGATGAGGTCAGCTAGCCGATCTGCCTGACTTCGAGCGTCGCCAACCGTCTTCTCGAGGTCCTTTGCGAGGCGAAGGACGCTTCCGCGGCGGGCGCTGGTGCTGATTGCGGCCGCCTTCACCTCCACGCAGATGGCGATGTCATCGATGACCATCAAGAGATCGGCTTCTGCTGGCTCTCCATGAGTGGCCGGGCGGTCACAAGCGGAGCCCAGCGTGTCAGCCTCCATTCCAGAGATCGGTCGGAAATACTTGATCGATTCGTACGAACGATCCGGTTGAAGGACCGCTTGCAGATGCCGCGCCGCCAAACGCTCCGCTACGACGCCTCGGTGCTTCTGGTACCGGTCCCACGCTTTCTGGACTGGCTTGATCGCTTCCTCAAAGATGGGACGAAGGCCGTCGATACCGAGATCACCCCCGACTCCGAAATAACGACCCCTAGAGTCCTTCAAAAGGTTGCGGAGCAACAGCTCGTTGTCGCCCCTGAGAAAGGCTTGCGCAGCTTCAATCGGGGTGCGAGTTGTGTCGAAGGGCAGCGCGAACGCGTCCAGCACCGAGGTGCATGTCTCGCTGGATAGGCCTGAGCGCCGGGAGATTTCTTCGGCAGTCACAGTCATCGAGACCCCTGGCTTGAACATGGCGGTGTCCATGGCCGCTTGCAGCTGAGCGCGAAGCTCATCGGTCGGCTCGTCGTCCTTGTGCTCTTCGTACAGCCGATGCAACTCCTCAAGCGAACCGCTCCGGTTCTGCGACCACTGCTCGCCGAACGCCACGCGGACGCGCTGGAGGTCGTTGTACGAGAATCCGAGATGCCGGTCCATGAGCTCTGACACCGCCGCGACTCCAAAGAGCTCGTCTTCGACTGTCGACTGCACCGACTGGTACTGCCGCCCTCGTACACGGAGTTCGGTCATGCGGAACTGTCCAGCGAGCACAGCGAGGGGGTGGTGACCCTCGGTTGACTCGCTCAGCAGCAGCCACAGGTGAGCATCGATTGCCCGCTCTGCCGCAATGACGATCTCTCCAGGATCGGTCGAAGGATCCGGTGCAGGCGCGTCATCGCCAGCAGCTCGGTGTCGAATCATCGAAGCCACGAGTTCCAAAGTCGCCGGCGAGCTCTGCGACTCACTCTCCCGGTACCCCTCCAGAGTGGGTGGCACCGTGTACATCCGAACAAGACCAAGGAGGTCGAAGGCGTTGCTCTGCGCAATGAGCCCCTCCAGCGACTGCAATGAACGGTCGAGCTCTTCCCGAGCCCTCACGAGAACGTCGGCGTGCGTCTTTGCGCCTTCAAAGAGAGGTGCCATACTTTCGAACGCCGCAGCTACCTGCTCGTTCGCGGCGCTAGAAGCGGTTAGCAGTTGGTAGGCAGGAGCGGCAGATTTTCGGCGAGCCAAGGGAATCTCCAGGCTTGTAACAACGAGGACTACCCAACCTTCGCATGCACCTACGACAACCGTCCCTCAGTCCAGAGAGCTTCGGCCGGGCGGTGCGATCACAAAGGTGCTTCCGGAAACGGAGAAGCAACTTTCGCTCCCGGAGCGAAGCTTAGGACGGACTCGCGGGTCACGCTCAACTGTTAGCTACCGACCCTCGACTTCTCGTGGCCTCGGTGGTTCCGCATCTGGCGGGCACGACGCGATAGCGGAATTTAGGACATCTACTCGCGGCGAACACTCGCCCACCTGCGCCAGTTCGTCACCGTCCGACGGCCACGTGGGCCGAAGGAACCTATCGACCGTCGCACCGATTTGCCGCAGAGGTTCGATCCGTACAGCGGTCACGCCACGCTCGCTGAACGTGATGCCATCGTCCGGATTATTGACGGCGAGACGATCGGTGTACCTGCCGCGGGTTCTCGACTATCCCCGCTGAACCAATTAAGGATCTGCGTTCAAGCGGCCCACGATTCTACAGATCGTTCAACGCTCGTCTTGCACTTGCTCTTGCTCGCGCTCGGCTTGAGCGAAGAACGATTCTACGAAGTCAGCGCGGGGGAACTGAACGGCGAGGCGGAAACTCGGTATCTCGAATTGCTGAGTCAGTCCAAGCAATGCCTGGCGGTGATAGGGATGCGTCACTTCCGCCGCAGCCAATTGCAATCGGGCCTCACTCTCGGGATCCAAATCTTCCGGAACGTTTTCGCTAGTCACGAAGGAGATGGTGTACTGCGACTTGAGTGAAGCAAACTGCTCGCCCGTGACATTTGTCAGGGACACCTCGTACGACGTGGCAACAGCAAAGCCATCGTCGAGACGCTCGACATCAATGGTGGTAAATGACACCGTCGCCGACCGAGGCCCCTTCGTTTCGACGTCGTCGATACGCGAAGCAGCAAGTTGCGTGAGCGTCAGTTCACGCACGTCTATCGTGAAGGGGAAGAAGCGAGTCATCAACTCAACGCTTTCGGCTTGTGATTGAAGAACGTCTTTGTGGCCGCTACGGTATCATTGGATGCGACCAAAGCAATCGTCGCATCAAATACGCTCCTGGTTTTCAACGCAGATGTATGATGCACCGAGTATTTCCAGCCTTCAGCCGGCTCATCTCCTATGCGGCGATGATCGGAAATGACGTAATGCTCGAGCCTCCCCTGAGTCGTTGGATCTAGGTCCTCAAGATCGCTTTCTGGACGAGCAGATACTTTAAGGACCCACCCATAACCATGCAAAAGGTGCGCGAGGTCGCCCACTGAGACTGAGCGGTCAAGAGAACTAAACTTTTCACGCTCCCCCACAGACAGCCCTAACTCGTGGAGGACAGTCACCGGCGCTACATCTGGACGCGCTGCCTCCACACCTTCCACAATGCCGCGAATGGCCTGCGTGACCTGCTTGGGTCCTTCAGCGGTCCTTTCCGCCTGCGTCTCTCGTTGCTCCTCAATAATCTTCTGCGTCCGCCAGAGCACTTCGGGATCAATTCCGTCTCGGACGGCGCGACGCTCGAGCCGAGCAACTCGATCAAGGAGGCCCTCACTAGAGTAGAAAGCCGCGAGAGTTGCGAGATACTCCACCGTTTGCCGGGGAGCCAGTGCTCGGTATAGCTCGAACGCTTCTCGCCTGACCGCGTCCGTTTCATCCCTGGCCGCACCGAGGAACGTTGGGATGAGCTGCGCTTGTGCCTGCGTTCGTAAATCGTCAAACCGTTCCCTGGTTATCACGCAAACGTAATGCCCGGACTCGATCTCAGTCCAACGTGAGCTGATATCCGACGTCAGTAGCGACCATCGAGCGCGACCCAGGAGCTTCCTCAGAAAGGCGACGGTGGCGATTGCCACTCGTTGCTCTCCGTCGTCCGGGCTGAAGGGTTTGCCCGAGCCGTTAGGAAGGCGATGCACTCCGGGGTCGTCCCAGGACGCGGCGAGTCGGTGATTCTCGCTCTCCTGATTGGGAGTTGCGATCACTGAGAGATGCCCCTCCTCCTCAACGACGGGCATCGCAGACCAGATCTGTGAGCCCGAGCTCTCGAGGTCGGCTACGAAACCGACGATGTCAGTCGTCATGCGAACCTCCCTGCCGTCAGGTCTCTGAGCATCGTATCTACCGGGTTCGCAGAGACGTTGAGAACTTGCGCGAGCAGTTCATCGTGGTCAGCGTACGCCTCGTCGGTCAGGGAGTCGTCGACCCACTCCTGGTAGACGAGCGCGTCCTCTTCAGACAGGTAGACCTGCAGGGCGGTCACCGGCGGAGGCTCCGTTGCAAGCACCCGGGCCTCCCAACTCCAGGCTCGAGCGTCTTTCGTGCGACTTAAATCGACTTCAAGAGCGAAAGCCGCATGTGGCCGTTTCCTATCTTCGTACAGTCCCCGCTCGTCGTACGTAGCATTCACCCAATCCCAATAAGCCGGAAGTGCGATGCCCATGCTCATCGTATGATCGCTGATGATTTGCTTACGTTCCGCGTCGGACGGCCGGGTCACGCCTACCAGAGGAATCTTTCCCGACCACATCCCTCCCGAGTCGAACGGGGTGACCTGAGCGGTTGGGTGCTCCGCCTCTAGCCCCCGATACACCACAACCCGAAGTTCGAACTTTGGATATGGGCAGTTGATGCTGAAGTACGTATACGAGGGCCAATGTAGCGCTTGCTCCGTCGCACTTGTCGTCGAGCCGCTCGGCATCTCGTGGTGACGGGAGCCGAGCCTCAGAAAGAGAGCGCTAGGCCAGGACTGATCCTGCGTCGTCTCGCCCTGGTGCATACCTTGCAACCACACTGAGCCAGCGCTCAGCTTTGTGTGTCGTTGCTGAAGAATCATCATCTGAATTTAGCGGACCTTCCGGGCGTTCCGGTAGTCACCAGCGGGCCCTCGTCAGCGTGCGGACATGCGGCGTCGTCTCGCCTTGGTGCGTAGCCGCCACTCCGCAGCACCTTCCGCCGATAACGCTCATTATGGATTCGAACCTGGATCTTACGGTGTCGAGGGTCGCCGACGGGCCGAATCAGCTCAGGACATCCTGCGGCTCTCCTAGCCGCAGAGGAGCGGCGCGATGCACCGCGAGCGACCGCAACCATCTACCAGGCGACTCCGGGACATGAGACGCAGTCAACCCACTCTCCTCTCGAGAACCAAGGAAGACAGGTACTCAGCAAGTACGAGTGGCGATCGGTTCAGTTCGAACGCATGTAGTCGGATCACGGGCCCAGCGATCACATCAATCAAGCGCCCTTCCGACTCCCCGGCCGCGTACACCAGCCATCCCTCGTCCAACCCGAACCTCCGGCAGTACGCCGCCATCTGGTACAGATCAGCGTTCGGGTACTGCCCGTGCTTCTCGACCTTGTACTTCACGTCGATGCACGCCCGCACCTCTCCGTCGACGAGCCACACGAGGTCAGGCGCGATCTTCACCGTCCCTTCGACGTCGAGGGTGGATTGGTATTGCGACACCAGCACTCCCCCGTGCGGCTTGAAGGCCTCGCGCAGAGCAGCCGACACGAAGTCCTCGAACACCGACCACATGTCGACGAGGAATCCGGACGCGACGACGGCCCCGGCGCGTTGCTCGACCGATGACCCCGCCAGCACGAGCGATGCCAGAGCGAGCGCCGAGGTGTACCGCGCGTTCCGCCGATCCGGCCGGACGACCGGCACCGGCGCCCCGACGGGGATCACCGTCACTCCGTCGAGCACCCGCATGATCCGCCCCAGCGCGCCGAGCACATCGGCCGGCACACCCGGCAGTCGCAACAACCGCGTCGCTGCGGACAGCAACACCTGGTTCTCCGTGATGTCCTCGACGTAGTCGTCGAACGACACCTCGACCGGCAGCGGCTGCCCACCCCGCCGCGTCAGCTGGTCTCCGATGCGCCACCGGCCACGCACGAGCGGCAGCGCATCCTCGTGCGTGACGTACCCGCGAAGCGGTCCTCCGGCGAGCGCCCGCGAGGCCTGCCGCACGAACGCGTGCGCCAACGCCGGCACGAGGTCAACGTCCTCCTCGAACCCGAAGTCGTCCTCCGTCCATATCGCGCTCCCGGCACGGGCGTACCCGAGCATCGCAAACAGCCGCCGCACTGGCGTCTTCGGCCTCAGCCACACCGTGTGACCAGCGATCCGGACGACGCCGACCTTCCGGACACCGCTCACGCGGTACTCGTCCTCTCCAAGCGTGGGCGCGACGGTCGCGATGTTCGCCGCCGCGAGCCCGACGGCGACCGCCCGCGGCAGCCGGTGCACGACCGGCTGGTCCGCTTCCCGCAGCTCAATCGTCGACGGAAGCATCCTCGGCCCCGTCCGCCGACGCAGGCGTCGCCCGGCGACGCAGCGCTGCCAGGCCGTACCGTGCCTCCAGGTCGACGCCTTCGCCGTAGTGGTGCTCCGCCAGGAGCGGCAGGATCTCGTACCGCCACACGTCCTGCAGACCGGTCCCGGCGAGATCGCGCATCAGGAAGGATGGCCCGACCTTCGCATCGTGGTCCTGGATCTGCGCGTTGAGTCGCGTCAGCAGGTCGGCACGATCGTCCTGGAGGCCCTTGGCCGCCACCCAACGCGTCAACACGTTCTCCACGGGGGCGCGTTCCGGGTGCAGCTCGATGAACGCGAAGCGGCGCCGCATGGCGGCGTCGAGCATCGCGATCGAGCGATCCGCGGTGTTCATCGTGCCGATGACGAAGATGTTGCTCGGCAGGGTGAATGGCTCGTCGCTGTAGAGCAGGGAGATCTCGCTGTCCCGGTACTCGAGCAGGAAGTACAGCTCGCCGAAGACCTTCGCGATGTTGCCGCGGTTGATCTCATCGATGACCAGGAAGTAGTTCGCCTCCGGGTTGGCGGCGGCCGCGTCGGCGAGGCGCCGGAGTGGTCCCTTCCGAAGAGTGAAGGCGAGGTTGCCGCTGTCGTCGTTGGCGACGGGGCGGAAGCCCTCGAAGAAGTCCTCGTACGAGTACGTCGGGTGGAACTGCACGATGGTCGTCTCGCCGTCGGTGCCGTCCGTCACGTGCTTCGACAGCGCCTGCGCGAGGAACGTCTTCCCGGTGCCAGGCGGGCCGTAGAGGATGACCTGCTTGCGACGCTCGACGAGGTCGAGGGTGTCCTGTAGCCAGGTCTCGGGCATGTGGAGAGAGTCGGCGAGCGTGGCCCCGACGGATGGGAACTGCGTCCGGATCATCGGCTCCGACACCGGGACGGAGACGGGGTCGTCAAGTTCTTCCCGCTCTTGGTCATCCCTCTGAACAGTCTTCGGCTCTACCGGCTGCCACCTGCCGAGCAACGGCTCCTCGTAGAACTTCGCGGGCCCCTTGACCTTCCCCTGCAGAGCGATCGCGATCTGCTGGAACAGGGCATCGGGGTCATCGTCGGCCTGACCCTCGACCTCGCCGGCGAAGGCCTGGCGGATCGCATCGCGTGCTGTGCCCGAGATGACCTCGCCGAACACGCCGGGGTGGACGAGGTAGAGCAATTCGTTGCGCTGCGTGGGGAACGAGGCACCGGGAAGGCCGTCCACGAGGTCACGCCAGGCCCAAGGATCGTCCAGTGCGTGCTCGCGCGCCTCTGGGCTGAGTCCAATCCACTTCGCGGCACAGTGCACGACGATGGACAGCGCTCGGTAGAGCTGGACCGACATCGCAGTTCCCGGATTGAAGGACCAGGCGCGGAACGCATCATTGATCTCTGCCGGGATCGTGACGGGGTGGTCCATACGTTGGAGGAGGAACTCGACGCGCTGCCGCTTCTTCCTCTCACCAGGGTTCTGCAGGGGGAGCACCTGCCAACCGATGAGTTCAGCCATCAGGAGCTTCGCGTCGTCAGACGTATCGTCGAACTGTCGTCCCAGCTTGTCCAGGAAATCAACTCCATCGACGTCTGGCTGCCCGAGGAAGCATCGTTGGAGCTCGGCGACGACGTCAGCCCGCCAGACCTGGCGACCCGGCGCGAACACGGAGTCGAGCGCACGGAGACCTCGTTCGACGAACATTTGGCTCGTCGTTCGGACGAGCTCCGCGCGGTTGTCGGGCGGGAGGATCTCGGTCCGGAGACGCACCTCACGGTCTTCCCGGAGCGCCCTTTGAAAAGCACGCTGCCGCTCGTTGAGCTCCTCACGGAACTGCTCGAAGGGCACGGCATCGGCGGAGCTGCGACGCCCGTCGTCCGTGACGTGCCACTCGCCGCGGACCGGCTTCGTCAGGAACCCCGCGTGCACCAGACCAGCGGAGCCCCAGAAGAAATCCGACTGCCCCTGGGGCTTGCCTTTCTGGTTCGGTTCGAGTTCTTCGCCTTCGAGTGGAACTCGCGTGCGTGCTGCGTCCCAGACGTCGAGCCGACTCGCTGCGCCTCCCAGTTCGTCAAGGTAGCGAAGGGCTGCCCGAAGGCGGTTCGTCCTGTTGTCGGATCGGCTCATGATCGTCGTGTCCTTCCAGTCGATCAGCGAGCGGCGGAGGAGGTCTGCGGTTCTGCTGCTGGCTCGAGGCCTTCCTCGCGCATGAAGTCGAGCGCCCGCTCGACGAGCTGGATCTTCTTGCGGAGCTCGACGAGCACCGGCGACTTCGGATCGGAGTATTCGTCCAGTCGCTCATGCGCCCGCCTCACCTGCCGCTCGGTCTCGACGAGCAGGTGCCACACGGCGGGGTCCTGCTCGAGATCGAGTTTCTGGCGCAGGATGACCGCTGCGAGCTGTCGCATCACGATCGACTCGACTGCTTCGGATGACGTGCCCGAACTCGCGAGCCCGAACGCGATCCCACCGCCGCCGGCTGTGACGAGAGTTCCGGCAGTGATCAGACCGCCGATCATCCCGCCAGGTCCGAATGCTGCGAGAGCACTCGTCAGAGCGGCCGCCCCGGCAAGGCCCGCACCGGCGGCGAGCGCGATACCACCCGTCGCGACGACGAGGGCGACCGCACCGGCACCCATCGCGCCGATCCTGATCCAGTTCGGCCCCTTGCTCCCGGCGAGCACCTTCTCGGCTCGGTCGACCGCATCGAGGACGTCCCCGCCAAGAACGCTTCCGAGACCGAGTTCTGCTGTGAGGTCTCGCATCGCCTGCCGCTTGACGGATTCGCTGAAGCCGATGTCAAAGGGGCGAAGGAAGTTGTCGGACGCGAGCACGATGAGCTGAACGAGCGCGTCCTCTTTGGTGAGGTACATCCCCGGTGCGGGCGGAGTCGCTTCCGCGGTCGGATCTGCAAGATCGAATGCGAGCTGAGCGATCAGCTCAGGGCGTGGCCTTCTCTCGACGTCTCGCCGTTGCAGCATCGCCTCCACCGCTTCCGACTGGATTGCTCGGAGGGCTCCGGTGAATCTGTCCTGCTGATCCTCCTTGAGGTACGTCGCCACCAGGTGCGCGTACCGGAGCGCGAGCAGAACGACGCGCTCGTCGGCATCGAGTGGCACGTCGACTGCGTTGACGGTCCGTACGAGATCAGTGGAGAGCGAGCCGTGCATCGCGTACCCGATCGCCTCGGCGACTCTCGGGTCGGACAAGTACTCGACCGCGTCGTGAACGCGGGGAGTTGGTGGCGTCGTGACTCGGAGGTCGAGCAACCACGGCATGACCGACGACAGACCGCGGTGCGCCGCGACCGGGTCGAAACCGTTCCAGAAGTTGATCCACCAGCCGAGGTTCGTCGGCGGCTCCTGCATCGCCTCTCGCAGGTCCGTCGCGCGCACGGAACCGCTCGCCAGAGGACTCCCGATCGTGATCATCCCGACGACGTTCAGCCCAGCAGGGAGCCGGCGGACGAGATCGGCGGCGACAACGGAGCCGAGGCTGTGGCCGACGATCAGCACTTCTCCCGAGTCGGGGAGCACGTCGAGCACCCGGGTGAGTACCCGCGCACGAGCTTGCTCGTCGTGCAGGTAGTTGTGTGCCTGCTTGAAGGGGTTCGTCTCGAAGGCGACGTCAACGACCGTGCCAGCGCCCGGCCAGTTCGGCAGATCCTCGTGCTGGCCGAGCCGGTACTCCATGGCACTCGTGCGCCGCTCGAACGCCCGCCGATTGATCCGGGCATCGTCCTTACCTGGCTGCTTCACGGTGATCGGGGGAACGCGGTACTTGCCGTCCCCGTTGCGAAGGGCGTAAGCGTACTTCGGAGCGATCCATCGGTCGGGCTCCAGAGCGGGGTAACCGAGCCGGACGAGCGCCCCTGACAGCGCGACCTGCCAGCCATCTTCAACATCGCCGGTCCCGACACCGTGCAGAAATAGGAGGACAGGACCAGCGCTCACGAGCGACCTTCCGGAGAGTTGACGAACCTTCGATGTTGCTCAGGCTAGTGCGTTGGAGGGCTCATGTCGGCGCACATCGACGATCGCGAATGCACTCTCGATACCTTGGATATCACTGCTAGCGTGACGACATGGGGTTGAACACGTTCTTCGAGGGGCTGGGCTCGGTCGCGACGGCAGGTGCGCTGATCGCGGCGGTGTACGCCGGCCTCCAGGCTCGGCGTCTGTACCGGATCGAATCGGGGCGTGACGAGCAGGCACGCGATGCAGAACGGAAACGGCAGGCGACCCAGGTCAGCGCCTGGGCGGCCACGCGGATCAAGACTGGGGGGCGAATCATCTTCGGAGTCGTCATCCGCAACTCTTCCGACGACCCGGTCTACGACGTGCAGGTCGAGTGTCACGGCTTCACTTCTCCGCGAGTCCCGACCTTGCAGTGCGTGCCTCCGGGTGAATTCTTCGCGGCGAACACCGTCGAAGAAGACGCAACGGCGGAGTGGGATTACCCGAAACCGGTCCGGGAGGTGACGGGCGACCCGTTGCGTCCCTTCACCATCTCGGATGCGCGGGGCGTGGACGCGATCATCTTCCGCGACAACACCGGCGCAGGATGGCACCGAGCCGCCCGGGGTGAGCTGACGAAGACCCCCTGACCGTCGCCGCTGAGCACCCCAGAACGGGTGCTCCCGAGTCGGCCCGGCATCCACGAGGATGGTTCAGCACTACACGTCCCGGGGACGACGAGTGGTCCGCACAGTCAGCACTTCGAGGGGCAACACGATGACGATGGCCGGCGAATCCGCAGGGGTCGAGGCACACCGCCAGCGCAGCCATGCACGCGAACTCCGCCGCCAGGCAGACGACGCTGAGCAACGAGCCGCCCGGTTCGAGATCGCGCACCGCACCGAGAGCGAGACCGCCCGCATCCTCGCCCCGCTCGCCGGCATCGGCTACCACCTCCTCGCAGACCGCCGCTGGCCCGGCAGCCGCACGGCACAGGTCGACATGGTGGTCGTCGGCCGCGCCGGCGTCTTCATCGTCGACACGAAGGCCTGGCGCGAGGTCGCGGTCCACGGCGACCGGATCACCCGCGGGCAAGAGGACGTCACCGACGACATCGCCCGCCTCGCCGACCTCGCATACAGCACCGAGGCAGCACTGGCGGACACGGGTCTGGCACCCGGCGAGGTCCACGCGGTCGCCGCCCTCGCCGGCCAGAAGCGGATGCACGCCCGCGTCGCCTCGGTCGACCTCATCGGCGCGCACGACCTCGTCGGGCACATCACCAAGCGCGGCGCGCGACTCTCGGCATCCCGCGTCGACGAGGTCCTCGCCGCGATGCTGCGCCACTTCCCCGTGATCGGCGACCAGGCGACGCCACCGCCACAGGTCGTCGTCCCGGCACCGGTACTCCCCCGCGAACCCGACGTCCTCATCCCGACGATCGACACCACGGACGATGAGCTGACCGACCAGCTCCTCGACGGTGTCCTCGAAGCGCCGATCGAGGACTGGATGGCGTTCCTCGACCCCGCCCAGGCGAAGCTCGTCCGCCGCAGCTTCAATGGCCCAGCACGTATCCGCGGCGCCGCGGGCACCGGCAAGACCGTGGTCGGCCTGCACCGCGCCGCGTACCTCGCGCGCGCGACCGGCGGCCGCGTGCTGTTCACGACGTACATCAGCACCCTGCCGAAGGTCCTCGAGTCGCTCCTCGAACGCCTCGCGCCCGACATGGTCGGTCGCGTCGACTTCATGGGCGTCCACGCGTTCGCCACGCGCCTACTGAAGGAACGCGGCATCGCGTTCCGCGCTCCCGGACGGGAGGCCCAGCTTGCGTTCGACGACGCGTGGAACGCGATCCGCGCCTCCAGTCCATTGCGGTCGTCGCGATTCTCGCGCTCGTACTGGGAAGACGAGATCAGCCACGTCATCAAGGGCCGCGGCCTGATGCGGTTTGACGAGTACGCGGACCTGGCTCGCATCGGGCGCAAGCACGCGCTCCCGCTGGAGACGCGGCAGGCCGTCTGGGACCTCTACGAGGCGTACGCGCGCGGGCTGCGCGATCGCCGGGCCCACGACTGGGAGGACATCGTGCTACTCGCTCGCGATGCGGTCCGTGCGGTGCCGCTCGAGCGGTACGACGCGGTCATCGTGGACGAGGCGCAGGACCTGTCCTGCGCCATGGTCGCGCTGGTGCACCAGCTCGTGGGTGACCGTACCGACGGCTTGACGCTCATCGGTGACGGCCAGCAGACGATCTACCCCGGCGGGTACACGCTCGGCGAGGTCGGCATCAATCTGTCAGGCCGGGGCGTCGTGCTCGACGTCAACCACCGGAACACCGCCGAGATCCTCGAGTTCGCGAAGGAGATGGTGGCGGACGACCAGTTCGTCGACATCGAGGGCGTCGACGGGGTCGGTGACGCGGTGTCCGACGTCTCGCGCTCCGGTGCGGCTCCGACGATGACGCGCTTCACCAGTCGTGCGGATCACGATCGGGCGATGCTCGACCGGCTGACCGAGGTTCTTCGGCTCGTCGGGACCGGTCACGGTGACATCGGCATCCTCACGGCGACGAACCGGCAGGCGGACGACGTCATCGAGGTGCTCGGGAGGGCCGGCGTTCCGACCGTCTCACTGCAGCAGTACGCAGGACGGAGCTCCGACGCGGTCCGCGTGGGGACCGTCAAACGTGCGAAGGGCCTCGAGTTCAAGCAGGTGCTGCTCGCGCACGTCGATCCCCGGCTGCTCGATACTGCCCCGGCCGAACCGTCGGAGACCGAACGGGAGCGGCGGGAGCGTGGTCGCCGGGAGCTCTACGTGGGCATGACACGGGCACGAGACGGCTTGTGGGTGGGTGTCCGGAGCGGAGCAGCGCACGGTCGCTGAAACGACGATGGTTCCTCGGTCGAGCACACTCCGATATCGTCGGCGACTGATGAGGCAACGCAGACCGACAGCTGTCCTGAGTGCGGTCGGCGCTCTGGTGCTGCTCACCGGGTGCGCGAACTACGTGGACGACAGCGAACTGGACGGCGCTCAGGCTCGAGACGCCATGGTCGCTCTGGTCCAGCAGACCATCGATGCCGCTGGCGGTGACTGGACGCCGCTCTCCGACGAGCCCGCATCGTCGGAGTGCTCGACCCCGGAGGGCAGTGCAGGCGTCACGTTCTCGTGGGACCAGGAGCGCACAGGCACCGGGGACCCCGAGTCGCTCATTCGCACGGTTGCGAAGACGTGGAAGCAGTCCGACTACGACGCGACCATCCGGCGGAACACGATCGACGATGGTCGGCCGCTCTGGTCAGCTGCCACCACCGGCAAGGCGGTCGAGTCGATCTCGGTGAACGCAAGCCCTCGACGGGTGTCGGTGGAGGTCCAGTCGCGATGCGGCGAGGGAGACGTCGCGGACTTCGCATGACGGCGGGCGAACGCGTGGCGTGATCCACAAGAGACGCAGCACCAACCGGCACCGCGCCTCCCGTCCCTCACACCGTCGTCAACTCACCACGTCAACACGAACCGCCCCCGCGTCCCCCCAGCCTCGAGCCGCTCATGCGCCTCCCCAGCCCGCGAGGCCGGCAACACCTCCGCCACCCGCGGCACCACCGTCCCTCCTTCGACCGCATGCCGCAGCTGCTCGAGCTTGTCGAACGACCGGTACTCCGAGAAAACCATCACCTGCTCGAACCGGATCCCCCGCGAGCCGTCCCCCGACCATCCCCGCACGTCCAAGAACACGCCCCCGTCTCGAACAGCATCGACGACGACCCCACGCTGCACCGCAGCATCGGCGAGCGCATCGACCCCGTCGGGCACGAGCGCACGGACCGCGGCAGCGAACCCATCGCCACGCGGCACGATGTGCGCCGGCCCGAGCGACCGCACGAGCGCCTCGTCCGCCGGAGCAGCATCAGCGATCACGGTCAGCCCAGCGGCGACCGCGAGCTGCACCACGTAGTTCCCGAGCAGCCCGGCAGCCCCGGTCACAGCGAGCGTGTCCCCCCGCGACAGCCCGGCGAGCGACAGGATCTGCAACGCGGTCAGCCCGTTCATCGGCACCGTCGACGCAGCCTCGATCGACGTCCCACGAGGGATCCGCGTGAACGACCCCACCGGCGCCACGAGCTCCTGCACGTACGCCCCACCGTGCGTGCTGAGCGGCAACGCGATCGCCATGACCTCGTCGCCGACCGCCCACCCGGTGACGTCGGGCCCGACCTCGTCGATGACCCCGGCGGCGTCCATCCCCGGCACGTACGGCGGCGAGGCCTGCGAGCTGTCCCGCTCCCCGGCACGCACCCCCGTGTCGGTCGGGTTCACGGCGAACGCCTGCACCCGGATCCGCACGGACCCCGCACCGGCGTGCGGCTCCGGCACCTCGTGGACGGCGAGGGCCTCCGGCCCTCCGAACTGTTCGACTCCGACGACCTGCATCCTCCCGGTCTACGCGGACGTTGCTTGACGCAACCTGACGCGACCCACGATCGGACGGGAGGCACAGTGCCAGCCCGCCACGGGCCTCCAGTCCGTCACGGGGTGACGTCCACTGCGCGTGGTGCGCCATGCTGACAGCGTGCGTTTCGACGAACTCCTCACCCGGCCCGACGGCCCCGCGATCGCCGAGGAGCTCGCCGCGCTCCGCCGACCCGCGCGGTACGTCCTCGAGGGCATCCACCAGGAGTCCCGGCAGAAGTACTGGCAGTTCCGCGTCGACATCGACGAGCCCGCGCAGACCTGGACGCTCGTCCGCCCGCGCGCCAAGCCGGTCTCCTACCGCGACGGCGTGCTGCACGAGCCCGACGACGGCCCGATCGAGGTCTCGTTCGCCCGGAGCATGGTCTCGTCTCCCGTCGTCCGGATGGCCGTCCCCGATCTGATGCTCCGGTGGGGTCGCGGCCCCGAGAGCTTCCACCCGATCCTGGTCGAGCACATCGGCGAGCACTCGATCCTGGTGACGTTCGAGCACCGCGGGGATCCGGCGACCCGCACGACGATGGTGATCGACGAGGGCGACGGCATCGCCCGCCGTTCGTACGAGTACGGCGAGGCCACGATCATCACGAGCGTGCGGACCGCCGAGCCGGACGAGGTCCTGCCCCGCGCCCGCTTCGTGCAACCGACGGACTGGATCCGGCCGCAGTACTGAGACGGTGACGGTTCCGGTTCACGATCCCCGACGATCGCGAACCAGAACCGTCAGCGCTCCGGCACGAGAACACCACCGCCCGCCGAGAACGCGGGGCCCTCGGCCTCGAGGACGGCCCGGGGATCGCGGCCGTCCGAGGCGTCCGGCCAGCGCAACCCCGGCGCCACGGTGCCACTCCCCTGCAGGACCCGGTGTGTCCTGCGGATGTGGGTCCCCGCCAGGTGCGCGCCCACCGCAGCTTGCAGCGTGGTCTCACGGACGTCCATGGTCGCTCCCCAGCCGGATGAGTGACCGTTCTGCACCGGCCCACGCGATGAGCGCCGGGTCGTGGGTCGCCACGACGACAGCGCTGCCCGATGCACGCAGCGCGTCGAGACCGCTGCGGACGCGCGCCGCGCTCTCGGTGTCGAGCGACGCGGTGGGCTCGTCGGCGAGAACGAGTCGTGGCCGCTGCGCCAGCACTCGTGCGACGGCCACTCGCTGCTGTTCGCCGCCGCTCATCGTCCCAGCACGAGCATCCCGCCGACCACCGAGCCCGACGATCAGCAGCGCCTCGTCGATCCGATCGCTGAGTGCCGCCCGGGTGACGCCACGGGGCCGCAGCACCCGCAGGTTCTGGGCAACGGTCCACTCCGGCACGACGGCGTGGTCCTGCACGACGAGGCCGATGGTGTCTCGGCGCAGTCCACGCCGCTCCCCCTCGCTCGCCGTGTGCAGGTCAGTGCCGTCGACGACGACCCGACCCCGCGGCGGTCGTTCCAACCCGGCGAGGCAGCGGAGCATCGTGCTCTTCCCCTGTCCGGACGGTCCGCGCAGGGCAAGGGCCTGTCCGGCGCCGAGCTGGAACGTGATGTCGTTCCAGAGCGTCCGCCCGGCGATGTCGTAGCCGATCCCCTCGATGCTGAGTCGCTGGTGCTCGGTCATCGGCGTGGCCTCTTTCGGTGGTGTGTGGCGGCGAGCAGGACGGACAGCGCGACTGCGGTGAGCACGCCGACTGCCCCGGCCGTGCTGGCAGCGAGCAAGGCGCCGCTGCCGGCACCGGTGCCGTCGTCGCCGACGAGTACGGTCACGGCGGTGGTCCCGGCCGCGATGCCGCTCGCGACGAGCACGAACCGCGCGTGCTGCACCGCGGGATGCCGGCCGACCAGGAATCGCAGCCGTGCTGCTCGTCGATGCCGCGTCCGGTGATCGGCGATCAGGGTGGCGGCAGCGAACAGGATCGCGAGCACCGTCCCGGCCGAAGCGGCGAGGATGACGGCGCGGGATGTCCGGACGGCTGCGAGCGCTCGTTCGAGCACGGCACCGACCCGGTTGATCTGCGTGACGACGTCGAGCAGGTCAGCGTCCGTGAGTTGCCGGACGAGCGCGGTCCGGTCGGCGAACCGGACCTCGCCGTTCCGGGTCGCGGTGCCGAGTCGGTTCGGCGGCAGGTCCCGCACGTCGGTCACCACGATGACGGGCACGTCCGCGCCGGTGGTGGTGCGTGGCAGCACCCAATCGATCCAGCGGTCAGCGGCGGCGACGATCGGTGCGGTCGATCCGACGACCTCGGTGTGGATCGGGACGACTCGGGGCGCTTGGTCGTCGTCCACCTCCCAGCCGTCGTCGAAGCTCTCCCGCACGCCGTCGGCGATCGCGTCGATGTCGGTCGCCACCGACTCGGGGACCAGCACGGTGACACCGTCACGGCCGTCCCCGACCAGCTGCTCCGCCCGGTCTCCGGCGACCAGCAGCGCGTCCTGCATGAACGTCGTCTGCGCCAGCTCGGCGGTGCCGGTGGCGAGGGCAGCCAGCGCAACGCGTCCGAACGCGTCCTCGTCGGCGGCTGAGGCCATCCCGACCCCCAGGACCACGTCGTCGCCGTCGGCGGTCTCGGAGCGCAGCGATCGCTCGAGCTCGGAGGCCGTCCGCTCCTGCTCGACGAGGCCACTGGTGCTCACGGTCAGGATGCTGACGAGTGCGACACCGCACAGTGCCACGACGGTCGGGCGCCAGACCGGGGCCGCGAGGCTCGTCCACCTGCGGCGGCCGACGACGGAGCAGACGACGTGGAGTCCGACGACACCGACGAAGGCGGCGGGGAGCATCACTCCGGCGAGCCCGACGCTGAACGACCAGATCGTCGGCGATGCCGCGCGGACGAGCAAGTAGACGGCGAGCGCCCCGCACACCACCAGGGAACAGACGACGAACAGCCCCGCTGTCTCGAGGGCTTCACGAGCGGCGATGCGTTTCGGTGACCATCCGGAGAGTCCGCGGAGCCGCTGTCGGCTGTCCCGCCGGTCCGACTCCGCGACCACGGCGATGACGACGCCGAGCGCGATGCACGCCACGATCGCCAGGATGCCGGGCTGCCCGATCACCGCTGGTGCCAGTACGCGGACCGTCGGGGTCGCGTCGACGAACTCGAACCCCGCAGTGCGCAACGCGTCGAGGAAGGCACCGACTTGCACGGCCGATCCGTCGACCGCGTACGACCAGACGATGACGGCGTCACCGATGTCGCTCGCCGGCCGGTCGACGACGTTCCCCCAGAACACCGGCGCTGGGACGGAGCCGGCGAACGAGTACGCGATGACGGTGTCCGGCGCGCCGGAACGATCCGGCACGACGAGGGCGAGCGATACGTCGTGGTCCTCGGCCAGTTCCGTGAGCTGCTGGATGTGCTCCTGCTTGGTCGGACCGAGCGGCAGGTCGACCATGTCGATCGTCGTCCGGCCGGTGAGGTACCCGCTCGCCTCACCACTCCCGACCACGAACACGATCAGGCCGACGAGCAGGAGCGGTACGGCCGCCACCGCGAGGACGGTGGCGGCCGCGAAGTTCCGGATCAGTAGATCGCCCAGAAGGCCTGATTGCCCCACAGTGCTTTCGGGCGGCTCGCGCCGGCGATCTTGCCCTTCGCGATCCGTCCCGACGACTTGGTCACGCCGGAGGACTTGACCGAGGTGCTGTGGGTGTACCGACGGTTGTCGTAGGCGGAGACCTGGTGGCCGATCACGCCGTACGACCACGTGCCGCCGCCGACGACGGTCGTGGCGTCGGTACCGAGGTCGTCGGCGGACGCGCTGCCGCCACTGGCGGTTGCATCATCCGGAGCAGCCTGTGCGACACCGGCGCCGAGGACACCGCACAGCGTTGCCGCCGCGATGACGGCCGAGAGCTGTCCGAAGCGCTTCATGGAAGGGCCTTTCTGCTGGGGGAACGGGAGGGCCGCGTCGACCCCGCACCGAGCCAAGCAGAGCAACGCCAGAATCTGAAGTTCCGGATATCTCGAATACGACATGCTTGCGCCCTTCCCACGCCATCCCCCGATCGGAGGATGCAGCACCACCGCCCCCACCGATGCCCCGCGGCGCCCCACCGGCCAGGCTGGACCCATGCCCGAGTCCCCCGCCATCGAGGTCCAGCACCTCAGCAAGCAGTACGCCACCGGCAAGGTCGCCGTCGACGACGTCAGCTTCGTCATCCAGCCCGGCGAGACCTTCGCCCTCCTCGGCCCGAACGGCGCCGGCAAGTCCACGACGGTCGAGATCCTCGAGGGGTACCGCTCCCGCACCGTCGGCGAAGTCCGCGTCCTCGGTCACGACCCCGCACGGACGAGCCGCAGCCACAACGCACGCATCGGCATCGTCCTGCAGACCAGCGCCGAGTCCCCGAACATCACCGTCGCCGAGCAGCTGCACCACTTCGCGACGCTCTACCCGAGGCACCGCAGCGTCGACGACCTCATCGCAGCAGTCGGGCTCACGGACCAGCGGAACACCCGCATCGCACGACTGTCCGGTGGCCAGCGCCGCCGCGTCGACGTCGCCCTCGGCATCATCGGCCGCCCCGAGGTGCTGTTCCTCGACGAACCGACCACGGGCTTCGACCCCGAGGCCCGCCGGCAGTTCTGGGACCTCCTGCGCCAGGTGCAGTCCGAGGGCACGACGATCCTGCTCACCACGCACTACCTCGACGAGGCTGCACAGCTCGCCGACCGGGCAGCGGTGATCGCCGACGGGAAGCTGCTCGACATCGCCCCGATCGACGAGATCGGCGGCGCCGAAGCCCGCACACCACGGGTCCGCTGGCGCGACGGCGCCGGCGCCCTGCACGACGAGCGCACGACCGACCCGACCGCACTCGTGCGCAGCAGCACGACGGCCATGCACGACCTCGAAGTCATCCGCCCGTCCCTCGAGGACGTCTACCTCGGAATGGTGGGCCAGAAGTGAACACTGCGATCAGCCGAATCTCGTACGAGATCCGCTCCTACTTCCGTGCCCCCGACGCCGTCTTCTTCACGTTCCTCTTCCCGATCATCATGTTGGCGCTCTTCTCGGTCGCATTCGCCGATGCCGACCCGATCCGGGCCGTCGCCAGCAACGGGCGACCGATCAGCGTCGACTACGCCACCTACTACCTGCCGGGCCTGGTCGCGACGGGCATCCTGCTCTCCGGCACCCAGTCCCTCGGCGTCGACATCGCGACCGAACGCAGCGACGGCACGCTGAAGCGCCTCGGCGGCACGCCACTGCCGGTCCTGAGCTACTTCGTCGGCAAGATCGGCATGGTGCTCGTCACGACCATCCTGCAGACGGCGCTGCTGCTCGGGATCGCGAGTCTGGTGTTCGGCGTCGACCTGCCGACCGACGCGAGCAACTGGGGCGTCTTCGCGGGCGTGATGGTCCTCGGCATCGCCACCAGCTGCGTCCTCGGCATCGCGATCTCGGCGCTCCCCCGCGAGGGCCGCCGCGCCACCGCCACGATCGTCCCCATCGTCCTGGTCCTGCAGTTCATCTCGGGCGTCTACCTGCCCTTCACCCAGCTGCCCGACTGGCTGCAGAACGTCGCCTCCGTCTTCCCCCTGCGCTGGATGGCGTCCGGCATGCGGTCGGTCTTCCTGCCCGACGCGTTCGCGTCTGCCGAGCCGGGAGGCGCGTGGCACCTCGCTCTCGGAACGCTCGTGTTGGTCGCGTGGCTGGTCGGGGGCACGGTGGCCTGCGCCCTCACCTTCCGCTGGAACCGCAAGGACGCCTGATGGCGCCGGGCAGGTGGGATGCTGTCGTCATGAGCGGCGAGACGTGGGTGCGCAACCGGTGGTTGCACGTGTTCTTCGCGGGCACGATGCTCCTCACCGCCGTGATCACCGCGCTCGGCTGGTCCCCGTGGTCGACCCGCTGGCCGGCCTACCTCGCTGTGGTGGTCCTCGTCGTGGCGTACATCGCGTACGGGCACCGCGGCTACGACAGCCCCCGAGCCGCCGCCGCGTTCCTGCCGCTCGTCATCGTCGCCGCCCTGGTGCTGCCGGCCGTCGTCCCGAGCACCGCGTTCGTGCAGTGCATCGTGTTCCCGCTCGTGTGGGTGCAGACGGAGCGCGTCCGCACCGCGGTCCTGTTGTCCGTCGCCGTCGGGCTCGCGAGCGGCATCGGCCTGCAGCTGTCGAGCGGCCCGGACGCCCTGGTCAGCACCCTGCTCATCGAGGGCATCAGCGTGATCGGTGCCTGCGCGATGGGCGTGTGGATCTCGAGCGTCGCCGGTCTGTCCGAGGAGCGCCGCCAGCTCGTCGAGGAACTCCGCGCCACCCAGCAGTCCCTCGCCGACGCGAACCGCACGGCGGGCATCGCGAGCGAACGGGAGCGCCTGGCCCGCGAGATCCACGACACCGTCGCCCAGAACCTCGCCGGGATCGTCATGCTCACCGAACGGGCCCGCGGCGACCTGGCGAACGACCGCTCCGATGCGCTGGAAGAACGACTCACCGTCCTCGAGGAGTCCGCCCGCGCCGCCCTCGAGGAATCCCGCACCCTCGTCGCAGCCGGGGCCGCCGGCATGACCCGCGACAGCCTCGCCGGCGCCCTCCACCGTCTCGCCGAACGACACACCCGCGAAACGGGGACGCTGGTCACGGTCGACGCCGCGTCCGACTGCACGCTGGACCGTGATGCGCAGGTGGTCCTGCTGCGGGTCGCGCAGGAGGCCCTCTCGAACGTCCGCGCGCACGCCGGCTCCGCCTCGGCGCAGGTCCGTCTCCTCCCGGAGCACGGGCAGACCGTGCTGCGGATCACCGACGACGGCACCGGGTTCGACCCCGAGCAGCCCACCGCCGGGCACGGTCTGCGCGGGCTGCGGGAGCGCCTCGCCCTCGCTGGCGGCACCTGCACGATCACGAGCGCCCTGGGCCGGGGCACCGTCGTCGAGGCGACCCTGCCCACCGGAGCCGCACCGGGCCTCCCGTCCGCCGTTCGCCACCCCGTGGCGGAGGTGAGCCGGTGATCCGCGTCGTGGTCGCCGACGATCACCCGATCGTCCGCTCGGGCATCGTCGCACTGTTGCAGGACGCCGACGACATCGACGTGGTGGGCCAGGCCAGCGACGGTCGTGCAGCGGTGTCGGTGGTGCTAGCCGAGCGCCCCGACGTCGTACTGATGGACCTCCGGATGCCCGAGCTCGACGGCGATGCGGCGACGGCGGAGATCCTCGCGGCCGAGCCAGGCGTCCGCGTCCTGATCCTGACGACGTACGAGTCCGACGACCAGATCCTCGCGGCCATCGAGGCCGGGGCGACCGGCTACCTGCTCAAGGCCGCCCCGGAGTCCGAGATCCTCGCCGGCGTGCGGGCGACCGCGCGGGGCGAGACGGCACTGGCCCCTTCGGCTGCCGCTGCGCTGGTCCGACGAGCAACGGGTTCGTCGGCCGTGGCTGGCCCGTCGCTGACCCCGCGTGAACTCGAGGTCCTGCAGCTCGTCGCCCAGGGAAACTCGAACCCGGCGATCGGCCGCGCCCTGTTCCTCAGCGAGACGACGGTGAAGACGCACCTCGGGCACGTGTTCGAGAAGCTCGGCGTGAACGACCGCACCCGTGCCGTGACCCGCGCGATGGAACTCCGCCTGCTCCTCTGAACCCCGGTGCGCCGGTCATCGGGAGCGGGTGTACCGTCAGGTAGTCAGCATGCTGATCATCTGAGAGGACACGCACATGAGCGCCGCAGCCGCAGCTCCCACCACCACCCCGGATCGCCGTCGGTGGATCGGTCTGGTCGTGATCAGCCTGGCGGTCGCGCTCATCATCGTCGACTCCACGATCGTGAACGTGGCGATCCCGAGCACCGTCGCCGACCTCGACATCGGTTCGACGCTCGTGCAGTGGGTGCAGGAGAGCTACACGCTGGTCTTCGCCGCGCTGCTGCTCGTCTTCGGTGCCGTCGCCGACCGCTTCGGTCGCCGACGACTGCTGACCATCGGCGTGATCCTGTTCGCGGTGGCGTCGGTTCTGGCGGCGCTGTCCCCGACGGGCGAACTGCTCGTGGCGTCCCGCGTGCTGCAGGGTGTCGGTGGCGCGATGGTCCTGCCCACCACGCTGTCGATCCTCAACGCGACGTTCACCGGCCGGGAGCGCGGCATCGCCTTCGCGGTGTGGGGCTCCACGATCGGCGGGATGGTGGCGGTCGGTCCGCTGCTCGGCGGCTGGCTGACGACGGACTTCTCGTGGCGGTGGGCCTTCGGCATCAACGTCCCGATCGTGGCGGTCATCCTGGTCGGCCTCGCGGTCGCCGTGCGGGAGTCGCGCGACGCCGAGCACACCGGCCGCATCGACCTCGTCGGCGCCCTGCTGTCCGTGATCGCGAGCGCTGCGCTGGTCTTCGGGCTGATCGAGGGTCGCACCTACGGCTGGTGGACTCCGTCGTCGACACCGTTCACGATCGGCTCGTGGTCGTGGGACGGCCCGGTCTCGCCGATCCCCGTCGCGTTCGTGATCGCGATCGCTGCCGGGGCGGCCTTCGTCGTCCGCTCCCGGCGCCGGCAGCGTGCGGGCCGGTCGACGCTCATCGCCCTCGACCTGTTCGGCATCGGCTCGTTCCGGAACGGCTCGATCGCGGCGCTCATCGTGTCGCTCGGCGAGTTCGGCATCATCCTGTCGCTGCCCCTCTGGCTGCAGAACGTCCTCGGCTACTCGGCGCTGCAGACCGGCCTCGTGCTGCTGGCCCTGGCGATCGGGTCGTTCGTCGCGAGCGGGTTCGCGGCCACGGTCGGACAGCGGATCGGGGCGCTGCCGATCGTGCGGATGGGCATCGGCGCCGAGATCGTCGGGGTCGCCGCGATCGGGTTCGTCGTGACCTCGTCGACCCCGTGGTGGGCGATCGTCCCGTGCCTGTTCGTCTACGGCTTCGGCGTCGGACTCGCGACGGCCCAGCTCACCGGCGTCGTGCTGCAGGACGTCCCCGTGGAGCGCAGCGGCGAGGCCTCGGGTGCCCAGAGCACCGCGCGCCAGATCGGTTCAGCGCTCGGCATCGCGGTCCTCGGGACGGTGCTGTTCACCTCGACGGGCAGCATCCTGGAGCACCGCCTGCAGGACGCCGGCGTCTCGACCGCCCAGTCCGAGCAGATCGCCGACACCGTGGTGCAGTCCTCGGGCGGAGCGATCGCCGGCCTCGAGGGGCAGACCCGCGCCGCCGCGGCCGAGGCGTTCTCCGACGGCACCCGCGCCGCCGCGTTCTCGGCTGCCGGCTTCCTGGTCATCGGCCTCGGTGCGACCCTGCGGCTCCGCGCCCCGCGCCGCCCCGACGACGGCCAGGCGTGACCGGGGGCGCCTTCCTGCACCGCTGCTGACGGTTCTGGTTCACGATCCCCGAGGATCCTGAACCAGAAACGTCACCGGCCGGACGCGGACCCGCGTCCCCCGCGCCGTGGACGCGACCACCGACGGGTCGGGAGGCACGGTGCCTGCCTGCACCGTGCCTCCCGACCGCTCCGACGCGCGCCCTGCCATCGCGACGCGCGCCCCGCTCAGTACTCCGCGTCCGCCCCCTCCGGTCGGACGCGCAGCACCCGCGCTGTGGGGGTCGCCCCGCCGTTGGCGACCTCGAGCGAGCCCGAGGCGGCGTCCCACGCCACGGACCACGACCCGAGCGCCGTGGGGAACAGCGGCTCGACGACGACCGCCTGCCCGGCGAAGCCCGGCAGCGGCAACGACACCGATCCCGACGCACCGGGCAGCGACCACACCGACAAGTACAGATCGCCCGATGCAGCGCGCAGGCCGAGCGCGAGCCAGGGGTCCTCCCATGCCGGCAGCCCGAGCGGCCACTCCGGCACCGACGACTCGATGACCTCGAGCACTGTCCGGTGTGCGGCGATGGCGTCCCCGACCACCGCACGCTGCGCCGACGACATCTCGTTCAGGTAGCCCGACAGGTACATCCGCCCGAGCACCCCGTTCACGAGCGACAGGTCGAACAGGTCGGGCGACATCGACGGTGCCGGGTAGGCCCAGTTCCCGGCCTGCTCGGGCAGCATCGCGGCGGGGGCAGCAGCCGCGATCGACGCCGACAGCACCGGGTCCTGCTGGTCCGAGGTCGACTGCATGTGCAACCGGGACAGCATCGCGGAGTCGGCGCGCATCGCTCCCGAGGCGCAGTTCTCGATGAGCAGCGACGGGTAGCGGGCCTGCACGTCGTCGAGCCAGTCGAGCAGCGCTCTGCCAGCCGAGACCGAGCCGTCCCACGGCCCCGTCATCGTGTTGTAGTCCATCTTGAAGAACGTCACGCCGAGCGACCCGACCAGTCGATCGACGACGGAGTCCAGGTGTGCCCGCGCGGCCGGTGACCGGAGGTCGAGCAGGTGCCGTCCGTGCTCGGCGACCCGCACGCCGTGGTGGTGCACGAAGGCGTCGTCCGGCAGGGTCGCGGCCAGCGGCGAGTGGATGCCGATGACCTCGGGCTCGAGCCAGAGCCCCGCCTGCATCCCCCGCGACCGGATGTGGTCGATGACGAACCCGAGCCCGGTCGGGAACCGCGACGTAGCTTCCTCCCAGGCTCCGACGGTGTCCCACCAGTGCCCCTCGGCGTACCAGCCGGCGTCGATGCAGAACAGGTCCGCTCCGGCGTCGGCAGCGGCGTCGATCAACGGCAGCAGCTTCTCGGTGGTCGGGTCGCCCATGAGCGTGTTCATGTAGTCGTTGAACACGAGCGGCAGGGCTCGATCGGCCTCGCGCACGTGCCGGAACGCCCGACGCTGCGCCGTGAGCACCTCGAACGCCCCACCGACCGAGCCGGCGATCCCCACCGAGACCGGCACGGACACGAACGGCTGCCCCGGAGCGACGACGGCCGTCCACTGGTGTTCCTGGTCGGTCGGTCCGCTCAGCAGCACGTACGCGTGCCGTCGGGTCTCGCCGAGCTCGTACAACCACGGCCCGTTGTGCTCGACCTGCCAGACCAGCGCGTACGGAGTCGGCACAGCGCTGTCCGTCTGCAACACCCCGATCGGCAGTGCCTCGCCCGTCGACCACGACCCCCGGTTCTGCACGACGGCGCGGCTGCGGGGTGGGTGGTGCTGCGCCTCGCGGTCGATCGCTGCGAGTCCGATCGACCGCAGCGGATCGGTCCGCCACCGGCTCTCGGCGGCCCAGTCGTTGTCCGCGTGCACGAGGGCGAGGTCGTCGACGCCGACCCCGGAGTCGGTCAGGAACGCCCCGGTCGCGAACGACGACACGAAGTCCACGACGTGCTCGCCGTCGTCGGCGGACACCTCGGTCCACGTCTGGAAGCCCGGGACGTCGGCGCGCGCCCGGAACACCTACTCGACCTGGAGGCCCGTGGCCGCGTCCGCCTGCACGATCCGGAACCACGGATCGGTCGCGTCGTCGGACACACGCCACGACACGGGGCGCAGTCGCGCCCCGGCCGTGGAGTCCACGTGCCGGTACCCGCCCGGGAACCGCCCGTGTCCGATCGTCGTCAGCTCCACCAGGGGCTGCGGATCGTCGGGACCGTCGGCGAGCGCGCCACCGCTCGCCACGAACGACACGAGTGCCGCGGGCTGGTCGTCGCCGATCCGGAACCGTGCCGAGAATCCGGGGGTGCCCCAGTCGGCGAAGGCTCCGCTCACCGTGCGCCGACCGGTGCCGGCTCGCTCGACACCCACGCCCCGACGCCGTGGTCGTAGCAGGTGGTGTTGTCGATCTTCGAGCGGTCGAGAGCGCTGCCCGAGGTCACCTTGCGGTCAGTGCGCTCCGGGTCGGGGGCCGCCTCGGCGAGCAGTCGGGTGTAGTCGTGCTGCGGGTCGAGGATGACGGCGTCGGACGGCCCGCGTTCGACGACCCGGCCGCGGTAGAGCACCAGGATCTCGTCGGAGAAGTGCCGTGCGGTCGCCAGGTCGTGCGTGATGTACAGCACGGCGAGGTGGTCCTCGCGCTGCAGGCGGCCCATCAGGTTGAGCACGCTGAGCCGGATCGACACGTCGAGCATCGACACCGGTTCGTCGGCGATGAGCACCTGGGCCCCGGGGGCGAGTGCGCGGGCGATGGCGACGCGCTGCCGTTGCCCGCCGGAGAGCTCGTGCGGGCGGCGGCTCGCGAAGTCCTCGTCGAGGTTGACGCGGCCGAGCAGTTCCCGCACCTTCTCGGCGGTCTCGTCGGCGCCCCGGGCTCGGTGGTGCAGCTGGAGCGGCCGGGCGATGTGGTGCTCGATCGAGTGGAACGGGTTGAGTGACGCGAAGGGGTCCTGGAACACCATCTGCACGTGCCGGCGGTACATGCTGCCGACGACGGGTGTGCCGTCCTCGAGCCGCACGTCGATCGAGCCGCGGGTGGTGCTCTCGAGCTTGGCGAGCATCCGGGCGATGGTGGACTTGCCCGAGCCGGACTCCCCCACCAACGCCACGGTCTTCCCGGGCAGCAGCTCGAACGACACGTCGTCGACGGCGTGCAGGGTGGTGCGCTTCAGGCCCTTGCGGGTGTGGAAGTCCTTGCCGAGGTGGCTGACGGTCACGCTGGTCATCGGATCTCCTCGTGGACTGCTGCCGCGTGGTCGTCGACGCCGGAGCGGATGAACGCGCCGCGCTCCCCCGACAGGCTCGGGAACGACTGCAGCAGCTTCTGCGTGTAGGGGTGCTTCGGGTTGTGCTGGATGACCGAGGCCCGGTCGCACTCGACGACCTCGCCGCGCAGCATGATCGCGATGCGGTCGCTGATCTCGAGCAGCAGCGGCAGGTCGTGCGTGATGAACACGACGGCGAACCCGAGCTCGTCGCGCAGGCGGACGATCTCGCGCAGGATCTCGCGCTGCACCACGACGTCGAGTGCGGTGGTGGGCTCGTCCATGATCATGATCTGCGGTTCGAGCAGCATGGCCATCGCGATCATCACGCGCTGCCGCATGCCGCCGGACAGCTCGTGCGGGTACGCGGTGATGCGGGACGGGTCGACGCCGACGCGGCTCAGGGCGTCCTCGGCGATCGCACGCCGCTCCTTGCGGGACAGGTCGCGCCGGTGTTCCTTCAGGGCGTCGTCGAGCTGCGCCCGGATGGTGGTGACCGGGTTGAGGGCGTTCATCGCGCCCTGGAACACCATCGACAGCTTCGACCAGCGCACGGCCCGCAGCTGCTCGTGCGGCAGCCCGAGCAGGTCGATGTCGGTGCCGTCCCGGTCGTGGAACGTGATGCTGCCCGAGGCGACCTTCGCCGGCGGTCGGTGCAACCGGGTGATGGCGTAGGCCAGGGTCGTCTTGCCGCAGCCGGACTCCCCCGCGAGCCCGAGGATCTCGCCGGGCGCCAGGGTGAGCGACACGTCCTTGACGGCGTGCACGGGGTGTTCGGTCTCGTAGACGACGTCGAGGTGGTCGATCGTCAGCACGGCTTCGGCACTCATCGGACGAACTCCTTCGTGGTGCGTGCGGACCGCGAGGCGCGGGCGGCCCGCTTGGCGCGACGTTCGCGCCGCCGCTGGGCGCGCACGTTCGCGAGTCGCGGGTTGATGACCTCGTCGATCGAGAAGTTCACCAGGGACAGGCCCATGCCGAGCAGGGCGATGAGCAGGCCGGGCGGCACGAACCACCACCAGGCGCCGTTCGCCAGCGCGAAGCCGTTCTGGGCGTAGAAGAGCATGGTGCCGAGGGTCGACGAGTTCGACGCCCCGAGGCCGAGGAACGACAATCCCGCTTCCCCGAGGATCGCGGCGATCACCGCGAACACGAACTGCGACGCCAGGACGGGCAGCAGGTTCGGCAGGATCTCGACGGCGATGACCCGCCAGGGTCGTTCGCCGGCGACACGGGCGGCGGAGACGTAGTCGCGGTTGCGGATCGACATCGTCTGCGCCCGCAGGACCCGGGCCGACCCTGCCCACGAGGTGATCGCGAGGACGACGGCGATGGTCCAGAGCCCGCGGGCCTCACGCGGGACCAGGCCCGAGATGACGATGACGAGCGGCAGGCCGGGGATGACGAGGAACACGTTCGAGAACAGCGAGAACGCCTCGTCCATGATCCCGCCCAGGTAGGCGCCCAGGATCCCGAAGAACGCGGACAGCACCGTGGCGAGGACGCCGACGATCAGGCCGATCTGCAGGCTGCCGCGGGTGGCGTAGGCGAGCTGGGCGAGCACGTCCTGCCCGGTCTGGGTCGTCCCGAGCAGGTTCTCGCCGCTCGGTCCCTGCAGTCCGGAGTCGCGGATGGTGGTCGGGTCGCCGACGAGCAGCGGCCCGACGACGCCGAACAGCGTGACGCCGGCGACGAGCGCGATGCCGGTGATGAGCCACGGGGTCAGGGTCGGCAGGAATCGGCGGATGCCGCCCTTCGGTCGTGACGCTCGGGCCGTGGCGATGCTCCGCGTCGACCCGGCGTCGGCTTCCTCGGCGAGTGCGCCGATGGTGGGTTCGGTGTCCTGCTGGATGTTGGTCATGGCGTGTCCTCCCTAGCTCCGCGCCCGCGTCCGCGGGTCGATGAGCCCGTACAGCAGGTCGACGACGAGGTTCGCGCCGAGGACCGCCAGGGTGATGAACAGGAAGATCCCCTGCATGAGCGCGTAGTCGTTGTTGGTCACGGCGGACAGCAGCTTCGACCCGATGCCCGGGTACGAGAACACCTGCTCGGTGACGACGGAGCCGGACACGATGAACCCGAGGGAGATCGCGAAGCCGGCGACCGAGGGCAGGACGGCGTTCCGGGCGGCGTAGTTCCGCAGGATCTTGCCGTCGGACAGCCCCTTGGCCTGGGCGGTGGTGATGTAGTCCTCGGACAGCGTCGACACCATCATGTTGCGCATGCCGAGCAGCCAGCCGCCCAGCGATGCGAGCACGATCGTCACGGCCGGCAGCACCCCGTACTGGATCGCCGAGGCGATGAAGTCCCAGTTGAACCCCGGCGTCAGGATGACGTCGTAGCCGCCCTGCGCCGGGAACAGGTGGATGCCGGTGGCGAAGAAGTACACCAGGATCAGCGCGAGCCAGAAGTACGGCACCGCGGCGAGCAGGGTGGTGGCCGGCACGAACGAGTCGAGCCAGGTGCCCGGACGCCAGCCGACGAAGGCACCGAGGCCGACCCCGATGATGGCGGCCAGGATGGTGGCGATGCCGACCAGGGCGATGGTCCACGGCAGCGAGCTCGCGATGACCTCGGTGACGGGGGCCGGGAAGTAGCTGACGGACACCCCGAGGTCACCGCGGAACACGTTGACCAGGTAGTGGCCGTACTGGGAGATCAGCGGCTCCGAGGAATCGCCACCGAGGAGCAGCTCGTACGCCTGCCGTGTCGCCGGGGTCACCTGCCCGCCGCGCTGCTGGAGCTTGGCGAGCAGGATGTCCACCGGGTTCCCGGGCAGCAGCCGCGGGATGATGAAGTTCAGCGTCAGTGCCGCCCACAGCGCGACGATGTAGAAGCCGATCTTGCGCAGGAAGTAGGTCATCGTCGAGTGCTCCTCGGTCGCGATCCCATCGTGGTCAGCCCTTCGCCGGCTTCAGTGCCTTGAAGATCTCGGCGTTGTCCGGGCTCGCCCAGACCGCCGGGAAGGCGTAGAGGTCGTCCTTCGTGGGCCAGCCGGTGAACTTCGCCGCGTGGAACTCACTCGTCGTGCCGCCGGTCATCACGGGGATGTACGGCAGGTCCTCGACGATGTGCTGCTGGATCGTGTCGAGTTCCGGCTGCGTCGCGGCGGTGTCCTCGGGGTTGATCGTGGCGAGCTTCGCGATGGCCTTGTCCACGTCGGGGTTGCTGTAGCGCGAGATGTTCATCGGGGCTGCAGCACCGACCTTCGCGGTGTTCGCCGTCGTGAAGTAGTTGTTGTACAGGTAGTACGGGTTCGCCGTCGGGCCCTGGCCGAGCGAGTCGATGGCGAGCTCGAAGTTGCCCTTGGTCTTCTTGTCGGTCCACTCATTCCACGACGACTGCTGCGCCTTGAGCTCGATGCCCGCGGCCTTGAGCTGCTGCGTCATCGTGTCGATCGCGGTGATGTAGTCGGTCCAGCCGGTGACGACCTCGACGGTCAGGGACAGCTTCTTGCCGTCCTTGGCGTAGATGCCGTCCGAGCCCTTCTTCCACCCGGCGCCCTCGAGCGACGACGCGGCGGCGGCCTTGTCGGCGGTCTCCGGCATCACGGCCGGCTCGATGTCCTTCGAGATGGTGTCCTTCTGCGTCGTGGTGAGCGCGAAGGTCGGCGAGATCTCGCTCGCGGTGTTCTCGAACGCCAGCGAGTTGAGCTGCTTGCGGTTGATCGCGTCGGCGATGGCGTGACGCACGGCCGGGTCGGTCTGCGGGCCGGTGCAGCCGAGGTCGGTGTTCGCGCAGGTGAGCAGCGCCATCTGGTTCTGCCCGACGGTGATGCCGTCGTAGCCGTTGTAGTTGCCGGCGATGTCGTCCATGTTCGGCACCGGGCCGGTCTGCCAGTCGATCGAGCCCTGCTTGAGCGCGTCGGCGCCGGCGGTGTTGCCGGAGAGCGACAGGTAGCGGATGGTCTTCACGGCGGGGGCGCCGTCCCAGTACTTCTTGTTCGCCTCGAGGGTGAAGGCCTGCGCCTTGAAGGTGCCGAGCGTGTACGGACCGGTGCCGACGGGCTCGCGCACGACGTCGGTGGTCGGGTCGATGTCCTTCCACAGGTGCTCGGGCACGATCCAGGTCTTGCCGAGCAGGTTCGGGCCGAGCACGAACGACGGCTTGTCGAAGGTGACGACGACCTTGGAGTCGCCGTCGGCCTTCGCGGTGCCGTCGTAGCCGATCGAGTTGAGGGCCTTCTGCTTCTTGAGCATGTCGAGCGTGAACACGACGTCCTTCGAGGTGAAGGGCTCGCCGTCGCTCCAGGTCGCCCCGTCGCGCAGTGTGATGGTGAGCTGCGTGCCGTCGGTGTTCCACTCGTACGACTTGCCGAGCAGCGGCTTCGGGTCGTTCGTGTTGACGTTGGTGATGAAGAACAGCGACTCGTAGATCGTGCCGACGCCGCCGATGTTGGACGGCGACCACGGGTTGAAGTTGATCTGGTAGTCGCCGGACTGTCCGGTGTAGGCGACCAGGGTCGAGGCGGCGTCGTCCTTCGTGCTGGCGTTGCCGCTCGCGCTGCAGCCGCTCAGCGCGAGGCCGGCGGCGAGGAGGACGGCGGCGCCGATGGCGAGCCGTGAACGGGTTGGGTTGAACATCGTTGTCCTCTCGGTCTGCGTCGTCGCAGGATCCACGTTGTGAGCGTGATTGTTACACGCGTAAACTAAGGCGGTCAAGGGGTCGGGTCACGGCCCCGTCACGATTGAGGAGACGCAATGGAGCGGACCACCCTGGACGGCACGTGGACGGTCGAGGCGGTGCACGGCCCGGCACAGGCCGATGCGCACCGGGAGCCGGTCGCCGCGATCGTCCCCGGCTGCGTGCACACCGACCTGCTGCGGGCGGGCCGGATCCCCGACCCGTTCGACGGCGACAACGAGGCCGCGACCCAGTGGATCGGCGACACGGTGTGGCGGTACCGCCGCACCTTCGCGTGGTCGGGCGAGACCGGCACGGGCCCGACCACGCACGCCCGCCACGACCTCGTCGCCGACGGACTCGACACCCTCGCGACGATCGAACTGAACGGCATCGTCGTCGCCACCACCGCGAACCAGCACCGCGCGTACCGGTTCCCCGTCGGGCACTTGCTGCGCCCCGGCACGAACGAGCTCGTGATCACCTTCGACGCCCCGGTCCCCGCGGCCGAGCGACTGTCCGCCCTGCACGGCGGCGAACTCCCCCACGTCAACCACCACCCGTACAACGCACTCCGCAAGAACGCGTCGAACTTCGGCTGGGACTGGGGCATCGACGTCGCCACGAGCGGCATCTGGAAGTCGATCGGCATCGAGTCGTGGAGCGGCGCCCGCATCGCGGCCGTCCGCCCCCTGGTCGACGTCGACGGCACCACCGGCGTGCTCACCGCGCACGTCGACGTCGAGTCCGCAGGTTCCACCGGGGCCTTCTCCCAGCACATCGGGTCGGCTCCGGTCGCAGGGGTGTCCGGTCGGCCCGGCCTGGAGGCGCGGGTCACCCTGACCCCGCACGTCACCCTCGGCGGGGCCGACGGCCACGGCGCCGCCCTGGCCGAGCAGAGCACGTCCGCCCCCGGCGCGAGCGGCACCGAGGCGGCGGCGACGCCCGTCGGGTCCGGCACCGTGCCTCCCGGCCGCCCGTCCGCGCCGGGCGCGACGTCCGTCACCAGCGTGCGCGCCGTCGTCGACGGCTCCGCCGTCGTGCGGCTCGAGGTCCCCGACGTCGCCGTCTGGTGGCCGCGCGGCGAGGGCGACCAGCCGTTGTACGACGTCCGGGTCGAGGTCGGCGACGACGTCTGGACCGGCCGCATCGGGTTCCGCACCGTGACGCTCGACACCGCCGCCGACGCCGGTGGAGCCCCGTTCCTGCTCCGGGTGAACGACCGGCCCGTGATCGTGCGGGGCGCGAACTGGATCCCCGACCACGCGTACCTGACCGAGATGACGCCCGAGCGCTACGCCGACCGGATCGACGACGCGATCGAGGCGAACGTCAACCTGCTCCGCATCTGGGGCGGCGGGATCTACGAGTCCGACGACCTGTACGACCGGTGTGACGAGCTCGGCGTGCTCGTCTGGCAGGACTTCCTGTTCGCCTGCGCCGCCTACGCCGAGGAGCCCTGGCTCGCCGATGAGGTCGAGCCCGAGGTCCGCGAAGCCGTCACCCGGCTCAGCCCGCACCCGTCGCTCGTGGTGTGGAACGGCAACAACGAGAACCTCGTCGCGTACGCCGAATGGGGCTGGCGGCCGTCGCTCGTCGGCCGGACCTGGGGCAACGGCTACTACCGCTCGCTCCTGCCCGCGATCGTCGCCGAGCTCGACCCGACCCGTCCGTACACGCCGGGCAGCCCGTTCTCGTTCGACGAGTACCTGTCGCCGAACGACGAGCGGAACGGCAGCGTGCACATCTGGGACGTCTGGAACCGGCTCGACTACCGGGCCTACGCCGGCTGGAACCCGCGGTTCGTGGCGGAGTTCGGGTTCCAGGGGCCGCCCGCCTGGTCGACCCTCACCGCGGTGGTGCACGACGAGCCGCTCGACCCCGACGGCCACGAGATGCTCGTGCACCAGAAGGCCGACCAGGGCAACCGGAAGCTCGCCGACGGCATGCGCGGGCACCTGCCGACGCCGGCGAGCATCGAGGACTGGCACTGGGCGTCGCAGCTCAACCAGGCGCACGCGATCCGCTTCGGCATGGAGTGGTTCCGGTCCCGCACGCCCGACAACACCGGGATGATCGTCTGGCAGCTCAACGACGACTGGCCCGTGGTGTCCTGGGCGCTCGTCGACCACGCGGGCATCCGGAAGCCCGTCTGGTACGCGGTGCGGCAGGCCTACCAGCCGGTGCTGCTGACCGTGCAGCCGTCTGCTGCCGGGGCTGCTGGCGCCGCCGGCGCCGCCGGCGCCGCTGGTGGGCTCGACGTCGTGCTCGTGAACGCGTCCGGCGCGCCGGTCGCCGACGAGGTCACGGTCTCCCGCGTCGCGTTCGACGGCACGGTGCTCGACTCGTCGTCGTTCTCGCTGGCCGCCGCGCCCGCCGACGCCGACCGGGTCACGCTGCCGGCCTCGCTCGCCGTGCCCGGGGACTCCGGGTCCGAGGTGCTCGTCGTCACCGGAGCCGGAACCCGCACGGTGTTCGACTTCGCCGAGGTCGTCGACCAGGTGCTCGCCCGCTCGCCGCTGTCCACGTCGGTCACGGCGACGGACGACGGGGCGGTCGTCACGGTGACGGCGACGTCCTACGCACGGGACGTCTCGCTGTTCCCGGACCGCGTGGACCCCGCCGCTCGGGTCGACGACGGGCTGGTGTCCCTGCTGGCCGGCGAGTCGGTGACCTTCACGGTGACGGGTGCGCCGGGCATCGACGCCGAGGCGCTCGTCGGCCCGTTCGTCCTCCGTCACGCGGGCTCGCTCCTCCCCTGACGAGCCCGGCGCTCGGGCGGGGACGGGTTCCGCCAGCGGCGTGACGGTTCTGGTTCACGATCCTGCGAGATCGCGAACCAGAACCGTCAGCGCACCAACACGGCCGCGCCGTCCCGCCGAGCGGGCGAAACACCCGCGTGCGCACGCCACGAACCGGGATGTTCCGCCCGCTCGCCGGCCGCGCCTGCCCGACCACGGCCGACGGCCGACGCCAGCCGGCCGTCGGCGGCCGGCGGGCCGACGGCGGCAGGCAGGCCGACGGCGGCAGGCAGGGTCGCGTCAGTCGAGGGCGTGCAGCTCGAACACGATGGCGGTCGCGGGAGCCAGCAGCGGCAGCCGCGCCCCGACGTCCTCGAGCACCGCGCCCGACAGTTCCAGGTGCCCGCGCACGAGCCACGCCGGCGGCACCATGTCGAGTCCGTGCGGCACCCGCAGCCCCGCGACGGGGGCGAGCCGGTAGCGCCGAGCCCGGTCGAGCCCCCGCATCCGCAACGGCACCGGCAGCGACTGCGGCCCGGTCTCGGTCCGTGCGACCCGCACCAGCGCCCGCGACCGGTCGACGGCCACGACCGAGGTCGCCACGAGCCCGGGGTCGCCGAGCTCCAGGTGCCGCAGCCGGCCGGTGTGCAGCAGCCCGCGCTCCCGCTTGTACAACGCCGTCCACGCCCGCAGCCGGTCGAGCTCCGTCGGGGACAGCCGGGTGACGTCGGTCTCGATGCCGGCGGAACCGAACAGCGACACCGCCATCCGGAAGTCCAGGTCGAGGTGCCGGCCGGTGGTGTGTGAGACCTCGGGGCCGACGTGCGAGCCGATCAGCTCGAGCGGCAGCAGTGCCTCGGTCCACCGCTGGATCGGCAGGCGTTCGAACGCGTCGTTCGAGTCCGACGGCCACACCCGGTCGGTGCGCTCCAGCACGCCGAGGTCCACGCGGGCGCCGCCGCTCGCGCACGCCTCGATCTCGAGCCACGGGTGCCGGGCGCGCAGGGCGTCCATCAGCGTCCAGACCCCGCGGGTGTGCGCGTCGATGCCGGCATGTCCGGCGTGGACCGCATGCACGATGTCGCGGTTCTGGTCCCACTTCACGAAGTCGACGTGGTGTGCCCCGATCACGGCGGACATCGCCTCGAGCACGTGGGCCCGCGCGAGCGGGTTCGCCATGTCGAGCACGTACTGGTTCCGCCAGGTGCGGACGTCGTCCTCGGGGCGCTGCAGCAGCCACTCGGGGTGCGCCGCCGCGAGCTCGGACACCGGGCTCACCATCTCGGGTTCGAACCACAGCCCGAACTCCATGCCGAGTCCGCGGACCCGGTCGACGAGCGGCCCGAGGCCGTCCGGCCACACCGTCGGGTCGACGCGCCAGTCCCCCAGCGACGTCGAGTCCGAGCGCCGTCCGAGGAACCAGCCGTCGTCGAGCACGAACCGCTCGACGCCGATGTCCGCTGCGGTCTCGGCCAGGGCGACCAGGGGCGCGAGGCCCTGCCGGTAGTAGACGGCCTCCCACGTGTTGAGTACCACCGGCCGGGGGCGCTTCGGGTGGCCGGGGCGGCTGCGGAGCGAGTCGTGCAGCCGGTCGGACAGGCCGTCGAGCCCGGCGTCGCTCCAGACGAAGACGGCGTCCGGCGCGGCGAAGGACTCCCCCTGCCCGAGGACCACCTCGCCGGCGCGCAGGAGTTCCCCGGCGCCGAGCAGCGGTCGCGCCTCGGCGAGCAGGTCGTACCGGTGCACCGAGTCGGCGCTCCAGGCCAGGTGCACGCCCCAGACCTCACCGGAAGCGTCCGAGAACCCCGGCGTCCCGAGCACGAGCAGCGTCGGGGCGTCGTGGCCGGTGCGACCGCGGCGGCTCTCCCGCGCATGGCTGCCGGCGGTCAGGGTCCGGCGCTGCGGGGTGCGCTCCCGGGTCCAGCGACCGGCCAGGTCGAGCACCTCGCCGACCCGTTCGCCCACGGGCATCGTCGCCTCGAGTGCCTGCAGGTGCACGGGCACGGCGGCCCCGTTGGTCACGGTGTGCCCGACGCGCAGCACCCCCGCGGCGTCGAGCCGGAAGGCACTCCGCAGCAGCAGTTCGTCGGACACCGCGGTCACGACCAGCGCGCCCGGTTCCGCGGTCACCTCGACGTCGCGCCACCGCGGCACGAGCGGCAGCCCGTCGACGTGCCCGGCGATCGCGGGTCGTCCCTCCCACCCGTCGCGTTCGGTCGGCAGCACGGTCAGTGGCCAGGCCGCATCGAGGGCGCTCGGTCCGAGCGGCCGTCCGAGCGCGAGCAGCAGTTCGGCGCCGTCGCCGTCCGTGACGGGTCCGACGTCGCGGCCCCAGTGCAGCACCTCGGGCAGTCCGTCGTCGGCGGTCGCCAGCACGAGCGACACCCCGCCGCCGCGCAGGACCTGCACCTGCCGTCCGTCGAGTGCGAGCGCCGGCGCCGGATCGCGGTCCACGACGGTCACGACGCACGCTCCTCGCGCAGGACGCGGACGCGACCGGCGGGCACGACGGTCTCCGGCCCGTGGCCGGAACCGTCGAGCAGGTCCGTACCGGACGCGACGACCGTCACGTCGTCCGCGCGGTGGTTGACGAGGAACAGGAACACGGAACCGTCGTCGTGGACGCGGCGCACCGCCTCCAGGCCGGGAGGCGCGGTGACCGTCCGCGGGAGCGCGCGCTCCTCGATGACCCGGTCCACGAGCCGCTGGGTGCTCTGGGCAGGCAGCATCGCGGACACGTACCAGGCGCCGCCGCCGACGGCGCGGCGGGTGACCGCTGCGCGGTCCGCGAGCGGACCGTCCGTGTACCGGAGCACGACATCGGCGTCGTCGACCACCACGGCCTCGGCCCAGTCGGTGACGGTCCCGCCGTCGTCGAGCGTGCGGGTCTCGTCGCGCTGCAGCGGGGTGAACTCCTCGCTCCAGGCGCCGAGCACGTGCCGGAACGCGCCCGGGTAGCCGCCGGAGCGGATGCGGGAGGTCTCGTCGGCGACGCCGGACAGGTAGGTGACGATGAGGGTCGCACCGCGGTCGACCACCGCGGCGATCCGTGCGGCGGTGGCGTCGTCGACGATGAGCATCGTGGGGACGACGACCACGTCGTAGCCGTCGAGGTCGGCGTCCGAGGGCACGACGTCGGTGAGCACCTGTCGGTCGTGGAACGCGGCGTACCAGGCACGGAGCTCTCGCGAGTACCGCAGCGCTCGGTGCGGCTTCAGCCCGGACTGTAGCGCCCAGCCGGACGGCTCGTCGACGACGATCGCGACCCGGGCCGGCTCGACGCGGCTGCCCTGCACGGGGGCGAGGTCGCGGAGTGCCCGGCCGAGCGCGACGACCTCGCGCCAGATCCGGGTGCGGGTGCCGGCGTGCGGGACCATCGCGGAGTGGAACTGCTCGGCCCCCGCGGTGGATGCCCGCCACTGGAAGAACAGTGCGCCGTCGGACCCACGGGCGACGTGCACGAGCGAGTTGCGCAGGATCTCGCCCGGTTCCTTCGCCCGGTTGCGCTGCTGCCAGCTCGGGCCGCCCGTCGAGTGCTCCATGAGCAACCACGGGGTGCGGCCGGCGGTGATGCCGCGCATCCGGTCAGCGGCGAGGGCGAGGTCCTGCTCGCGGTGCGGGTCGTCGACGAGCGTGTAGTGGTCGTTCGCCGGGATCGCGACGTGCTTCGCCCACGCGGCGTAGTCGACGACCTGCGATCCCGCACCGACCATGAAGTTCGTCGTGACGGGGACGTCCGAGTGCTGCTCGATGACGGCCTTCTCGGCGTCGAAGTGCCGGAGCAGGGCGTCGGACGAGTACCGCTCGAAGTCCAGGAAGAGGCCGGGGTTCGGTGCGCCGCCGACGCCACGCGGGGGTGAGACCTCGTCGAAGGACGTGTAGGTGTGCCCCCAGAAGGCCGTTCCCCACGCGGCGTTCGCGGTGTCGACGTCCCCGTACCGGTCGGCGAGCCAGCGTCGGAAGTCCGCTGCCGACTCCTCGCAGTAGCAGCGGCCGTTCCCGCCACCGAGCTCGTTGCTCACGTGCCACAGCCGCACCGCGGGGTGGTGGCCGTACCGTTCGGCCAGGGCGCCGACGATCCGCAGGGCGTGCTCGCGGAAGACCGTCGACGCCGCACACCACCCGAGGCGTCCGCCCGGGCGCTCCCGTCGCTCCGTGGCGTCCACCGGCAGCACCTCTGGGTGGGCGGTCAGCAGCCAGTTCGGCGGGGCGGCGGTCGGCGTCGCGAGGTCCACGGCGATGCCGTTGTCGTGCAGCAGGGCGATGACGTCGTCGAGCCAGTCGAAGGTGTACTCCCCCGGCGACCGCTCGAGCAGCGCCCACGAGAAGACCCCGATCGTGACCAGGTTCACCCCGCCCTCGCGCATCAGGCGGACGTCCTCGAGCCAGACCTCGCGCGGCCACTGTTCAGGGCTGTAGTCGCCGCCGAACGACAGGCCGTCGGTCGGCCACGGGACGGTGGGGGCAGCGGTCACGGCATCTCCTTCGATGGGTGGACCGCACCAGCCTCCCGTCTCCGGCGGTGTTTGTCAACGTGTGTAACTAACACACTGTCAGTGGTGCCGCATCAGGTCTCGAGCAGCTGCCGGATCGCGAGGACCGCCCCCGCTCGCGCCCACTCCGAGAACTCGAACGGCTGCACCTCGACGGTCACCGGCTGCCGGTACGGCGCCAGGGCCGCACGGAGCGACTCGTCCACCGTGGTCCGTGCCAGGTCGTACACCGGCAGCCCGTCGCCGGTCAGGACGATCGCGGCAGGGTCGGCGATGTGCACCGCGGTGGCCAGGACGACACCGAGTGCTCGCCCGGCGTCCTCGAACGCTGACACGGCCTGCTCGTCACCGTTCCGCGCGAGCTCGACGACCTGCTCGTACGACGAGCCCTCGCGCCCGGCGTTCCGCACGATGACCGGGCTCGGCAGGTAGCTCGAGGCACACCCCGCGTGCCCGATGCCACAGTCGGGCCCACCACCGAGGACCGGAAGGTGCCCGATCCGACCGAGTCGCCCGTGCTCGCCGGTGGACACCTGCCCGTTCACGATGAGCCCGAGGCCGAGTCCCTCACCCACGGTGACCAGGGCCATCGACCCGCGACCGGCGCCGGCACCGAACCAGTGCTCCTTGACGGTCAGGGCGTGGACGTCGTTCGCCGTGAACGCTGCGAGCCCGGTTCGCTCCCGGACCATCCGGGCGAACGCGACGTCGGTCCACCCGAGGAACGGCGACGACGCCACGACGGCCTCTCCGCCCCGGCTGAGGACGTCACCGGGCAGGGACACCCCGACGGCACAGATCGCAGGGTGCACGGCACGGAGGCGCTCGTGCACGGTGCTGATCTGGTCGGCCAGGTCTTCCGGCACGGTCGACGGGACGGTCTCCTCGTGCAGGGCGAGGACCCGCCCGCCCAGGTCGGTCACCGCGGCGTACAGGCGCTCCCGGGTCAGCTTGACGCCGAGGAACTCCCACTGCCCCGAACTCGACTGCAGCAGCTCCGACGGCCGACCGGTGGCGCCACGAACGTCGGTACCGACCTCGACCACGAGCCGGTGTGCCACGAGGATCCGCATCGCCCGGGTCAAGCTCGCGCGCGACAGCCCGAGCGACCGTGCGATCTCCGCCCGCGAGAGCGTGCCGTGGATGAGGATCTCCCGCAGTGCCAAGCGGGAACCCTCGGGCAGTGCCGGCCAGGCTTCGGTCATCGTTCCTCCGTCGTCGGCTGATCCTACGGCTCAGCCCGGAAACGCAGAAAACCCCTGACCAGTGCTGGTCAGGGGTTCCCTGGTGTTGCCTACGTTAAGTCCGGCGGCGTCCTACTCTCCCACAAGGTCCCCCTTGCAGTACCATCGGCGCTGAGAGGCTTAGCTTCCGGGTTCGGAATGTGACCGGGCGTTTCCCTCTCGCTATGACCACCGGAACACTTTCGACCATGAATCACGGTCTCAAACATGTTCCGGCTGCTGCCCACGAATGGGCAGAGCGGTGTATTCAGTTTGATTCCCGATCGTCTGTCGGGAACCACAAAGTGGACGC